>JAHIWE010000140.1 GCA_018816105.1 bacterium | reverse complement strand
ATAAATTTCTAGTTTTTTTCTTAGAGTAATTCTATTTAAGCCTAAGTGTTTTGCTACTTGAACTTGAGATTTATATTTTTTAGTAGATGCTTTTAATAAAGGCACTTCAAAGATATATGATAACTCTTTATATGAATTCTCACCATGTAAATTTTCACTTATATATTTTTCTAAAAACATTAAAATTTCATGTTCACCTATTGTTTCAAAAAGATAAGAAAAATATATAGATTTTCGTAAACTATGAGTGTTATTTGATACATTTATAATTAATTTTGAGTGATTAATTAATGGCATATCCAAAATAGAACTAGCTTCAAAAGAGAATTTACTAACTAAGGCTTTTGTATCTTCTTCTCTTTTTATTAAATCTGGAATTTCAAGATTTATAGAAAAGATATCTTTTAACTTCTGATTTAAATTTTCAGTATTTGAAATGGCAATTAATCTTATATTATTTTCTTCTAACCATCTTAAAAAGACATCAATATTTGTAATCTCATGTATTTTGTCTACAATAATAGCTCTGCTTTGTAATGCAACCATGTCATCAATGATGTCTTTTTGTAAATCTTTTGCTTGATAAACTTCAGAATTTGGTAATATATATTTAGCTAAAGATTTTTTACCCACACCACTTCCACCTAAAATTAAAGCGTTTACTTCCACCGCTTGTAAAAGTTTTGCCGAGTTTAATATCTCTTTTGAAATACTATCTTTTGCTATATATTCTTGCATGTTATATTACCTTTTCTAAATCTAAAGAATTACATATTAGTAAATATTATACTGTATAAAAATGAATATTTTATAAAAAAATGTATAAAAAATAAACAATTATAATTAAAAAAACAAATAAAGTGTTTTAATAAATTATTATGTATAATAAAAAATAAAAGTACAAAAGAGTTATACTTGAAAAAAAACAGATATCTTATTTCAAATCTTTTTATATTAATTATTATATGTCTTACTGTTGTTTTATTGGGGAGTTATTCAATTTTACAAAAAGAAAAAGAGTTATTAAATGAAAAATATAAAAGTATAAGTCAAAATTTTAAAGATAAATCAAACTCATTAATTCAAACAAAAAAGAATGCAACTTTAGCAATTGCTCTTACTTTAGCTGAAGATGAAAGAATAAAAGATATCCTTTTAAATAATGAAAGTGCTGACTATAGTTTAGATAAATTATCTCAAAAAATGAAAGAATATACAGATTTTAAAAATGTATGGTTTCAAATTATAAATAAAGATGGCTTTTCAGTTTATAGAAGTTGGACTGATAATAAAAATGATAAGATAAAAAACTTTAGATTAGATCTACAAGAACTACTAAAAAATCCTTCTATAAAAAATACTATTAGTGTGGGAATATATGATATAACTTTCAAATCAATGATTCCTTTATACAAAAATGATAAATTTATTGGTGTTTTAGAAAGTATAACTCATTTTAATTCTATAACAAGAGAGTTAAGAAATACTCATGGAGTTGATCCAATAATCTTAGTTAATAGTATTTTTACAAAACAATTAAAAGATAATAGTTTTACAAAAATATTTTTACAAAATCATTATGTGGCAAATCTATCTGTATCACAAGCTATATTAGATTATTTAGAGCATAGAGAAATAGATAAGTTACTAGAAATAAAAGACTATATAATAAAAGATGAAAAACTAATCATAAATGTTCCAATAATTGAAAATGAAATAAAATTAGCTAATGTTTTAATATTTAAAGATTTAAATCAAATTGATATTTCAGAAATTATAGAATTTAAGAAAAATGCATTTTTTTATCTTATTTCTTTTCTACTATTTTTATGTTTTACAATTTTTATTATTGGGTATTATTTATATACAAAAAGATTAAAAGAACTCAATATAATTTTACAGCAAACAATTGATGAAGAAATTGTTAAAAATGATGAAAAAAATAAAATCTTATTTCAACAAAATAAAATGGCTGCTATGGGAGAAATGATAGGTAATATTGCCCATCAATGGAGACAACCTTTATCAATGATAACAATTGCCGCATCTTCTATAAAACTAAAAAAAGAGTTAGGTCTTCTTGATGATAAAGATTGTGATGAATCACTTAATCATATAGTGGATACTTCAAATTATTTGTCAAATACTATTGATGATTTTCAATACTATTTTTGTCCAAATAAAAAAAAGAATCCTTTTTATACAAAAGATTTAATTGATAAATTATTAAAACTACATACAATGGATTTTACAGACAAAAATATTCATGTAATTAAAAATATAGATAATATTGAGATAATTAGTTTTGAAAATGAGTTACTACAAGTACTTATAAATATTTTAAATAATGCTAAAGATGAGTTATTTAAAAAAGAGATTGAAAGATATATCTTTATAGATGGATACAAAGAAAAAGAGAATTATATTATAAAAATAAAAGATAATGCAGGTGGAATTGGTGAAGAAATAATAGATAGAATCTTTGAACCATATTTTACTACTAAACATAAAAGTAAAGGAACAGGAATAGGTCTTTATATGTGTCAAGAAATTATGTCTAAACATATAGGTGGAACAATAAGAGTGTTTAATGAAAAGTATGAGTATAAAAATCAAGAGTTTAGTGGAGCAAAATTTGAAATTATTATTCCTTTATAAGTTAATTACTAGATAATTCTTTTATGAATTATCTAGTTCTTTTTGTTGAAAAGTGAATAAATACTGTAAGTGAAATAAGAATCAAGGCAATTCCTGCAATTAAATAAAATGCATTTATCATTTGAACATAATCATTAATAGCTATTTTAAATACAACAATTAAAGCTTCAATTGATAAGGCAATAATAATAGTAGTTAAAAATTTTGTTAAAATTTTTGTTTCAACTCTAGAATTTTTTGAATATGATTTAAAAAATACTTCTTGTTCTAGTATTGTTTTTGCTAAATCAAATATGGCAATACTTAGTGTTAATGCAATAATTGGTTTGAATATCATTTCAAGTGATAAATCATGTTTTGAAAAAAGATAAACAGCAAAATCATACAATGAAAACACAATTGTTAGCATTGATAAAATCATCATAGAAAATCCAGCAAGAATATAAAATCCTTTTGTAATACTATGAAATGGTTTATTTAATTCAATAAGATTTAACTTTTGTAATAAAATATCAATTTGAAAATCTAAGAAAAAGATTTCTTCACCTTCTTTTATTGTTATGGTTACACAATTACTTCTTGTAGCACTACTTATATAAGGTTTTGAAAAAGCAATATTTGATTCTTTAAAGTGTAACTTAGATATTAAGTGAGCTCTATCTTTATCTTTTGCATTTTCATCATTTTTATATCTATAAAAATTTTCAGATGTTTGTATTTTAGTCTCTTTATTTACTATATAAACTAACTCTAAAGAAGGGAATATTTTATATAATTGTTTAAAATCATTTTTTTTATGATTTGATAGATTCCCAAGATTTTTTAAACTTTCTTGTAGAAAATATTCTATATCTTCTTGATGTTGTATATATGTCTCGAAAAATTCTCTCATAATAAATCCTGTTTATTTTTTTTAATTATATGAAAAGAATTAGAAATAAATAAGTAAATACTGTATGTTAAATATACAGATGTTGATTTTATGATTTTATATTAAATTCACTAATCATATTTTCTGCAAGTAATTTTAGATTATTTTTATCTACACCATTTTCTACATTATTTGTAATATTAAGGATATTTGCATGGAATTTTTCTAAAGAGTATAAAACTTTAGGATCTTTTTTAGTAGAATTTGTAACAAGGGCACCAGCATCAAGCATTTTAATAACTAAATCTTTTTTACCCATAAATGCAGCATAATTTATAGGTCTAATACCAAAGGCATCGGGAATATTTATAATCTCTTTATTGAAGTGATTTATAAGATTGAAATATTTGCTAGTATTTTTCCAAACACAATTATGCATTATTGTTCGGCCTTTATTATCAGTAGCTAAACAATCAGCTCTCATTTCTAATAATAATCTAAGTGTATATTCACACTTTTCACCTACAGCAATATGAAGAGCAGTAAAACCCTCTTTATTTTTCGCATTTATATCAACACCTGAATTTATAAGACTTTTGATAGTATTTAAATATAGTTTCTTATCTTTAATTAAATTTTTATTGTTATATTCCATAAGTTTAAGAATTATATTATTTCCATCTTTGTCTTTTTGATTTAGATTAATACTTTTTGTTCTTAGTAGTTTGAATAGTTTAAAATTAAAATAAAGAATTGAATCAAAAAATAAAGGCTCTCCTTTAGAGTTAAATTTGTTAATATCAACATTTGAAATTGTTAATATATTTTCTAAAACAGTTGGATATTCTGCATCTTTATTTAATAGGTCTTTATATTGAGAATCTAACTCTTTTTTATTTTCTGTATGAAGTATGATATCAATTAATATTTCTATAATTGTTTTTCCAAAGTGGTTTTCAATATTCGCATCGGCACCTTTTTCTAAATAAAGGTTAATTAAATCATTGTTTCTACTACCATTTAAAGCTAAAATTGATAATACAGTTTCATCATCAATATTCTTACGATTTAGATTAATATTTCCATTTTCTAAGAGAAGATTTATTAAATCTCTATCCTCACTTCTTGTTGCTAAAAAGAATGCATTTTCATTTCTATTATCTAGAGAATCTACATTTACACCTAATCGCATAAGTTCTCTTGCCATTTCTAAGTGACTAATTCTTAATTGTTCATTCTCTTTTGGTGTATTTAGAAAACAACTTATAGACTCCATTAATAGGGTTTTATTTTGAGCATTTTTTGTATTAATATTATATTTTAATCTAATAGCTTTTTCAATTATCTCAAGACTATCAATTCCTTTTGAAATTGCATAAAATAAAAAACTTTTTCCACTTTTATCTAAAGTTGTTGGATTTGCACCTAGTTCCATTAATAAAATAGATAATTCTGTATTCCTTAATACACCTTCTTTATGTAAAATTGTATTTCCGTCTTCATTTATTTGATTTATATTAATTGTATCAATTGAAGCAATTTTCTTTATTATTTCAATACTACCATTTGCAACAGCATCAAAAATAAGATTGTTTCCATGAATATCACAGTTTGCAACAGATGATGTTACTTGTAATAAGTAATTAACAACTCTAGTACTATTTGCACTAATTACAGCATCTTGTAAGGCGGTTCTATTATATATATTTAGATGATTGATATTTATATTGTGCTCTACTAATAATTGTAAGATAGCAGTACTTTTAGATTGTATTGCATAAAATATTGCTGTTTCTTTTTGATCATTCATAATTTCTATATCAATTTGATTTTCTAAGAACCATGATACAGATTGAAATAAATCTTTTTTACAACAAAGGTGAAAAACTAATTCGTTGTTCAAAGAAAGAGTATTTAAATCAACATTTATTGAATTAATAATTTTATCTACTTTCTTTAAATTTAAAGAAGGGTTTAATAACTCTTTTATTAGTTCTTCTTCTGTGCCCTTAATTTTATTAAGAAATTTTTCAAACATTTTTAACCTATATATTATAAAAGATAATTTAATTATGATTATATAATAAAAATATTAATAGATAACTTTTGAGCCTTTTTTATGAAAAACATTACAATTGTATAAAAAATATACACCAAATTGTTTACATTTTGAATGTAAATTTCTATAATTTGAGTAGATAATTTGACAAAGGAGTCTTATGGAAAATTTTACTGATGTAAAATATATTTTAGATGGTTTTCTGTTTGTATTTGCAGGAATCCTTGTAATGTGGATGGCAGCTGGGTTTGCTATGTTGGAAGCTGGTTTAACAAGAACAAAAAATAACGCAACGGTTTTAACAAAAAATATTGCGTTATTTGCAATATCTTGTATTATGTTTTATTTTATAGGTTATAACCTAATGTATGGTGAAGGAAGTGCATTTATCGGAAGTGGTGCAATGTTATCTGGAAAAACAAATGAAGCTATGGGTTATCCTGTAATGGCTGACTTCTTTTTCCAAGTAGTATTTGTTGCAACTGCAGCTTCTGTAATTTCTGGAACTATAGCTGAAAGAATGAAATTATGGCCATTTTTAATATTTACAGTTGTTTTATCAGGTGTAATTTATCCTATTCAAGGTCACTGGTCATGGGGTGGATCTGAGTTAGGTGGATTAATTGCTGGTTTCTCTGACTTTGCTGGTTCTACTATTGTTCACTCTGTTGGTGGATGGGCCGCTCTTGCTGGGGTTTTAATTCTAGGAGCAAGAAAAGGTAAATACGGTAAAGATGGGCAAGTAAGACCAATTCCTGGTTCAAATCTAACATTGGCTACTTTAGGTACATTTATTTTATGGATGGGATGGTTTGGATTTAATGGTGGTTCTCAATTAGCATTAGGTTCAAAAGAAGATATTGATGGAATTGCTTCAGTAGTTGCAAGTACAAATATGGCTGCTTGTGCTGGTGCTGTTATGGCTGCTTTATTAACTCAACTTATTTATAAAAAAGTTGATTTAACTATGGTTTTAAATGGTGCACTTGCTGGACTTGTTTCTTGTACCGCAGGACCTGATTTAGGTATGAATGTTGCATTTATTGAAGGTTTAGTTGGTGGTGCGTTAGTTGTATTTGCTGTTCCATTCTTTGATAAACTTAGAATTGATGATCCCGTTGGTGCTTTATCTGTTCACCTAGTTGCAGGTATTTGGGGAACATTAGCTGTTGGTATCTTTAATCCAGAAGTTGCAATTTTAGCTCAAGTTAAAGGTATAGTTGTAATTGGAGCATTTGTGTTTATATCTTCTTTCATTGTATGGAAAATATTAGATTTAATTGTTGGATTAAGAGTTGATGAAGAGACAGAAGTAAATGGTCTTGATATTCATGAAACTGGACTTGAAGCATATCCAGAATTTAAAAGAGCGTAATTAAGGATAAATGATGAAAAAAATAGAAGTAATAATTAAACCTTTTAAATTAGAAGATGTAAAAGATGCTTTAGTTGAAGCTGGAATTACAGGTATGAGTGTATACGATGTAAAAGGTTATGGAAGACAACAAGGTCATAGTGAACTTTATAGAGGTGCTGAGTATGTGGTTGATTTTTTACCAAAGATTAAAATTGATATAGTTGTAAAAGATGAAATGGTAGAAAGTACAATCAAAGCAATTGTAAACTCGGCAAAAACTGGAAAAATCGGAGATGGAAAAATATTTGTTTCATCTTTAGATGAAGTAGTAAGAATTAGAACAGAAGAAAGAGGAACTGAAGCTGTTTAATTTTTAATTAATTTGAGGAAAATATACTTTTTTCCTCAAAATGTATACTTTATATACAGCATTAGATTGTTGTATATTTTATAATAGTGTTATAATATTCTAAAAAATAAAGGAATATTATGGACATTGAATCAATATCTTACATAATAGATACTCTGTATGCAATCTTTGCAATGACATTAATAATTTTTATGGTTCCAGGTTTTGCTATGCTGGAAGCAGGAATCGTTAGAACAAAAAATGTTACAGCGGTATTAACTATCAACACACTTATTTATGCGATTGCCTCTTTGGCTTTTTTACTATTTGGTTACTCGTTAGCATTTGGTGATTTCGGAAGTGATAGTATGAGTAAATGGGCTGCATTTATGTTTCAAATGGCATTTGTTGGAAAAGTTGTAAATATAATGAGTGGAGGAGTTAGTGAAAGAGCTAAAATAATTCCATTGTCTTTATTTACAGTAATTATGGCATCTGTTTTATATCCTTTAATTGTAAATGTTACTTGGGGTTCAAATTTTCTAGAAGGTACAGTTTTAGAATTATCAATGTATGACTTAGCAGGCTCTACAGTAATTCATAGTACTGGAGGATGGGCTTTATTAGCCGCAATTTTAATAATTGGAGCTAGAAAAGGAAGATATACAAAAGAGGGTTCTATTAGAGTAATTCCAGCTTCAAATATTCCTCTTGTAACTTTAGGTGCATTTTTATTATGGATTGGTTGGTTTGGATTTAATGGTGGAAGTGTAGGATCAATTGCAAGTAAAGAAAATGCTGATGCTGTTGCTTTAACTATTATGAATACAAATACAGCTGGTCTTTGTGGTGCTATTATGGTTGCAATTATTATGCAAATTATGTATAAAAAATTAGATCTTACTATGATTTTAAATGGAGCTTTAGGTGGATTAGTAGCAGTTACTGCTGGACCTGATTTATATGATATCTATACACCTATTTTAGTTGGTGCAATTGGTGGTGGATTGGTTGTAATTGGTGTTGCTTTATTTGATAAATTAAGAATCGATGATCCTGTTGGTGCTCTATCTGTTCACCTAGTAAATGGTATTTGGGGAACAATAGCTGTTGGCTTATTTGCATCAAATGGAGATGATATAACATTGTTAGGACAATTAAAAGGAATAATAGTAGTTGGAATTTTTGCCTTTGTTAGTTCATTTATTGTTTTATATATAATTAATAAAATAATGCCATTAAGAGCTGGAAATGATGAAGAAATGCAAGGGCTAGACGTTGAAGAGTGTGGACTTGAAGCATACCCAGAATTTAAACGAGCATTCTAAAATATAATATTATTTAGATTTTTTAATCTAGATAATATTAATTTAAAAAAATTTTGTTAAAATATAAGAACTAAAAAAAGGATTAATAGTGAAAAAAATTGAAGCTGTAATTAAACCATTTAAACTAGAAGATGTAAAAGATGCTTTAGCAGAAGCTGGAGTAACTGGTATGACTGTATCTGATGTAAAAGGTTACGGAAGACAACAAGGTCATAGTGAACTTTATAGAGGTGCTGAATATGTGGTTGATTTTTTACCAAAAATCAAATTAGAGTTAATTGTTGCAGATGAAGATGTAGATTCTACAATATCTGTGATTATAGAAGCTGCAAAAACAGGAAAAATTGGAGATGGAAAAATTTTCGTTTCACCAATAGAAAAAATTGTAAGAATTAGAACAGGTGAACAAGATGAGGAAGCTATTTAATGTCATCAACATCTTTTTTATTAAATGAACCATTGGATATGCATCTTCACCTAAGAGATGGTGATATGCTAAAACTTGTGGGACCTTTAACTTCTAATACTTTTAGTGGTGCTTTAATTATGCCAAATTTAGTGCCTCCAATTACAACAAAAGAAGCTTTGTTATCTTATAAACAAAGAATTAAAGAAGCTTGTAAAGGTGATAATTTTGAAGCATATGTAACATTGTTTTTTAAAAATGATTACTCTTATGAGTTTTTAGAAGATGTAAAAAATGATATTATTGGAATAAAATTATATCCAGCAGGAATTACTACAAATTCTGAAACAGGTGTATCTTCTATGGATGTAGAAGTTTTAAGACCAACTTTAGAATCAATGAGTAAGCTAGGTATTCCTTTATGTATTCATGGTGAAACAAATGGTTTTGTTATGGATAGAGAAAAAGAGTTTATGCCAATTTATGAAGCAATTGCAAAAGCTTTTCCAGATTTAAAAATCATTATGGAGCACATCACTACAAAAGATGCTGTTGAATTATTAGATAAGTATGATAATTTATATGCAACTGTTACCTTGCATCATTTATTAATAACACTTGATGATGTTGCAGGTGGAATGCTAGCTCCTCATTTATTTTGTAAACCAATTGCAAAAAGACCTGAAGATAGAACAGCTTTATTGAATGCTGCTTTAAAAGCTCATCCAAAATTGATGTTTGGTTCTGATTCAGCTCCTCATCCAAAACATAAGAAAGAGTCTTGTGGCTGTGCTGCTGGTGTATTTACTTCACCTATTGCTTTACAAGTATTAGTAGAGCTTTTTGAAAAACATAATTGTTTAGAAAATTTAAATGCTTTTGTTTCGTTAAATGCACAAAAAATTTATAATTTGAATTTAACAAGTAAGAGTATAAACCTAGTTAAAAAAGATTTTGTTGTTCCTGCTATTTATGAGTATAAAAATGAAAATGTAGTGCCTATGTATGCAGGTGAGACAATTTCTTGGAGTATTGAATCAATTAATTAAAAAAGATAGCCTATCTGCCATCTTTTTGGTTTAGAAGTTTTCTGATATTTTCAGATGCTTCTTTTGCCTTTAATTCTCGTTCTTCTCTCATCATTCTTAATGCATCAAGAGTTTCTTGCTTTTCTCTATCTAAGTTAGCTCTTATTTGTATAGCTTTTCTATTATTTGAGATTCCAGAAATTGATGAAAACTTCTCTTTTTTATTGATATATATTGTTGCAGTTGATGATGTTGCATTTTTATTAAATACAATAACATCATTCTCTTTTAAATGCATTATTTCATATGCTGTTAATTCAGTTTCAGCCATAATTGACTCAACTTTCATCCTAGCACCCGAAATTAAAGTTTTAATATCTCTTTTTCTACTTGTTTTTCTATTTCTACCTTCAGAAAATATTTTTTCAACAATTTTATTTAATAAGGGTTCAAAATATGAAATAGGATAACAAATTGATAAAAATCCTGATTCTTCATCAATTGTAATTTCAAGAACCACTAATAAAACAATTTCATGATCTGAAACAATTTGAATAGCATTTGCATTTGTATCTCTTGATTCAATTTTAAAGTTTAGTGTTGAAACGTCATGCCAAGTCTTATACAAATTTTTAATAAACATTTTATAAAAATGTTCAAGTATTTCAATTTCAATTTCAGTTAATTCTCTATCAATATTATCACTTGTATTTACTGCACCAGAACCTAATAATTCAGCAATTATTTTATGTGATATAGCAGGATTACATTCTATTACAATCCGTCCCTCTAAAGGCTTAATAGATAATGTATTTAAAGATGTTATTTGAGGAATAGATAAAATAAATTCACCATATGTCATTTGCTCAATTGAGTAAAGTTTAACATCAACTATTTTTCTAAGCATTGAAGATAAATCTGTAACAAAATCTCTTAGCATTTTATCATGCATAGCAGAAAATGCTTTTAATTGATCTGCTGTGATTCTATTTGGTTTTTTAAAGTCATAAATAGAATAATTTTTCTCTTTAGATATAACCTTTTCAATTGGCGAGTTATCAATATCCTCCCCTTGTTCAGCTATATCTAAAAGTGCATCAATTTCATCTTGACTTAAAAATTCAGCCATATTATCCTCTTACCTCAATCTCAACATCGATTGCACCCATTTCTTTTACCATTTTAAGTGTATCAATAATCTCACTCATTGGTACTTTCATTACTTTCATTGCTCTTACTAAATCTGATATTGTAGGTGTTCCTTTTGTATTAATCATTGCATTATCAATATTTATAACAGGTTTATCAGCAATTTTAACATTATCACCAATATCAACTCCAGAGTTTTGTTTGGCATCATTCCATGCAGCATCACTAAGCCCTGATTTATCAATTCTAATTGTAAATGTATCTCTAGCAATTGTAACAGGGTCAATAGGGATATCTCCACCTGTTATAACTGATTCTCTACTCATATCTATAATAACTTTTTTCTTAAATGATGAATCAAGTTCAATATTTTGAACCATAGATAAGAACTTTACAATTGAAATATTTGCTGGTTTCATAATTTCAATTGTTCTTGTATCAAGTGCAGTTGCTAATTTTGCACCAAATTTTTCATTTATTTTTGTTTCGATTAAATCTGCATTTTTAGCAGAATTTTTTAAAAGGCTTAGCTGAATTGAATTTTCATCTCTTAAATTAAAATTAATCTCATTTTCAACAGTTGCTCCATCATAAATAAAACCTGATGTTTTATTATTCTCATGGGCTAAAATTGTACCTTGCGCTAGAGCATAAACATTTCCATCAACACCTTTTAACTGTGTAATTAAAAGTTCTCCATTATCTACAGATTTTGCATCTCCAATTGTTGAAACTTTTACTTTTATTTTATCACCTTGTCTAGAAAAAGGAGGTAATTCAGCTGTTACCATAACTGCTGCAATATTTTTTGAGTTAATTGAACCTGCTGGAATTTTTATATAAGAGTTTCTTAATAGGTTTTGTAAGGATTGCATTGTGAACTTTGATTTATCACCAGTTCCTGCAAGTCCAACAATTAATCCATATCCAATAAGTTGATTTTCTCTTATTCCAATTACGTTGGAAATGTCTTTGATAGTTTGAGAATACAAAGAAGATAATAAAATTGTAATTATAAAAAAATATCTCAATATTATCCTTAATTATTAATTGTTTTTATTTTATCGAAAATTTAATAAAAAAAGGTATAATCTAGGTTAATAAAATTATTTTGCAGGGTTATATATTGAATATTTACATTTATGGTAATAACAGTTTTAAAAAAGAAATACACGAAACTTTAGAACATTCAAATATTAAATTTAAACTTGATGAAGACTCATTAATTAAAGAAATAGATGATTTAAGTGAATTAAAACAAACTATTAAAAATAATCCAAAAGACATATATTTAATCGATGATGAAAAAATTATAAAAAAAAATTCTTTAAATAAAAAAATTAAATTTTTTGCACCAAAAGATGGTATTGAAGAAGAGTTTTTACTTGATAGTGGTATTTCTGATTTATCAATAAATAGCTTGTCAGAAATTCCTAAATATATTCTTCGAAAACATGATGAAGAAAAAAAAATGAATTCAAATTCAAAAGAATCAGTATTTGATGATTCAACTGAAACTCTTGAAAAAGAAGATACAGTAGAATTGGATGATGAATTATCCCAGTTGTTAGCAAAAGAAGAACTTTCTCAAGAAACTAAAATTGATAATAATGTTGAAGAAGAAAATCTAGAAGATTTATTTGATATGAGAAATGATATTAATCTAAGTGATCCTGAAGATATGTTGAGTTCAATGGGGGATATTGATAATAATTTAACAGAAATATCTAAAAATGAATTTGATGATATAATGAATTTTAATGATAATTTTGGATTAAATAATATATCATTTGATTATGATGATAAAGCCATTAATAATGATGATGCTAAAGATAAAAAAGAATTTTCAGGTTTCGATTTTGGTGAAGAAATAGAAGATGATGAAGATGACAATGAAGAATTTGAAGATTTAGATTTTCTAGAAGATATTTTTGCTAATAAAATAGATGAAATTCAAGATAATAAAGAGAATCAATTAGATAAAAAAGAAATTTCTAATGAATCTTTGCAAGGAGAAAAAAGTATGAGTAATGATGAATTTTTTGAATTAGATTCTTTAACAGAAAAAGATTTATTAGAGGCTTTAAATTGCACTAATAGTGGTTTAAATCAAGAAAAAAGCGAAAAAACTGATTTATTAGAAAAAAGTAGTAATACAATAAGTGTTTCTAGTTCATCAAATACTGATGAATTAGCTCAACTGATTTCTAAGCTATTAAGTAATAAAACTTTAGAGATAACAATAAAAATAAAAGACTAACTATGGATTTAATTGCAATTGCAGAAAATACCGTAAAAATAATATTGATATTAGGACTACCTTCATTAATCGTAAGTATGATTATTGGTCTTATTATTTCAGTATTTCAAGCAGTAACTCAAGTAAGTGATGCTTCTTTATCTTTTGTTCCTAAAATGGTTTTTGTTTCAGCTTTTATTTTGATTTCACTTCCTTGGATAGGGGATCATATGGAAACTTATACAAAAGATTTATGGAATATAATATTAGTATTTGGTAATTAATCTTGATTGAAAAATTATATAATCTAAAAAAAAATCAAACTGATCAGAAATTAATGCAAAAAGCTCAATTAGAATCTAAAATTGAGAAATTAGATATTGAGATTTCATTAACACAAAATAGTATAGCCACTGCAAGTGTAGAAAGAATTGGTGCAATATCAGATTTTATGATTTTGACAATGCATAAAAATACAATGAAAATGCATATTCAAAAACTTAATATTGAAAAGAATAATATAAATTTACAAATTGAAAGTATTATTAAAGAGATTATAGAACTTCAAAAAGAGAGTGAACAATTTGGATATATTCTTGAAGAAGAGAAGAAAGAAAGAATAAAAAAATTTTTATTAGCAGAAGAAGAAGCTTCTAATGAATATATTCAAAGTAAATATATAAAAGGATAGTGTATTGATTAGTAAATTATTATGTATTTTAATTTTAGTAACATTAAATATAAATGCAGAAGAAACAAGTAGTTCTTTAACTAGGCAAAAATTTGAAGTTATAGAGTTAAAAAAAGAATTGAATAATTTTTATAATGAAAAAGAGCAAGAGTATCAAGAAAGAAAAAAAGAGTTAGAAGGTATACTTGCACAAATACAAAAAGAAAAAAATGAAATAAAAAATTTACATGATAAGAATTTGGAAATATTACAAGATATTAAACTAGAAATAGAAAGTAAGACGTCAAAAATTTATAATGCAATGAAACCTAAGATTGCTGCTGATATTTTTAATCAAATGATAAGTGAAGGCAAAATTGATGATGTTTTTGATATACTCATAAAATTAAAAGAGAGTAATGTAACACAAATAATGAAATTTTTAAGTGTGCCCAATGCATCAATTATTACTCAAATGCTTGAAAATTACAATATAAAAAACGAAAAGAAGGACTAAATATGGCAGAAGAAATTACACCAGAAGTTAAAAGCGCAGGTGGGGGAAAAGGTTTAATAATTGTATTAATAGCCTTAGTTGTTGTTCTGTTATTGGCAGTTGTTGGTGGAGGCTACTTTTTATATTCTCAAGGTGTACTTTCAGGAAATAATGCCCCTGCAACTCAAGAAGTTCAAAAAGCAGAAGCAAATGAGAATGGTGATTCATTTAAAGCAGATATTAATGATTTAGTTTTAAATTTAACTGATTCAAGAGGTAAAGAAAAATTAATGAAATTATCTTTTTCTGTGAAAAGTAGTGAGCCTACAATTGCAGCTATTGTTGAAAATTATAAAGCTGAAATAATTGATGTTGTAATTTCACAAATTAGTGCTCGAAGTTCAGAAGAGTTATTAACTGTTGGTGGGAAAAATTTATTAAAAGATGAATTAATGCAAGATATTAATAATGTAATAAATGAAGTAACAGCTTCTAATTCTGAAATTGCTAGAAACAATGTAAAAACTATATTGTTTACTACATTTGTAATAAAATAGAACTATGATTGTTGCTGTTAAAAGAAATAAAAAACAAAAAATTGTAAAGATTATATCTTTACTTATTTTAGTTTGTTTATTTGGAGGTTATTACTACTATACAGGAAAAGCTTTTGAAGAGCAGCAACAAAAAGAACTAGAAAATAAAAAAACATTAAAAATAGAAGAAGATAAACAAGAAAAAATAAAAAAAGATGTTGAAAAAGCAATTCTAGTTGAAATTGAAAAAGCTGTTGATTTAGTAGGCCAAGAAAATGTTAAACATGTTAAGATAATAGAAAATAAAGTTGTGCTAGTTTGTGAAGTTAATACAAACCTAGATGCATTAATGGTTAGATACGGTGTAATGGCATTTGTTAAAAAAACTTTAAATGAAGTAATAATTGCAGTTGATATCGATTTTATATTGAAAAGTAAATTAAATGCGAAATAGTATTCTTATTCTTATGCCTTTGCTTTTTCTTGGATGTGCGGCGACTTCTACTCCTGAATTAGAATTTGATAAACCAGAAGTTCAAATTCCTAAAAAAATACCTGAAGCTAGAAAAAATAAAGGTTCATTATATTCAATGCAAGGAACTTCTTTATTTGCTGATAAAAAAGATTTACAAGTGGGTGATATTATTCAAATAGTTATAAATGAAGATTTATCATCTAAAAGTAATAATAAAAGAGAATTATCAAGTAGTAGAGATAATAGTTTAGGTGGTGGTGTATTTGCTGCAACGGGAAATAATGCATTAAGTGGAGTAGTTGGTAATGCCGCTAATAAATTAAATGCAAATCTTGGAGTTGATTTTGGTACAAATAGTTCAAGTTCAGATAAAGGTTCTGTTAAAACACAATTAGATGAAACTTTTGCAACTACTGTTTCTGCAATTATTGAAGAAACATATCAAAATGGGAATTATTACATTAAAGGTAAAAAAGAGATGTTAATTGAAGGACAAAAGCAAGAGATAATAGTTAGTGGCGTAATAAGACCTTATGATATTTCATCTGATAATTCAATTAATTCTTCACAAATTGCCAACTTGAAACTATTATATGATAAAGATGGAGTTGAATCTGAGATATTAGAAACACCATGGGGTACAAAACTACTAAGATCAATTTGGCCATTTTAATCTAACTTTAAGAAATGTAATGTAATAATTTGTAAATTATACTAAAAGGAGTCTGTATGTTAGGTACGTTGAATGTTTCACAAACTGGATTAAATGCCGCAAAAGTTCTAGTTGAAAATGTATCAAATAACATATCAAACCAGAACACTGAAGGGTATAAAAAAAGAGTTGTACAAGTTAGTGAACTAGAGCAAATGGATACACGATTTACAGGTCGTGGTGTAAATGCTAGTAGTTCATACCGGGTTACATCTCAATATATGTATGATAAATTAACATCAGAAAATACAAAATCTAACTATTATGATAAATTATCTAATATGATAGGAAGTATTGAATCAATTTTTGCAGAAACTGAAGATAGTGGTTTTTCATCTGATTTAAATAGATATTTTCAATCGATTGAAAATTTACGTACAAATCCAAATTCTGAAGTTTACAAAACCACTTTAAAAAATAGTGGTAATAATATTGTTGAATCACTACAAAACTTATACACTACTATTGAAAGTCAACAGCTTACTGAAAAAAAAGAATTAGAAGTTAATGTAGATAAAGTAAATAGCCTTTTAAAAGAAATCGGTGCTATAAATGAGAAATTAGAAAAATATGACACGGTGTCAAATGATTTATTAGATAAAAGAGATCAATTAGAATTTGAATTATCTAATTATGTTGATATAAGTGTTGGTAGAAATAATGAATATTATGAATTGAAAATTGCTGGAAATATAGCAATAAGTAACAATACCAATATTCGAACATTTACTATTTTAGAAAATAATACTAATCAAATTGATAAGTTTTATGACAAACAATATAATGCAGATAAAACATTTAATATAATTGATCCAATAAAAAGTAATTATGATACATCTACTGATACTATTACTCCTAGATCATTTGTAAATGGTGATTCTATTACTTATAAAATAAATAATGAATATGAAGTTTCTGTTACAATAGGAGATAATCTTACTGCTGATTGGGATAATGACTCAACAACTGCCGATACAACACAGGTAATTGATATAAATAATTTAACAAGGGCTTTAGTTCTTAAGATTAACGCAAATGCAGATACAAAAAATCTTGTAACAGCATACAATGGTGATTATTCCTTAGATAGTAAAGGTAATAAAATTTTAAATACTGTTGAAGATAAATTTTTACGTATTGAATCAAAATTTCCAGGAACACAAAATCAATTTGATGGAAGAATCTCGGTAAATATTGCTTCAGATACCAATAAAACTGCTTTATTTAAAAACCAAGAAGAAAGTAAAGACCCAGAATCAACAGTTGCAATTGGAATATTTGATAAAGAAATCACCTTAAAAAGTGGGATAATAAAAGCTCAAGTTGATAATTTATCATCAAGTGCAAGTAATAATAAATATCAATCTTATCTTGATAAATTAAACTCTTTTGCAAAAACACTAGCCGATATATCTGATAAGTTTGTAAAAACTGGAACAAATACTTATATATATGGAGATGCCGCTACTGATGCTTCTGCAACAGGTGCAACGGTAACTAATATTGGTTTATTTAATGGTTTAAATATTAAAGATTTGAAATTCAACGAAAGTGCCGTGAATGATTTAAACCAAGAAAAGTTGGATTATTTAGCAACTTTACAATGGAAAGATAATATTTCATTTGATGGATTAGGTCAAAATAATGGTAATTCAGGTAAATCTATTTCTTTTTTAGAATTCTTTAGAGATATTAAAGTTGGTGTTTCTGCAGATAAAGAAAATAATGATTTTCTAAAAGAAACACAAAACAATGTAAAACAATCACTAAAAAGTGCTTATGATCAACTCACAAAAGTTGATAATGATGAAGAGATGTTGAACTTAATTAAGTTTCAAGCAGCATATACTGCAAATGCTAAAATAATAACTGTGATAGATGAAATGTTACAAACTTTACTTGGCTTAAAAAGATAAAGGATAAATTATGGCTGAAGGCGTTTTAGGATTAGGATCAGGACAAGCGGCAGCTTTAAATAGCGACCTAATTGAAAAATTGAAAACCGCAGAAAGAAAATCAACAGTTGCTCCAATAGAAACAAGTATAGAAAAGATAACTACTGAAAAAGAAAAATTCTCAAGTATTGAAAGTAAAGTTTCAGAGTTATTAGAATCTATTAAACCTTTTGATTTATTTGTGACAGGTGGAGTTACAGCATTTGAACAAAAAGCAGCAACAACTTCAGGAGATTCAGTGACATTTGATGCAGCTGATATTAAATCTTTGAAAAAAGGTTTTACAAGTGTTGATGTAAGTCAGCTTGCACAAAAAGATGTGTATCAATCAAACTCTGTTAATGCAACAGTAAAAGATACTGTAATCAATGCTGGTACTTTGACAATTAATACTGAAGCTTCAGGTAGTGTAAGTTTTGATACAACAAATTTAACTTATCAACAATTAGCAGATCAAATTACTGCTAAAAGTGGGATGAATGCTTCAGTAGAGCAAGTTGGAACAAACTCGTACAGATTAGTAATTAAAAGTGAAGAATCAGGAACTGCAAATGCTTTGACAATAAGTGGTGATGCAAGTACTGCTTTAGGTTATACGGATGATGGAACAACACCAACTACTGCAAATCATATTTTACAAGCAAAAAATATGATAGCAAAAGTTGACGGTGTTGAATATGATGTTTCATCAAATAGTATTACTGTTGATGGACTTAAAATTACAGCTAATAAATTAGGTAATTCAAGTATTAATATAACGGATGATAATACTCAAATAGAAACACAAATGAAAAGTTTTGTGGCTAAATATAATGAATTAGTTGCTTTAGTAGATACAGAAGTTTTAAGTGCAGATTCTAGTTTAGCTGATAAGGCTTCAATTAGAAGTATTGTTAATTTAGTTAAAGATAAACTTTTTGGCTCTTATGGCTCAAATAGTGATAAATCAATATTCAATTTTGGAATAGAATTAGATAAATATGGTGGATTATCTTTAAATAGTACAAAATTTAATAAAGCAGTCCAAGAAGATTTATCTAGTTTACAAGAGCTATTTATTGGAAGTGCAGAAAAAAAAGGTTTAGGAACAGCATTAAAAGAGACTCTTGATGATATGAGTTTTTCTGGCGGTATTTTAAATACTTACGAAACTGCGATGTTAAAAAGAGAAACAATATTAAATACAAATAAAGAGAAAGCAGAAGCTACATTAAAAGCTAAATATGAGCAATTATCATTGCAATTTAGTTCATATGGAACACTTATTAATCAAATGGAATCTTCATTCTCTGGATTAAAATTATTAATTAATCAATCAACAGCTGGTTGATAAATAAAATTATTAAATAAAAATTTCTTTTACTATTAAGGAAAGATATTATATACTGATAGATAAAAATGATTATTATGGAGTTGTAATTTATGGGAATAGAAGTATATAATCAACAAAGTGCAATATCAGATGATCCTTATGTTTTAGTTTTAAAACTATATGAGGGTGTGATTAAGTATCTTTCTTTTGTAAAAGGTGCTATGCAAGATGGTAATGTTGAGTCTAAATTTACTTATATAAATAAAACTATCGCTATTTTTGATGAGCTTAGAAATGTTTTAGATTTTGATGGTGGAGAAGTGGCTTATTATTTAGATGGTTTATATCTCTACCAAATAGAGACATTATTTAGTGCTGGGATTGATGATAATATCAATGCAGTTAATCAAGTTATAAAAGTTACTCAAGGACTAATTGACGCATGGAAAGAAGAGACAGGTCTTTAAAAGCATTAAATGAATTAGTATATATTGATTCTTTAGACTCTTTTGCTAAAGCAGATGCTTTAGTAAATTGGTATGATAATTATTTAGGCGAAGATTCTATAGAAAACTTTCAATTAGAAATTGAAGAATTAAAAAAACTAGAAGAACTATTTTTTAAAAATATTAATTTTTTAAAAATACATAAAGAAGAAACTAGAATTGAGTTATTAAATACTCAAAAGATGAAAAGATTTTTAAAACATTAGCTTTTTTAGATCAATTTTTTTATAAGAAATATAAGCTCTTATATTTCTTGGGATATTATTTATTCTACACTTATCTTTAAATTTTTTATCCATTACACTATTATTTATAGGTGCTATCCAAATATAATCTTTACAAATAGAGATATTTATTTTATGTGAGATTGTAAGCTCTTTTTGTTTTATTATCTCATTTCTTTGGGCATTTGAAAGAAGTATTCCTCTTTTTTTTATAGATAAATCTATTGTTCTAATATTCAAATTATCATCATTTTGGTTTAAAAATATTTCTAATTCATCTATTTTTTTAATTGCTTCATATTGTATATTCATAGAATTTAAATCATTTTGTAAATACTCAAATGACTTTTTCACTCCAGAGCTAAACTCTTCTAAAAATTTATTTGAAAAGTTATGTCTAAAGAAATTTCTTTTATATTTCTCATCAAAGTTTGATTCATCTACAAAATATTTGAGATTGTTTTTTTGTAAATAAATTTCTAGTTCATTTTTTGTAATATTTAAAAGAGGTTTGTATATTTTATAAGTGTCTTTTTGTTCAAATTCATTAAATCCAATAAGTTCAATAAGTCCTGCACCTTTACTTAATTGCATCATAAACCATTCTAGTTTATCATTTAATTGATGTGCAGTGATTAGGTTTTTATAAGAATTTTTATTAATAATTTCTTCAAAAAAAGCATATCTAATATCCCTTGCTTTTTTCTCAAAATTAGAGCTATTTTCAATACTTGTATCAAATATAAAAATCTCTTTATTATATTTTATTGCAAGCTCTTTTGCATAAGAAATTTCTTCTTTACTTTGAGTTCTAATATTATAATTAACAATGGCAATATCAAAGGAAATGTTTTGTTCAAGTAGTAAAAAAAATAGTGCAGTTGAATCAACTCCTGCTGAAAAAGCAAGGAGATTTTTTTGATTCTTAACTACACTAAAATCTAAATTCATATTTATTTAATTACAGTTGCTAGTAATTTATCTCCTGCAAGTTCTGTTACTTTTACTGTATAAATTTGTCCAAATTTAATTTGTTCACCTTCACCTAGCTCATTGTCATTAATATAAATTTCTCCATCAATATCAGGTGCCCAAAGAGTTTTTCTAGCACTTAATAAATACTCATGCTCTTCACTTTCACCATCAACATAAACTTCAAAAGTTTTTCCAACTTCTGCTTCTAAAGATTCTTGAGTAGTTTGTGCGATAATTTCACCAATAATCTCAGCTCTTTCATCAATAATTTCTTGTTCAATTAAATCAGAAGACTCTGCAGCTGTTGTTCCTTCTTCAGTTGAATAAGAAAAAACATTTGCTCTATCAAATTTGAACTCTTCGATATATTTACATAAAGCTTCATGATCTTCAACAGTTTCTCCAGGGTGTCCTGCAATAAATGTAGTTCTTACAAATGAGTTTGGTTTAGTTCTCATATGATTCATAAGTTCATTTAGTTTTTCAACACCTTTTCCTCTTTTCATGATTTTAAGCATAGAAGGAGTTATATGTTGTAATGGCATATCAAAATAATTTACGAATACTTTTGAATCTGCAATTTTGTCAATTAAAGATAGAGTTGTAGTTGAAGGATAAAGATATAAAATTCTAGCTGTTTTAATTCCTTCAATATTTTCAACGGCACTTATTAATTGTTCTAATCCATTTTTATGACCTAAATCTCTTAAAAATGATGATGAATCTTGTGATACAAAAGAAAAATCAATATAACCACGAGCTACAAGTGATTTAACCTCTTTTACAAGTGATTCAAGTGTTCTTGAGTGAAGTTTACCTTTAAATGAAGGAATTGCACAAAATGAACAAGTTTGATTACATCCTTCACTTAATTTTATGTAAGCATGGTATGAAGAACCTGTAATTACCCTTTCATTTGTATCAGATGCTAAAAATACTTCATTTGTAAAAGCACTTCTTTTTTCATTTACAAGTAAGTCGATTTTATCATAATCACCAACTCCTGTAAAAACATCAATTTCAGGTAACTCTTTTTGAAGTTCACCTTGGTATCTTTCACTTAAACATCCAGCCATTACTAAAACTGATTCTTTTTTTCTTTCATCATGCAGATTTAAAATAGTATTTAAACTCTCTTGTTTTGCACTATCAATAAATCCACATGTATTTACTATAATAACATCAGCACTTGAAGCATCATTTGTCATTGTGTAATCTTTTAATTTACCTAACATAATTTCTGAGTCAACAAGGTTTTTTGTACAACCAAGGCTTACTAAATGTAGAGATTTTTTAGGATTTTGTGTTGAAAATTTCATATTATTATTCTTTTTATCTTAATTTTTTGCAATTTTATCATAAACTCTTTTTAAAACAAAATACTAAAGCCAAATATTATCAAGTAATCTAGTATTTCCAAATCTTGCAACTACTAAAATTATTGTATTTTTTGGTTCAATTGTTTTTATTTCATTAAACTCTCTATCTACGATTGCCACATACTCAATATTTAAAGTCTGCATAACTTCATAAATTTTTGCTTTTACGATATTTACATCTCTTTCACCCTTTGAAATAAGTGAACCTGCCATATAAAGTGCTTTTGAAATTAAAAGTGCATCAACTCTTTGAATTGAATCTAAATAGATGTTTCTAGAACTAAGTGCAAGCCCATCATCTTCTCTTATAATTTCACAAGGAACAATATTAATTGGTAAAAATAGATCTTTTACCATTTGCATAATAAGTGAAAGCTGTTGAGCATCTTTTTTACCAAAATATGCATTTGTAGGCTGAACTAAATTAAATAGTTTTAATACAACCCTTAAAACTCCATCAAAGTGTCCAGGTCTTGTTTTACCTTCTAAAATATAGCTTTTATTAGGAGCCTTAACTAAAACTTCTTCATTTGAATACATGGTAGAAATTTCAGGCATAAATACATAATCAACCTTGCACATTTGACAAATTCTTTTATCAGCTTCATCTTTTCTTGGATATGCTGCTAAATCTTCCGTTGGTAAAAATTGAGTAGGATTTACAAATATAGAAACAACTACAATGTCATTTGCTTCTCTTGCTTTTTTTATAAGTGAAATATGACCGTTGTGAAGTGCGCCCATTGTTGGAACGAAACCAACAGTACCGTTTATATTTTTTCTTATTTCTTGTAACTCTTCAATGGTTTTTAAAACTTGCAACTCTTTTCCTTATTTTAAATATATAAAATTTATTTTTCTTCATAATTTGGATTTAATTTTAATAAAACTAAATCTGCAATCATATTACCAATTAGTGTCAAAAAAGCACCAATAATTAGAATTCCCATAATAACTGGATAATCATGTGATAATGCACTTTGATAAAATAACAATCCCATTCCATCTATTGAAAAAATTGTCTCAAGAATAACAGAACCTCCAATAATTCCAGGAAGTGAAAGTCCAAGTAAAGTTATAACTGGAGGATATAAGTTTGGTAAAATATAGTATCTTAAGATCTGTTTTTGACTCAAACTACGTGCGCGTGCAAAAAAGATATAATCAGATTTAAGTATTTCAATAGTTAAAGACCTAATATATAAAATCAAACTTCCAATTCCACCAAAAACGATAATAAATATAGGCAAAGCCAAATGCCAAGCAAAATCTAAATAATAAGATAAACTTCCATCATCAGGAACACTATGAAGTCCTGCAATTGGTAGAACTTCAAAATTTATAGCAAAAATTAAAACTAATAATAAAGCTAAATAAAATGAGGGCATTGCAAAACTAAGAAGGGATAATTGTCCTGTAAATCTATCGAAAAAACTATTTTTACTTAATGCTGCTTTTATTCCAAAATATAATGAAATGATGAATATTAAAACCATTGAAATTATATTGATTGTAAGTGTAATTGGAATTCTACTTAATATTTCATTTTTAACCATTTCTCCACTTGAAAAAGATATTCCAAAATCAAGTTGAATAATTGCAGCTAGCCATGAGAAGAACTGTACATATAAGGGTCTATCTAAACCATAAACAGCTTTTAATTGCTCAATTGATTCAGGTGTAATATTTGGATTTAACTCACCGCTTGCAAAAAAAGAGTTAGGTGCAGCATTTATTGCTAAAAAAGATATAAGGCTAATAATAAATAGCATAGTGATAAGGTATAATACTTTTTTAATAAATAATTTCATATGGCATTATACAAAAGATAGGTTTAAATGATAGGTATAGATATAACATCAGTAGATAGAATTAAAAGAATGTATGAAAAATTTGGAATAAGGGCTTATGAGAAGTTTTTAAATCCAAAAGAGATAGAACTTGTAAAAAAGCCTGAAACAGCTGCTGGATTTTGGGCAGCAAAAGAGGCTGCTAGTAAAGCTATTGGTACGGGAATTGGAGCAGCTTGTGGTTTTCATGATATTAAAATATCAAAAAGTGAACTTGGTGCTCCACTAATAAAGTATAAAAAAAGAGTTCGAAAAGCTTTTAATATAAAAGACTCTCATCTTTCAATAACTCATGATGCAGGATTTGTAATAGCAGTTGTTGTGAATACTTTAAAGAAATAAAGTTTTTTTCTAAGCTTTATTTCTTCGCTAAAAATCGCTCTAATATTATTTTAGCAGCAAGGGAATCAACCCTACCATCTCTTTTGTATTTGATATTACCTTTCATTATGTCTTTTGCTTCAATTGAGCTCATATTCTCTTCGCAAAATTCATAAGGAATAGTAAGTTCAAGTAAAGACACAAAGTGTTTTATTCTTCTTTGCATCTCTTCGCTTGCACTTGGAAATCCAACTATTAGTTTTTCAATTTCCCACTCTTTTAAAAAAGCATTTACATCAAGGGCCGCTTGGTCTCTGTTTTTTCTTAAAATTGCACTTTGAGGAGTTACAATATTTGAAGCTAAACAAATAGCTAAACCTATTCTTTTAAGACCAACATCAATGCAAGCTAGTTTCAAGAAATAATCTCATTTGCAACATCAAATCTATTTGCAGTCATTAGATGAATCTTTGGATGAATTTTATTAATTTTTTTAAATAAATCAGAACTTAATTGCATTCCAACTTTATACTCTTCCTCTTCTGAAATATTATGTGCAGATTCTAAAGCATCAATCCAAAATTGAGGTACATGAATTCCTGGAACTTGCGCTGATAAAAATAGGGCAGTACGAAGTTTTGTAACTGGGAATAATCCAAAAATTAATTGAGCTTTTTTCTTATCACCTTCTACATCTTCTCGTGCAGCATTAAATGTTTCCAAAAGTTTTTTTGCATTTTCAATATCAAATACAGGTTGAGAAATAATTCCTAAAGCTCCATTTTGGATTTTATTATGCATCTTTTTTTCAAGTGTTGAGAAATTTTTTGCATAAGAATTTACAACTGCAAAAGGAAATATTTGTTTTGGTTCAATTTTGAAAGGATGTCCTGAGTAATCCATTCCATAGTTAAATGATTTTATTATTTTTAAAAGCATTAATGAATTTGATTCAAATACACCTTTAGAATGTGGTTGATCACTCATTTTCGCAGGATCTCCTGTTAGAGCTAATATAGCTCTAACATCAAAATCATTTGCTCCCATTAAATCAGATTGAAGTGCAATTTTATTTCTATCTCTCATTGTCATTGTGGCAATTACTGGTTTTTTAAATTCCATTTGTAATTTAAGTGATGCAAAAAGTGCATTATATTTTAGTTTTGCTAAAGGATTATCTGTGCATGAAAAACCATCAACTCTATCTTGCAGTTTGAATTTTTTGATTCTTTCTATAATGTTATGCATAGATGGTTCGTGTTGAGGTGTCGTTTCTAGTGTTAAAAATTTATCTTCTTGTAGTTTTTGTATAAGTGCTTCAAACATAGGGAAAAACATTCCTTTTAGTATATTTAGTTAAATTTAGTTAATATTATATCCTTAAAAGACTAAAACTAGGGAAAATTAATGAAATTAGCTGTTTTTGATTTTGATTCAACACTTATGGATGGAGAAACTATAGACTTTCTAGCTGTTGAATTAGGTATCGGTGAAGAAGTTGCAAAGATTACGGAAGAAGCGATGAGTGGAAGATTAGATTTTTTTGAATCTTTAACTACAAGAGTTGCACTTTTAAAAGGTATGGAATATAATAAAGTTGTGGATATTTGTGCTAATCTTCCTTTAATGCCAGGTGCACAAGAATTAGTTCCAGCACTTCAAAAGATGGGATATAAAGTAGTATGTTTTTCTGGTGGATTTAGACTAGGAACAGGTCCTGCTGCAAAAAGATTAGGACTTGATGCTGATTTCTCAAATGTATTACATGAAAAAGATGGAAAACTAACAGGTCTTATTGGTGGAGATATGATGTTTGGATATTCAAAAGGTGATATGCTTCAAAGAATTCAATCTTTAATGGGAATTACAAGAGCTGAAACTTTAGTATGTGGAGATGGTGCAAATGATTTATCTATGTTTGCACATGCTGATACTAGAGTTGCTTTTTGTGCAAGAGAAGTTCTTAAAAAAGAAGCAAATGTTGTTATTGATACAAAAGATTTAACAAAAATTTTAGATTATATTAAATAGGCTTTATTCTTAAAGCCCTTTAGAGTTTGCTTCTTTAGATGAAATTCATTTTCATCGTTAAAAGAAGTTAAAAGTGAATAGGTCCCTTTAAAATGGGACATTTTTAAAGGAATAAAAATGGGTTTAAAAGAAGATATTAATTACTCTTTATGGTGTGATTTTATAGAAAGAGATTTCTTAGAAAATAGATTTAAAGAGATTATCAAAAAAGGTATTATTCAAGGTGCTACTTCAAATCCTGCGATTTTTGAATCATCAATTTCAAACTCTGTTGCTTATAAACAACAACTTGATATGTTACAAGCAAATAATGCAAAAACTATTTATGAAGAGTTAGCATTAACAGATATTAAAAGAGCTGCATTTTTACTTGATAATTTACATAAAAATGATTCTGATGATGGGTTTATCTCTATTGAGGTAGATCCATTATTATGTGATGATGCAGCAGGAACTATTGAAGAGGGTGTTAGACTTTATTCACAAATTAATGCTGAAAATGTAATGATTAAAGTTCCTGCAACTGAAGCTGGATATATTGCTATGAGAGAGTTAACTTCAAAGGGAATAAATGTAAATGCAACTTTGATTTTTTCACCAGCTCAAGCTATTAAATGTGCTCAAGCTTTAGATGAAGGAATTAAAGATTCAAATAAAGATATTAAAGCTGTTATTTCTGTATTTGTTTCAAGATTAGATAGGTTAGCTGATCATGATTTTGTATTAAAAGGTTTACAAGCTTCAAAACTTGGAATTATAAATGCAACAAAATGTTACCATGAAGTTAATAAATTTAAAAATTCAAATATTAGAACTTTATTTGCAAGTACTGGAGTAAAAGGAGATGAGTTAAGTCCTACATATTATGTTGATAACTTAATCTATCCAAACTCTGTAAACACAGCACCCCTTGCAACTATTGAAGATTGGCTAACTGATGGTTCTAAAATAGAAACACCTATTATGAGTGAAGTTGATTGTGATAAGTATTTTGAAACTTTAAAATTAAAGGGTATTAAAATGCAAGCAATTTATGACAAACTTTTAACTGATGGACTTGATTCATTTAAAGTTTCATTTAGAGATTTACTTTCAAAATTAATCAACTAAAAATTTAAGTAGCTTAAAATAGCTACTTAAATAACTATTTTTAATATTCAATTACAAATTAATTACAAAATCAAATTAACAACTTAAGAAATATTTAGATAAAATCAGGCCAATTAATTAAAAAGAAAAGGCAGATTAAATGAATAATTGGAATCCAAGTTCTTGGAGAGATTTCCCTATAAAGCAACAACCTACTTATAATGATTTAGAAAAATTAACAAAAGTAGAAAATGAATTAGCTTCTTATCCCCCTTTAATTTTTGCAGGTGAAGCACTAAATTTAAAAAAACAGTTAGCTGAAGTAGTAAATGGGAAGGCTTTTTTATTACAAGGTGGAGATTGTGCTGAATCTTTTTCATCATTTAATGCAACAAATATTAAAGATTTATTTAAAGTAATGATGCAAATGGCAGTTGTTTTAACTTTCTCAGGTGGTTGTCCTGTTGTAAAAGTTGGACGAGTTGCAGGACAATTTGCAAAACCTAGATCTTCAGATTTTGAAGAGATAAATGGAATTTCATTACCTTCATATAGAGGTGATATTGTAAATGATATTGATTTTACTGAAAAAGCTAGAAATCCAAAAGCTAAAAAACTTTTAAAAGCATATAACCAAAGTGCTGCTACTATGAACCTTCTAAGAGCATTCTCAAGAGGTGGAATGGCTGATTTGAATCAAGTACATATTTGGAATTTAGATTTTGTTAAAGATAATTATTTAGGTGCAAAATATGAAGAGCTTGCTAGAAAAATAGCAGAAAGTTTAACATTTATGAAAGCTTGTGGAATTACAAGTGAAAATACTCCTCAGTTAAATCAAACAACTCTATTTACTTCACATGAAGCATTGTTGTTAAATTATGAGCAAGCATTAACTAGACGTGATTCAATAACAGGTGATTGGTTTAACTGTGCTGCTCATATGTTGTGGATAGGTGATAGAACTAGAGATTTAAAAGATGCTCATATTGAATATTTTAGAGGTATTAAAAATCCAATTGGATGTAAAGTTGGTCCTACTATGAAAGAGGATGAATTAATTCAATTAATAGATACTTTAAATCCTGATAATGAAGCTGGAAGATTAAACTTAATTGTTAGAATGGGTGCAAATAAAGTTGGTGATTATTTCCCTAATTTATTAAGAAAAGTAAAAGCTGAAGGTAAAAATGTATTATGGTCTTGTGATCCTATGCATGGAAATACAATTAAAGCTGATAATGGTTATAAAACAAGAGATTTTGAAGCAATATTATCTGAAGTTAAACAATTTTTCCAAATCCATAGTGCTGAGGGCACATATGCAGGTGGAATTCACTTAGAAATGACAGGACAAAATGTAACTGAGTGTACAGGAAGTGCATCTTCTGCTGTTACTCAAGATACACTATCAAGTAGATATCATACTCAATGTGATCCTCGAATGAATGCTGACCAAGCTTTAGAATTATCATTTATGATAGCTGAGACTTTAAAAGAAGCTAGAAAAGATATAGTTTAATAAATTAGCTTTAAATATAAAAATAAAAAGGAGAGAGTTTTTACTTTCTCCTTTTTTTAACTCTATAAAATCAAGGAAAATCTGTGAATAAGCACATTTTAAAATCATGTTTGATTATGGTTTCAATTCTATTTTTAAATATAAATAGTTTCGCACAAGATAAAACTTCAATAACAAATTCCCAATGGGCTAATCTACACCTTTATAAAGGTGTAAATCAAAGAGGTGGACCTTATTCTTTTGATGATACTTATGTGGAGTTTGAGTTTGGTGGAAGATATGAATGGTTAGATTTATATGGATATGTGGATTTTATTGATGCATTAAATAGCTCAAGTAGTGATAAACATGGCGATAACAACTATTTTGTAGATATTGAACCTAGAATTTCAATTGATTATTTATTAAATAAAGATTTATCTTATGGTGCATTAAAAGAGCTTTATTTTGCCTTTGATATTTATTATGCTGATGTTCCATCACAAAGTACTACAAATGGCTTAAAAATTCTTTGGATGGGAATAGGAAGTGACATTGATATTCCTTGGCTTGGAAAATCTGGAGTGAATTTTTATACTAGGTATATAAAAGATAATTATGATGCTAGTAATGAGGGAAGTTTTGATGGTTACGTGGCTCATATTAATTGGTTTAAACCTTTGCATTTCTTTAGTGAAAATAGATTTATAGCTTTTCAAGGTTATGCTGATTATGAATTTGGAAGCAATTTAGATAATAATAGTTTTGAAAGAACTTATAGAACAAGTGACTCTTTTCAATCTTATATGGGATTATGGTTACATGAAAAGAAATGGGCTTTAGGATATGGACTAAAAGCTTATAAAGATATGACACAATGGAAAGATAATCAGGATTTATTTACTAAGAAAACAGATACTACGGGATTTGCACACTATTTTAATGTGGCATATAAGTTTTAGATTTAGAGTAGAAAAAATTCTACTCTATAAAAAAGTTTTTTTATAAACTTCTTCATCCCAAGCTACAAGAACTTTGTTATCATACTCAATAACAGGTCTTTTAAAAAGCATTGGTTCTTTACATAACCATTCAAATTTACCATTTTCATCTAAGTTTAGTTCTTTTAGATTTAATGTTTTGTATTTTGTACCCTTTGAATTAAAAAGTATATTTACATCAGCTTTTTGAGTCCAAGTTTTAACTTTTTCAGCACTTGGAGTCTCTTTTTTGAAATCAGAAAATTCAACTTCTATATTATTATCTTTGAAAAACTTAAGAGCATTTCTTACACTTCCACAAGTTTTTATTCCATAAATTTTTATCATGAGCTAACTCTATTCTATGATTTTTGGAACTATAAAGTATCCATTTTCAGATTTTGGAGCATGTTTTAAAATATGAGCAGAAAGTTCTAAATCTTGAGTCGCAATATCTTCTCTTAGTGGTGTTCCACCCTCAATTGTACTAAATGTAGCTTCGATTTGTGAAACATCAATTTCATTTAAATTTTCAACAAAATTTATAATATCTGCCAATTCTGTTTTTAATTTCTCTTTTTTTGAGTCATCTATTTCTAAACTAGATAGTTTAGATAGTTTTGCTATTAAGTTATCATCAACAGTCATTGTTATATTTTCCTTATTTTTTAATATTTTTGATTTTAGCTAAAAAGAGTTTATTTGCTTCTTTTAGCGTAGAAATCTTTTTTAAATTCAATCCAATTATCAGCTAAAATAGCCTCTCTTGCTTGTTTCATAAGAGATAAGTAGTAATGAATATTATGAATTGAACCAAGTCTAAAATATGTTATTTCTTTTGCTCTAAATAGGTGATTTAAATACCCTTTTGAGAAGTTTTTACAAGTATAACAATCACATGCTTCATCAATAGGAGTCATATCTTCTTTATACTCAGCTTTTTTGATATTTAATCTTCCAAAAGTAGTAAATAGTGTTCCATTTCTTGCATTTCTTGTAGGCATTACACAATCGAACATATCAACACCTCTTTCTATGTTTTCGATTAAATCCTCAGGAGTTCCAACACCCATTAAATATCTTGGTTTATCTTGGGGCATAAATTGTGTAGTCCACTCAACTGTTTCATACATATCAGCATTAGGTTCACCAACAGAAAGTCCACCAATAGCAAAACCATCATAATCACTTAATGCACAAAGTTGCTCAGCACTTTGTTTTCTAAAGTTCTTATCTGTTCCACCTTGAATAATTGCAAAGATATTTTGATTTGCACCAATACCTTTTTCTTTTTGACTCATATGATATTCAATTGCTTCTTTTGCCCAAGCAGTTGTTCTTTCAATTGATTTTGAAATTCTTTCTTGAGTATTAGGCAAAGCTACTAAATCATCAAGAATCATCATAATATCGCTTCCTAAATCATATTGTGTATCAAGAACACTTTGAGGAGTAAAATAGTGCTTACTTCCATCAATATGAGATTTAAACATAATTCCTTTTTCATCAGGTTTTGAATTAGAACTTAGAGAAAATGCTTGAAAACCACCTGAGTCTGTCAAAAATGAGTTTGGAAATTTTGAAAAGCCGTGAAGTCCACCAAACTTTTTAACAGTTTTTCCACCTGGTCTTAAATATAAATGATAAGTATTTCCAAGAATAATTTTTGCACCAAGTTCTAACATATCATTTGCATCAAGTGCTTTTACTGTTCCTTGCGTTCCCACAGGCATGAAAACAGGAGTTTGGATGGTACTATGAGCTGTAACTATTGTACAAGCTCGGGCTTTTTGTGAAGTTGCGTCAATTGTAAATTGCATAAAATATATAAACCTTAATTAAAATATAAGGATTATATCTAAAGTTAATTAATAAATAAATTTGATACAAAAATTTATTATTATGATAATAATATTTTGATATACTAGTTTTAATAGAATAATAGGGGAAACGTTGAAAAAAATATTTTTTAT
>JAHIWE010000139.1 GCA_018816105.1 bacterium | reverse complement strand
CAGCTTTTATATAATGTTCTAATAATTTTTGAAACTCTTGTTTATTCCAATATAATAGTGGTTCTCCACCTGTAATTACTATATCAATTTTATAGTTATATGGATATATAGAGATTAATTCATCAACTTTGGCAACAACTTCTTCATAAGTTTTGTATTTTGTCCATGTATCTTTATATTCAGTATCAACAGCATAATATGTATCACAAGCGCATTTTTTAATTCCACTTGGTGTTTCATACTCAACTCCAAAACCTTCACAACTAAAGTTACATTTCCCAAATCTAATAAATACAGAAGGAGTACCTACTAATTTTCCTTCACCTTGAATAGTTGGTCCAAAGATTTCATTTATTTCAAGCATAAAATGTACTTTTACTTTTTGGAGTTTCTAAAAATTCCACATGGGAAACTTTTACATTTAATTTATCCATTTTATTTTGAACGATTTTTAAAAGCCAAGCAGATAAGTTTTCACTAGTTGGAACAAAATCAACTATTACATACCCTTCATATAATTCTTTTATATGAATTTCTTCATTTATAAATTTTGTTAAATCAGCTAAATAATAACCTTCATCAAATTTTATTAATTCATTTTTATTAATATGAGGAAGTAGGGTAGAAAATAGTGGATCATTTATATCTAAAATAAATTTATGATCAAGTACATCATCAATAAACTGTTTAAACCAATTAAGATGCTTAAAATCAGTTACCATTCCATCGTTTAATTCACTAGCTTCTAAATAAACTAGAATTTTTCCTTGGTGCCCATGTAGATGCCTGCATTTTAAACATCCATCTAGTGAAAATTCTGTATTTAAAGTTTGTGACCAAACTCTATGTCCATAACAAAATTCAAATTCTTTTGAAATCTTCCAATGCATTATAAAGCCTTATAAGGTATTGGATCTATTTTATTTGCAATTTTAAATCCATTTAATCTTAATCTACAAGAATCACAAACTCCACAAGCTTCATCTTCTTCTTTATAACAAGACCATGTATGCTCTAAAGGAACTCCTAATTCAAGAGCAACTTCTACAATTTGTGCTTTTGATAAATGAACTAACGGAGTAATAATATCAATATGAGTATCTTCTTTAGTTCCTTGATTTATTGCTTTTTTCATATCATTAATAAATGAATCTGTACAATCAGGATATCCTGAACTATCTTCTTGAACAACTCCAATATACATGGCAGTTGCTTCTTCTTTTTCAGCAATTGCAGCTGTAATTGAAAGAAATATACCATTTCTAAATGGTACATAAGTAATAGGAACACCAGCTTCAACACCACCTGTTGGAATATCTATATTTTTATCAGTTAAAGCACTAGCTCCAATTTGTGTGAAAAATGGAATATCAATTTCATATTTTTCTAATATTTTTAAATCATCACAAATATCTCTAAATGCTTTTAGTTCTCTATCCTGTGTTCTTTGTCCATAATTAAAATGAACAGCAATAATTTCATAACCATCATTTTTAGCTATGTATGAAGCCAATGTTGAATCCATTCCTCCACTTAAAATACATATTGCTTTTTTTTGTGACATGTTACTCATGTGTTAAAAAATCCTTTTTATCTTTGCTAAAAAATTTCCAGTTTATTGGTAGAATCTTTACTAAACTATTTTTTTGTAAGTTTTCAACTTCATCATCAAGTACAATCATTGAATTACATGAGCTTAAAACAGAAACCATTCCAGGTGATCTGTTTTGTGTAGGGCTGAAATATTCTCCATCAAACATTCCTGGAATTATAGTAATTCTTCCTTTTTTTGTTTTGAAAGAATCACTTATTTTTCCTAAAATATAATTTGGATGAATCTCTTTTGAAGCTAATAACTTTTGAACTATTAATTTTCCAAACATTTCAAAAATAAGTGCAGCAGCAAGTGGATTTCCTGGAAGATTTAAAATATAAGAATTTTTAATTTTCCCAAATACCGTTGGTTTTCCAGGTTTTATTTTTATTCCATCAAATATAGTTTCAAATCCTAAGGCATTAAAAGCTTCTTTTGTAAAATCAGCATCTCCTACTGAAACACCACCTGAAGTGATTATTAAATCAGCATCTAAAGAGTTAGATATTAATTCTTTAATAGCTTCAATAGAATCTTTTGCTTGACCAATAAATGTAACATCACAACCTAACTCTTTAGCTCGAGCTATAAATGTTGGAGTGTTTGAATTGTAAATTTGATAATCTTCAATTTTTTCATAATGCAGTTTTAATTCTTCACCACTTGCAAATACAACAATTTTTGGTTTTTTATAAACTTGAATATGTGAAATACCCTGAGATGAAAGAAGTGTGATTCTTGAAAAATTAATCTCTTCACCAATATCAATTAAAAGTTCACCTTTTTTTATATCCTCACCAATATATCTTATATGTTGAAATTCTTTAACATTTTGTTTTATTATAATTTTATTATCATTAAGTTCTTGAGTATCTTCTTTTGGAATAATGGCAGTTGCATTGGCTGGAATTCGAGCACCGGTCATTATTTTAATGCAAGAATTTTCTTTTAATAATTTTTCATTATTATCACCTGCAAAAATAGTATCAATAATTTCTAATTCATTATTTTTATCTTCATAGATTATTGCATATCCATCCATTGCTGAGTTATCAAATTTTGGTAAAAAACTTGTTGCAATTATTTGCTTTGCGCAAATTCTTGATATTGAATTTTCTATTGGTACAATCTCGAAATTTGTATTAATATTTAGTTTTGAAATTATTTCTATAGCATTTTGTACGGTGATAGCCACATTATTCCTTTTTTTAGTTAAAATAAAAACTTATGACAAGTTAGATATAATACCAAAATTTTTTAAAAGTGAGATAAACACATATGGAATTAATGCAAAGTGCGGTTACAACCCACGTTTATACAATATATTTTTTCTTAGCAATTATGTTATTTAATTTATATTCAGTTATAAGAGAAAAGAATTTTATTGTTTTAGCAAAAAGATTAAAATTCTTAACACCTTTATACCATTTAACAAATGCTATAGTTATTTATACAGGAACAATTGTTGCTTTTTATGCACAAACATTTAGTTTTACAATTGCTCTAATGATACCTGCATCAATTTTTCTATTAGTTATTGAAATTAAAAGATATAAAAAAATGAGAGTTATTAAACATGATCAAGTTGAGTTACAAAATGATTTTTTTGCATATGCAAGAAAAATATACACAATTGAAATATCAGTAATTGTTGCTGTTTATATTATCTCTAAGGTATTTTAATGCAATTTACTTATGATGAATTTTGTGGAACAGATATTTTTGAAATAAAAGATGAAGTTTATAATTATTTATTAAAAGCAAGACGTCATAAAATTGATGATGAGATTTATTTTAGAAATTTAAAGGATGAAAATCTTTACTTATATAAAATAAATTTCATAGATAAAAAAAGAGCTATTCTAAATTTAATTTCATCTGAAAAGAAAATTCTTTTAAATGATAAGAAACTACATTTAGGATGGTGTGTAATTGATCCTAAAACAATAGAAAAATATATTCCTTCTTTAAATGAAATGGGAATTGATAAAATCACTTTTATATATAGTGATTTTTCCCAAAAGAATTTCAAAATAAATATTGAGAAGTTAGAGAAAATTTTAATTAACTCTTCTTGTCAATGTGGAAGATCTAATATTATTAAACTTGATATTTGTAAAAATCTTGATACTTTCATAAAACAAAATGATGATACATATTTTTTAGATTTTTCACAAATTTGTATCGATGATAAAAAAGATGAAATTAAAACTTTAGTTATTGGTTGTGAAGGTGGATTTTCTGCTAAGGAAAGAAATGCTTTTAACAAAGAGAATATTATTGGATTTAATTCAGGTTTAATTCTTAGATCTGAAACAGCAATTATATCAGCAGGGTCAAAAATAGTTTTATAAAATATAGATTTAGTTATATTATAAATAAGTGTATATATAT
>JAHIWE010000013.1 GCA_018816105.1 bacterium | reverse complement strand
TTCTTCCCCTATCGCTTTCTATTGATATATCCATAGTTTTTGAAGGATAAAATTCTCTATCTAGTGTAATTTTCTTACTGTAATCTATCATTAGTAATCTTTCTTTTTTTATTGTTAATATTATAGTTGTTTGTATTTTCTAGAAAAAAGTATACCTTTTTCTAGATTTATTTCAAACTTTTTTTAATATCTCTAATATCTTCACCATCGCCAAAGTATCAAGTTTGCAGTACTCTAAAAGTGATTTTCTCATTTTTTGTTTATCTGTTTCAATTAATTTACTCATATTTGCAAAAGCATTCATAGCTTGGTTTCCATTTTGTACTCCATCTAGTTCTTTATAGGATTTTTCAAACTCTGGAACTAGTGAAGGTAATACATACTTAATAGAGTAACTTCCTTGCATACTTGGTGTTACATACCATTTCTTTTGAAAAGGGATCATCAAATCTTGTATATTTTCATTTATAGTTAATAAGTGATTTTCAAGTTCAGGATAAGAATTTGCAAGTTTTTTTATCACACCTTTTTCAAAACTCATGTTATAAGCTAATACAGTTACATCACTTGGTATATCCTCACAAAGTTTAAGTGCAAGTTCATATCTACTATCAACTCCATCTTGGGCTAAGAACTCTTTATGTTTTAATGTTCCATCTTCATACTCTATATGAAGTGAGTATTGAAATGGTATTTGTTCAAATGGTTTTAAGCCTTTGTATAAAGGAATGGCTTGTTGATATGTTTCAAAGTCTAAGTGGTAAATTGGGTAAGTTAAATTTTGTAAAAATGATTTAATATTTTCTTTGTCTATAAAGGTTATATTTGATTTATAGTTTTCAACTGCTTGTGCTTGAATAGAAGTCATACCAAAGTCATGTGGTACATCATCTATATTTATAATACCTCTATCATAAAGTTCAACTTGTTTTTTACTTCCAAGATTAAAAATATTAAATATAGAATAATCAGGTATTTGTCTTTGAATTTTCCAACAATAATTTTTTGCATCACATTCATATGGATTATTACAATGTTTACCTATATCTATGTTTGGTTCATTCTCTCTGTCTTCTAAATATCTTTCAAACTCTTTTAAAATATTTGGAATATTTGATTGCATTGATATAACATCATTTGTAACATCAACTATCTTAAAAAGTTGACTTATATCTAATTCATCACTTCTAATATATTCATTATTTATATGAATAACATTTGCACTTTTTATTTTGAAACCCAAGTTTTTAAGTACATAATACTGAATAGATACATCATGTAAATATATATCTTTTACTTCTGTGGAACTTTTGACTTCATAAATAGAAATTTCATTATTTTGAATAGTCAAAATATCTACCATAACCAAAATACCAAAGAAGTTAAAAGTAGCTTCATAGATATTTTCAACTCCATTTTCAAGCCACTGTTTTGTAATAGCTATCATCTCATCATAGTTTTTTGAAAATGGCACTTCTTTTCCATTAGGAAAAATATTACAAGCAAAGTCTCCTACAATATTTCCAGTATCAAATACGGCAAGAGCTGACTCATCAGGTGATGTTAGTACATTTGGCTTATATTTTTTAAGCCAAAGTGCTTTGGGACATTGGATGCCTTTTGTGTATAGGGATTTAGATAAGTTCATTTTATTTCCTTAAGAAAGAGTCTTTTTAATTCGCTAATAGGTAATTTTAAATAATTGTCTTTACAATAACAAAAACTACATTCTCTCCATTCAAATAAGTCTTTAGAAATTATCTCTTTATCAATAACTTGTTTCAATTCTTCCTGTAGTTTATCACTTAATACAATAGAGTCTTTTATAATTTTTACACGAGGATCATCAAGAAGAATTTTTTCTAAATAATTAAATAAAACAGGTGTTGAATTATTTTTAAGAGTGAACATTTTTCTTTGCATTTCATATTTATCCCATGTTTCTCTCAATTCATTAACACTTTGAAAATATTTATCCACATCTGAATCATTATCATTCCAATATATTGGATTATTTTTAGTAACCCAAATATCAAATAAATTATCTTTTAAAAATTCTATACTAAATCTAAATAAAATAGGACCATATAAGTTTTGCCTAGGAAAATATCCATGTAAATCTATAATATCTAAAAATATATCATCCCATACATTAAACTTTTTATCAATTTCATCTGAACTTTGTTCTGTTTGTTGTAAAGCCTTTTTCTCTATTAAACCTCTAGACATTAGTCCTTTATTTTCTAAAAAAGTTAAAGATGTTGTTAAAGTATTTGCATGAAAAAAATTTTCTATACCTTTTTCTTTTAAAAGATCATATAACTCTTGATTATTTAATTTCATAATTCATTCCTTTATTTAATTGCAGATAATTCTTGATATTCTTTTATTACATATTCATCAGTCATCCCACTAATAAAATCAATTAGTAGTCGTACTCTATAATACCATTCATACATATTAAACTCTGTTTTCTTCAAGTTTTGTTTTTTTAATTTTTCAATTGATTTTGAATAAGCATTTATGTGCTTGTTAGATAATCTTCTAAATAATCTTGATGTTGAAGGATAGTCATTTTTTTCATCATTAAAAATTAAAAGAAAATCATCATATTTAATTATTAATATTTCTTTATAACAAGTTAATAAACCTTTGATTACAAATTTACCTTTTAATTCAAGTGCTTCAACTTCTGAGTTTTTAAAAACATGTTTAATTGCAACATTTTTAAGTACTTTTAAGGCAATATCATACTTTGTATCATTATCCTCAAGTAAAGCCTTATTATATCTACCGTGATATATATCATGATGATTTTTAAGATAGATATCTGAAGCAAAACTTATAAGTTCATTTGCTATTTTAACTCTAAAATTCACAATAAAAGTGTTAACTTTAATATATGTTTCATTTTTTACTTCACTATATATCTTTTCAGCTATTTCTTGTATATACTTTCCTTTTTCTCCAAATTTCTCTGCTTCATTTTTTATACTTTCATATAACTTTTTTAATGATAAAATTCCTTTATCAACGGCATCTTCTAAATCTGCAATTCCATATGATATATCATCGGCTGCTTCCATTATATAAGTTAAAGGAAACCTACACCCTTTATTTATATTTAATTTTGAAATTAATTCATTTACAAAATCCTCTTCACTAAAAAAATAACCTGGCTTCTTTTGTAAATAACTATATTCATTATTTTTACTAAGTTTCTTATCATATGCTACACGTGTATATTTTAAAATAGAAGCAGTTTGAGAATATGTCAAATTTAAATCTTGTAATGTATGAACAATTCTTATAGCTTGTGCATTACCTTCAAAGTTTGAAATATCAGCCAATAATTTTTTCTTTAAGTTTTTAAATTTTTTAGGTATTTTTCCTATAGAGTTTTTAAAACATTTTATTATATTTTCATTCATCCATTCATTAATTGCTAATTCGCCAAAATGACCAAAAGGAGGGTTACCTATGTCATGCATTAAACTTGCCATTTCTACCAATGAAACAAATGAGTGTTCTAAACCATTAAGTTTATATTCTTCTATTTTATTTTCTTTTTCAATCTTTTCAAGAATAGTACGTGCTAAATACCTTGCATTTTGTTGAACTTCTAATGAATGTGTTAGCCTACTTCGAACTGCAGCATTAATTTCTAATGGAAAAACTTGTGTTTTTTGTTGAAGTCGTCTTATCGCTGGCGAATTCACAATTCTTCCTCGATTACTCTCCGTTGCCCAGTTAATATTTTCATGGGTATTTCTTTCTTTTTTTAAATAAGTAATTTTTTTACTATAATCAATCATTAAAATTCCTTTTTTTATTTTTCATAGACTTTATCAATTACAGATAAATATTTATTACAACCTCTGCAAGAACCACATGGAATATTTTTTTTATGACAGGAATGTGCACATAATAATAAAGACAAAGGTATATTTGATTTTTCGATAAGCTCAATACTAGACATACCTATTGCTGGTGCTTCAATAGATATTCCTCCTTCTTGAAAAGATATTAGTTTGCTAATAAGTCTCGTAAATTCATCTGTACCATCTTTAAATTGTTCATCAGGCTTCAATGAACCTATTAAGATTTTTTTTACATTAAACTTAAGTAAATACATTGCTGCAAAAGTGATTATAAGCTGATTCCTAAATGGCCACCAATCGCTATGAGGTGCTAATTCATGAGCAATCATATTTTCAGATAAATCACCAGAACCTAATTCAGAACAATCAATACTTAATACATAATGTTTAATATTTAATACTTCACATGCGTATTTGGCAGCATTTATTTCTGCTTTTGAAGAATTTTGTCCATAATCAATTGTTAATGCAATATCAGGTTTCTTCCAATATAAGATGGAAATAGAATCAATTCCTCCAGACAAAAGTAATGCTGTCATTTTGTTCTAGCCACTTCCCAAATCACTTTATAGATAGAAGTAGAAAAATCACTCTCTATAATGCAACCTGAACCTTCAAACATTGTCATATTTATTGGAGTTTTGTTTTCTATAAATATAACGACTGGTATTCCTTTAGAAATTGCATACCCTACTTCAAAAATAGTCCCCGGATCATAATCATTAAGTACTGCATATAAAATATCTGATTCATCAACACCTTTTAAATCCTCTTTAGCAACTACATCAGACTTTCCAAAACCTACATCGTGTAAAGGAGAAAAAACATTTGCTCCAAACTTTTCAAGTTGAAATTTTGCTTCTTCAATTAGCCAACGATCAGCCATAGTAAAAAATGGCCCTGCTAAATATATTTTTTTATCAAACTTAGTTTTATCAATTTTTATTTTTTTAAATGATTCTAAATTATCTAAATTACTTCTATTTATTTGTAGAATTTGATTATTACAATACATTGCAGTTGCTAAAGAAGCTTTCTGAGCTGCTTCAATAGGCTCTAATTTTTCTTTAGCCCATAAATACCCAAAAACAGCAACAAATACATCACCGGAACCAATTTTAAATACATTTTCAGTCTCATATGCATGTATGTAAAAAAATTCATTCTTATAATATAAATAAGCTCCAAAAGGACCATCTTTCAAAATTAAAACTTCTAATTTATCTGATTTTTCGAAGAAAATTTTTACTATAAAATCAATATCCTCTTTTCCTGTAAATTTTTTTGCTTCTTCAACATTCATTATTATTGCTAAATGATTAAAAAAAGAACCATTATCAAATACTAAAGATGGATTATTTTCTGATTGAGGATCAAAGATTAAATAATTTGAATTAATTACAGGATTTGGTGCTTCCATCATTCCATAACAAATAACTATTTCTCCTTCTATATTCAATTGTTTCTGAAATTGTATAGGATTATTAAAAGTATGGATATTTGGTGCAGACAAAGAGTGATAATATTCAAAATTAATTATTTCTGAAGAAGAAAAGCAACTAAGTTTAATATTAAAAATTTCTGAAAAATGTTTAATATCCTTTATTTTATTATCATGAATATAAGTATAAAAACAAACATCAGAGCATAATCCAGAAACTATTGCTGAAGCTCTTCCACCTGAACCATAATGATAATCCCATTCAGGATATAAACATAATTCTTTATAAAAGCCTCCTATAATATTTATCATTTTCTTCTCCTTACACACTTTCAATGAAAACTTCAATTGCAGCACCATTTATTGTTACTATAGTTGCTAAATACTTATTCCTTTTTTTTAGACACTCAATTAAATCAACAATCCATGAAGGATTTATTGAACCAACTTCATCACCTAATTTATTTACTAAAGCTACAGTTTCATTAACTATTATTACTTCTAATTGACTCCCAACAAAAGCTGACATAAAATATGTCATATTCGGACTCATTATTATTGTTTTTCCTTTTAATGTTGAACAATTTTTAGTTTTTCCACCAGTATTACCACTTCCTCCTGAAGTAAATATATTTCCACCTGATCCAGTATATGACCTTCCACTTGAACTACTTCCTGACATTTTTTCTCCTTTTGATTAATTCAAATCCAAACCACTCATCCCATCACACGTAAGTATATTGTAATGAAATTCTTTTAAATGATTCCACATGTGAAATTACACTTTCCACGACGTTCCAACCTATCTAGTACATTGTTGTTTATAAGCTATCAGCAGCTAATGTTCAAAATACTTTATAAAAAATAAAGTAAGTAATTATATTTATTATCTCTAAACACCAACATACTAAATCCTACAACCAACATTAGGGATAGTCTCAATAAGTTTATGTTCAAGCTTAGCTCTGAGTCTATAAATCAAAGTACGTAAAGTACTATTTGAGATACTATTTGTACCCCAAATCATATATGCGATATCCTCAAAAGGTACAATATGACCTTTTGATTCTACTAGTACTTTTAGAAATAATTTTTCTTTTCTTCCAAGTTTTATATTTAATGCTTTAAAATATAGTCTATTTTTTTCTTTCTCAAAATAATAGTTTTCTCCTAGATGAATAATATCTTCTTCGGTAAAAGCATTAGAATGATTATTATATTTATACAGTCCTAGCATAATATTTGATTTTAATTCTTCTCTTTTAAAGGGCTTAATTAGATAACTAACTGGATCAAGTTGAATAGCTCTATTTATTGTTTCTTCATCAGAAAATGCTGTTACAAATATTATTGGGATATTTTCAAATGTTTTTATTTTTTGAGCAGTTTCAATACCATCTTTTCCTGTTCCTAAATCTACATCCATAAGAATTAAATCAGGTCGATTTGATAAAACACTATTTATTGCACTATGGTAGTTAGTAGCTGTTTGAGTAACTTCATAGTCAAAACTTTCCAATGCTCTTTTCATATCTAAAGCAACTATACTTTCATCTTCAACTATGAGTATTTTTGTTTTTTTCATGGTTTCACTTTATTTATTTTATTTAATATCATAACATCATCCCGTCACATATTGCGTCACAGAAATTAAAACTAAATCTTTTCTTCTAAAAATACCTTCTTAAAAAATTTAGAGGCATCTTTTGGATCATAAGAAATTATTGAACATGGTGTTTCAAAACTTCCATAACAATCCAACTCTCTATACACTTTAACACCTCCTAGTTTTTCAAACAATTTTAAATGCTCTTTTTTGATACCAGATAAAGCCATATCAATATTATTATTTATAAAAATATTGTAAATTCCACACATGAGATATTTAAATTCTTGATTTAGTCCAGCTCCCCTATTTTTGACAATATTTCTAGATATTTCTCCTATACAATTATATTTCTGTCGCATATCATCAAATGAACATTTATCTTCAGATGGCAATTTATTATTTGAATCAAAAATAAGCCTAATTGTCCCAGATATTTCTTTATTGTTTTTATAAAATATAACTGCTGATGTTTTATCAAATACATCAAAATTTAATCCTTCTATAATATCTGGGAATTCATTTTGATAATTTATTTCGGTAAATACATCACTTCTAAGTTTAAAAACTTTTATTAAATCTTCTGCTGTTTTAGTAAGTCCAAGATTTTTGTTTTTTTCATTCCAAGATAATTTTTTATTAAAACTTATGGTTTCTTCAATAATACTTTCCAAAAATATTCTTTTTTGAAATATTTCTAATGCAAATTTTTGTTGATTGTAAAAACTTTTTGGTAGATAATCTAGTCTTTTTTGGATATTTTCTTGAAGGAAATTTTCAAGTTGAAGTAGTGAGATGTTTTTGTTTATGTTAGCCATCGTTTGTCCTTTTTTAGGACAAACTCTAATAAAGATGCGTCACGTTTGGCGTCACATTTTTTTGTTATTTTTATATTATGGGGATTTTACAATTTTACATCCTATGCTTGGAATAGTTTCAACTATTTTATATTCTAGTTTAGTTCTTAATCGATAAACTAGTGTACGTAAAGTACTATCTGATATTGGGAAATCAGGCCAAAGTAAATATTCCAATTCACTAAAAGAGACTATTTGTCCTTTAGCTTCAATAAGAATTGTCAAGAGTTTTTTTTCTTTTACTCCTAGTTTTATAGCTTTTGTTTTATAAAAAAGTATCTCATTTGCTAAATCATAATAATAATCACAACCAAGGTTATAATATGCATTATCTTTGTTAAAACTAATATCAATTATTTGATTTAATTTATATAGAGTTAGCAAAATTATTGAGTTTATTTCTTCTTTTTTAAAAGGTTTGAGTAAATAGCCAGTAGGATTAGTTTTTATGGCTCTTTTAATTGTAAATTCATCACTATATGCTGTTATATAGATTATTGGAATATTGTCATTTTTTTGGATTTCTTCAACTGTTTCTATTCCATCTTTACCTTTACCTAGATTTATATCCATAAAAATAATATCAGGTTTATTACTTTGAACACTACTTATCGCTGTAAAATAATCATTTGCCGTATCAGTAACTTCATATTCTAAGTTTAAAAGAATCCTTTTAATATCAAGAGCAACAATACTTTCATCTTCAACGATAAGTATTTTTGTTTTACTCATCTTCTTTCCATTGAATTGTAGTTAAAACACCATTTTTTGATTCTATATTTATTTTTCCTTTTAACTGACTAATAGCTAAAGTATTCACAAGTGTTAATCCCAAAGAAAAAATTTTATTCTCCTTTTCATAACCGATTCCATCATCTTTTACTACCAAGAAAATAGTATCTCTTTCTTTTTTCAAAGACACGAAAATATTACCTTCTTTATTTGGAAATGCATATTTAAATGAGTTTGTTATAAGTTCATTTATTATAAGCCCACAATAAATAGCATGTTCCATTTTTAATTTAGTTTTAATATCAAGATAAATATCTATATAGGTATCATAGCTATCTTTTACTTCCTCTATCAAAATATCAAAATATTCATACACATCTATATAAGCAATATTTTCTTGTTGATACAATAACTCATGCAAATGCCCCATTGCATTGATTCTATTTTGGATTGTAAGTAAAATATCTTTTAATTTATCATCTTTTATTTCATCACTTTGCAATCGTATCAAGGAAACAATCGTTTGCATATTATTTTTAACCCTATGATTTAGTTCTTTTAATAAAAGTTCTTTTTCATCCAATGCTGTTTTTAAATCACTTGTTCTTAAAAAAACTTCATTTGATAATCTTTTTGTTTCATTTTCTTGTTGGATAATCAACTTTTGATTTGCTTCATTTTTATCTTTTTGTAGATTAGTAATTCTATTTGCCAAAGCAATTGAAAAAATAACTGCTTCAATAACAAATGAAGTTTCAATAAGGTAAGGAAAATATTGAGCAATATCAAATACTCCCGCACTTGATAGATACATTAACATTCCAGAAGACAAGAAGATAAACCATCCAAAAAGTATAAAGTATGCTTGTTTATTCTTTTTTATCGTTGCATATAGTGTAATAATCATTAAAAATACTAAAAAAAGCATAGTTAGTATATTTCTATATTTATCAAAATCCTCTGTAAATAAAAAGAAAATAATAGATAAAGGAATTAGTATTAAAAAGATATTTAAAATTCTATTAAATTTTGGATATTGTTTTGTCTGTAAAAAACTTTTTGTAAACAATCCTAAAGCATATATAGGAATAGCCACAACTAAAGATGCTAAACCAACAATAATTATCATACTATTTGAACTTAAAAAATAAGCATTAGCAATACCTGTGTACATTAAATGATGAATAATAAGACCAAATATATAAATTACATAATACAAATAACTAAGATCTCTTGTAAAAAAGTAAAGAAAGAGATTATATATACCAAGAATAAGCATCGCACCAAAAAATAAAGAAAGAATAATTTGATGTTTTATCTCTTTGGCATAAAAACTCTCTTCATCCCACAATTTCAAGTTTATAATCAATGTAGTAATATGAGATGAAGCTTTTAAATAATATGTGATTTTTTCATTTGGATTTATTTCTATTCTAAAAATAGGATTAATGGCTAAATTATCTTGAATTTTATCGACTAATAAACCATCTTTTTGACTTTGATAATTTTTGCTAGGGTCAAAAAATTCTATATTTGTCGAAAGAGAATTGTTATACTCTATAATTCTACTTAGTGTTTTGTCACTATTATTTTGTAAAGTAAATCTTACCCATACATCAAATTCAGGAGAATACCCAAAAGATAAGGTATCTTTTTTATTTATTTTAAATAAATCATCTAATATTTTTACATTATCAATTTTAAAATTTCTATTTTTATCAATATAAACTTCAGAATTTTTTAATAAATTAATTGATTTTGTTTGATCATCAATTGTTATAATATTTGCATATATATTACAGTATATAATTAATATCAAAAATATAGTTCGTATTACAAACACCCAGAAAGTCCATTATTAATTTATTTCATTATACTCAATAAATTATAAAATAATGATATTAAAATAATTTAGACTTATATTTATGTATTAAAGTTAAAACCAAATATTTTTTTAAATAATAGACCATAATTATCTGAGGTATATATATTTTCTTCTTTATTTTTTTTCTCCCAAAATAAATATTTATTTCTAAAACTATTGTTTTTTAATGGAATCTCTAACTTAAGACCTTCTCCTAAAAGTATATTCTTTCTATCATCCCAAATTTTAACGTTTATTGTTTTATAAACAAAAAAATCTTTTTCTTCTGCAAGTATCTGATATCTAGATATAAATTCACTTTCATCATTTATTTGTTGATAACTTATATCATTTTCATCAAGATTTATTCTTGTATAACCAAATTTATTATTAAACTTTTGTTTTGTAGGATCCTCTAAAAAAATCTCTAATACCGTATTTATTGGAAATTGTTTTTTTAGTTTTTCAAATTTTTCTATTTTAGATAAACAATCTGAAGAACTATTAGCAAACAAAGAAACAGCTGCTAAACTTTCTATTTTTCCATTATCATCTTTTTGTGGATACGAATAAACTTTTGGCTGCATCAAAAAAGCTTCATAATAATTTATTACTCCCTTTTGCAAAATCAAATCCCAAAAAGGTACAAATACTAAAAATAAAAATAAACTTATAGTTAATTTTTTATTTTTTATAAAATTATGTATTAAAAAGGAAATAAACAAACAAATTAATAAATATAGGATATTTACTGCTAAAAACATAATTTCACCTTTGTTTTTTTTTAATTCTAACAAATTGATGTCACATCTAGCGTCACAAAAAATGTTTTTTATTCATAAAAACTGTGACGTGAAATGTGATCCACTTCACAAGGTAAATATTAAAATTATTTTAAACTAGGATAAAAAGAAACAAATAAATGAAATTTTTATTTAAAAAGTAAAAGAATATAAGAACTCTTTAATAAATATAGAAACAACTTTTGATTATTATACATCAATTTGATATAATGTCTCAATTTCTAAAATAGACATAATAAAATACAAAAAATTTTAAAGCATATTAAGAAAAGGTTGAAAATTGAAAAAAAGAAATCATATTAAAAAAATATCAGATTATGCAATGGTTGGTGGATTAGGTGCACTTTTGGTGGTTGGACTTGTAGGTTGTGGAGATGATAGTTCAAAGAACAATCAACAAAATCAAGGGCAAAGTGATGCTTTTTCAAATGCTAGTCAAAAACAAAATGCCTTTGTAGTTGTAGAAGAATCAGCCGATGGTAAATATGCAATTATCGATGAATTCCCAGCTTCAAAAACAACAGTTGTTTTAAGAAAACCTGATGGAACTGAGCGAATTCTAACTCAAGAAGAAATAGATAAATTAGTTAAAGAAGAAGAGAAAAAAATAGATGCAGGAACTTCACCTCTTACAAACCCAAATGAGGAAGTAAGTAGTGGTGGTATGGGTCTTGGTGGAGTATTATTATCTTCAATTGCAGGTGCAATGATTGGTTCTTGGCTTGGTAATAAATTATTTAACAATCAGAATTTTCAAAATCAAAGACAAACTCAATATAAATCACCTCAAACTTATAGTAAATCTCAAAGTTCGTTTTCAAAAACTCCTGCAACTTCAGGAGCTAATAGTTCAGGTGCTAAAAAAAGTGGATTCTTTGGAGGGAATAACTCTTCAACTCCAGCAAAATCATCTTCAAGCTTTGGCTCAAAAAGCTCAGGATTTGGGGGATAAATGAAATTAGAAAAATTAAAACCATTAACAGATGAATATTTAGAATCAGTTGGATTTGTATGGCATACAGATGCTGATAATTCATCTTATGTAAGTGATGAAATTGTAGTTATTAATGAAGAAGAAGCAAATGCTTATTATGAGGCTTGTAATGAGTTATATGATATGTTTGCCGAAGCTGGACAATATGTTATTGATAATGATTTGTTTCATGAAATAAATATTCCTTTTAATCTAATAGAAATGATAAAAGAGTCTTGGGAAAATGATGTTCATTGGCACTTATATTCAAGATTTGATTTAGCAGGAGGAATTGATGGAAAACCTATTAAATTAATTGAATTTAATGCAGATACTCCAACTTCACTATTTGAAACAGCTATTATTCAATGGGCAATGTTAAAAGCAAATGGATTAGATGAAGCTAGTCAATTTAATAATCTTTATGAGGCTTTAAAAGATAACTTTAAAAGAATCATCACACTTGATACTGATGTTGAAAAGTTTGAAGAGTATTATGCAAATTTAGGTTGGAAGATATTATTCTCTTCAATTTCTAATTCAAGTGAAGATATAAATACTACAAAACTTTTAGAGCATATTGCAAGTGAAGCTGGATTTAATACAGATTTTGAGTTTATAGAAAATGTTCAATTTAATGATGATGGTATTTTTAAAGATGAAGAGAGTTTTGAATTTTGGTTTAAACTTATTCCTTGGGAAAATATCGCTATTGAAGAGAGTGAATTAGCATTAATTTTAACAGAAATCATAAAAGAAAAAAGAGCTATCATATTTAATCCTGCATATTCACTTATGTTTCAATCAAAAGGATTTATGAAAGTCTTATGGGACTTATATCCAAATCACCCATTACTTTTAGAAACATCTTTTGAACCTTTAGAAAACAAAAAACAAGTTGAAAAAAGATGTTTTGGAAGAGAAGGTGCTAATACTAAAATTATAAATAATGATGGAAGTATTGATGTACAAACAGATGGTGATTATGAAGGTCATAAGGCAATTTATCAAGAATATGTTGAACTTCCAACAGATAAAGATGGTAATTCTTACCAAGCTGGAGTATTTTTTGCATATGAAGCTTGTGGTTTAGGATTTAGACGTGGTGAAAAAATTCTAAATAATATGTCAAAATTTGTTGGGCATATTATAAAATAATTCTTTATACTTAATAATTATTATCAAGATAGTTATATTTTTTCATATAACTATCTTTCTTAAAAGGAAAAAATGTTACTTTTTTCCATATTTTTATATTCTCCCAAACTATTTAGCTAAATTGCTACGTTTATACTACTATTTTGTTTTATAATAGGGCATATTTCAATAATTATAACACAAGGTTTAAAAATGAGTGAAGAAGTAAAAAGAGAAAAATCTCTAACAATGACTATGTTAATGACTCCAGATAAAGCTAACTTTTCTGGTAAAAACGTTCATGGTGGTGAAATTTTAAAAATGCTAGATCATGTTGCTTACGCTTGTGCAGCTAGATATACAGGTATGTATGCTGTTACATTATCAGTAGATATGGTTTTATTTAAAGATCCTATAAAAATTGGTTCTCTTGTTACTTTCCATGCTTCAGTAAATTATACGGGTAGAACATCTATGGAAATTGGTATTAAAGTAATTTCAGAAGATATAAAAGATCACACTATTAAAAATACAAATGTTTGTTACTTTACAATGATTTCAGTTGATGAAGCTGGCAAACCAGCTCCTGTTCCTAAACTTGATTTAGTAACTGAAGATGATAAAAGAAGATATAACGATGCTATTCAAAGAAGAGAAATTAGAATGTCATCAAGACACTCTAAATAATTAGTATTATAAAATCAATAAAAAAGGGGAAGATTTTTACATCTTCCCCTTTTTTTATCTCAAAGAGAAATATTAAGCCTCTTTAGACTCAATATACTCTTCATAACTTCCTTTGAAGTCAACGATAGTTCCACCTGGTTGAATTTCGATAATTCTATTTGCAAATGCATCTAATAGTTCCCTATCGTGTGATACACAAATAACAGAACCAGCATAGTCAAGTAATCCCTCACCTAAAGCAATAATAGCTTCCAAGTCCAAGTGATTTGTTGGTTCATCTAAAACTAAGAAATTTCCCTGCTCTAACATAATTTTAGAAAGCATCATTCTATGTTTTTCTCCCCCTGAACAAGAAGTAACTTTTTTCTCTTGCTCTTGACCGTTAAATAACATTCTACCAAGACAATTTCTAATTTCTGAAATATCAGCATCTCTATCACAATTTCTTAACCAATCGTATAAAGTTACATCACCTTCAATAATATCAGTTGCATTTTGAGGGAAATATGAGTTTTGAATAGTTGCACCCCATAAAACTTCACCACTATCAGCTTTTAGATTTCCTTCTAAAATTTCACATAGAGTTGTTTTACCAATACCATTTGTACCAATTAGTGCTATTTTATCACCTTTATCAACTGTAAAATTGATATCATCTAAAACAACTACTCCATCATAAGACTTAGAGATATTTTTAACTGTTAATAACTCTTTACCAACTTCTCTTTTTTGTTTAAAGATAATAGATGGATCACGTCTACTTGATACTTGAATTGAACCAACATCAAGTTTATCAAGTTGTTTTTGTCTAGATGTTGCTTGTTTTGCTTTTGAAGCATTTGCACTAAATCTAGCGATAAATTTTTCTAATTCATCTTTTTCTTTAAGTTTTTTTCCAACATCTTTCTCATTTTGTTTAGCAATTAACGTTGAAGCAATATACCAATCATCATAAGTTCCTGTAAACTCTCTAATTTGTTTAAAGTCAACATCTAAAATATGTGTACAAACTGCATTTAAAAAGTGTCTATCGTGAGAAATTACAACCATTGTTCCATCATGGTGTTGTAATTGATTCTCTAGCCAACCAATAGTTGCGATATCTAAGTTATTCGTAGGCTCATCTAAAAATAGAACATCAGGTTTTGGATATAAAACTTGAGCAAGTAAAACTTTGAACTTATCTCCACCTGTTAAGGTACTCATTAATTCTTGATGTTCAGCAGCAGGAAACCCTAAATCTTCTAAAATTCTAGTAATTTTTACATCATATTCATAAGTTGGATCTTCTTCACAACAAATGATTTCAAGCTCTGCTAATCTATCATTGATTTCATCAGTAAATTCAGGACTCATATAAAGTTCTTCTTTTTCTTTTACTGCATCATGTAATCTTTTATTTCCTAAAAGTACCGCATCAAAAATAGTGTTATTTTCATAGGCAAATTGATTTTGTGATAAAGTTCCAACTTTTTTACCATTTTGAACTTGTACTTCACCCTCAGTTGCATCTTCTTGACCTGATAATATTTTTAAGAATGTAGTTTTACCAGCACCATTAGCACCAATTAAACCATATCTTTTACCCGTGTCTAATTTTAAATTTATGTCTTGAAATAAAACTCTTGCACCAAAAGCTTTTTTAAGATTGACAGTTTGAACCATAATATAATTCTCTCCATTTATTTTATTTACTTAACGTATTGATTTCGCGATTATACCTAAAAAAGTATAGTAAAGACTTAATTATTCTTCTTATATCTCTTGTTCAAAGGCTAATTTCATAATATCATCCTCTGTTAAAACATCACTATTTTCTTCAGCAGGAGGGTATTTAATCCACAAAACTTTTGTTTTTAACTGATCTAATTGATATTTAGTAAGATTCTTTATTAAAGAATCCGTTACCATATCTTTTGTCAAAGTTCCTGCATGTAGCATTTTTTTAACTACTTTTTCTAAATTCTTTTTAGTTGCTTCAAATGTTTTTTCTTCATCAGTTAATGAAATATACTCTTGGTCTAAATATTTCATTACCAAATCACCTGGATATTTATAAGTTGTAATTCCCTTATAATTATATTTTTGACATTTTAATTTAGGGATATATACACCTGAAAAAACGTATCCAATAACTGTATTTAAACCATCTAAATCTCTTAATGGATTATGAGAGCATATAAAATCTTCTTTTACTAAAGATGGGGCATTTTGTAATGAAGTTATATTATTATGCAAAACAATAAAACTTCCTCCAACTTCTTTTGGACCACCTTTTAATGATGTTAGCTCATTTTTATGTGCTAAAAAACTTCCTGTAACTTTTTTTGGACTTCCTTCAAGTGACGTTAATTCATTATTACTAATATCAAAATCACCCTCTACAATGTTAAAATTTAGTGGTAATTTTACTAGACTCGTTAATTTATCAGATAGTTTAATATC
>JAHIWE010000138.1 GCA_018816105.1 bacterium | reverse complement strand
GGCTTGAGCAGCCAAAACAAAAAGTTTTGCTTTTATTTCTTTTTTATTTTCATTTTTACTTTAATAAACTGCACTTGTGATTTTTTTATTTTTTGAAGTGTTTAATTTTATTACAAAAGCATTTGGGATTATTGTTACATTATTTGTTAAAAGTGCATCTTTTATTAAACTAATTCTTGAACTTCCTTTTGCTCCACTAGAACAAGCATACGAACCACAATAGTTTGAATAATAACAAGGTTTTCTATGCTCTTTTTGTTTTGATATTATTGCCCTTGGAGTTTTTATAACTTTATAATTTAAATCTTCGCAAGCTTTATCTATTAGATTTACGATTTTATTCTCTTGAAGTGCAGGATATGGGAAATCTTTTGTACTTCTTGGTTCCATAAATTCATATTCTTGGACTTCGCCAGAAACTCCCACAACTCTTTCAACTTTTTCATAATATTTTTCCATATCATCATAGGAAATTGGCCAATCAACTATATTTGAATTTTCAGGGATTCCATAAGTTGAAGCAAGGCGAAAATCATTTGGTTTTAATCTATGAAAATATCCACTCATAAAATTTGAAGAACCGCCTAAAAGATTTCCATTCCAAAAACTCCAAGCTGTTTCATAAGTTGGAAACTTTTGCCAAGAGCCATCTATAAACTCTTCAATTGTATGATATTCATCTTTTAGCTTTGGCGTATAAATAGGACGTCTAACAAGGGCTATTTCGTCCTTTGAAAAATCCTTTTCATTATAAATATCACCTTTTTCTAATACACAAACCTTTAAACCTATTTTACTTAATTCATAAATAATAGGACCAGCTCCCGCTCCACTTCCAATAACACAAACATCATAAATCATATTTTTTGTCCATAAGTTTTACTAGGTCTTGGATATCCAATATTATGATTAATACTAATCCAGCCTATTTGATTTGAGTTTCCACCATAAATAGGGTCGCTAAACATAGCTTCAATTCCATAATAAGAGAGTTTTGAAACCCAAGATTTTGCATAATTATTTGTTTTTATAATTCTAAAAATTAACTCTTTTTTTTCTTGATTATTTAAATTTAAAAAATTAGGAAATGCTTTTATAAAATCTTTTGTTCCATCAATTATTAAACTTTTATCATCATTATCAAAGGTTTTATGGGAAATATTTACAACTAAATACTCTAGAGCTTTAAACTCCTTTGCACTTGGCATTGTTGAAGTTTTAGGAAAAATTATATTTAAGACTTCATCCAATACAAATAAAGAATCATTTGTAATTGTTCGAGCAATAGTAATATTTGATGAAAATAGTATTGTTGTAATTGTGCTAAATTTTATAAAAGTTCTTCTTTTCATAAAAAAATTATAACTAAAAAAGTATGTAGTTAATATTTAGATATGTTATACTTTTGAATGATAGTTTCAAATAATACATTATTAAATATACTTTTACCAAATGATAACAAAGTTTTAAAAGAGGTTCTAAAAGAGGCCGATACCAAAAGTTTAGAGCAGATGATTAAAAACAATTCAACATCAGTAAATGATGTATTAAAAGAGTTATTTGATAATTTAAAAAATGGAACAAAATCAAATACAGCTATAGAAAATGTTCTAAAAAACTCAACAGTTTTTAAAGAAATGGGCTCAGTTTCAAATGCCTTAGGTACATTGATTGATAATATCTCACAAGATGAAAATCTACAAAAATTTAAACCTTTAATAGAAAGTTTTTTAAAGAACATCCAAGAGATGGATGCGAATACCCTAAAAGAGCAAATATCTAAATCAGGTGTTTTTTTAGAGTCAAAAATGGCACAAACCCCAAATACAAAAATTGAAAATATTTTAAATCAAATCCAAAATCTAATAAAAGATATAAATATACCCCAAGCAAAAGAAGTTAATGAATTAATAAATAAATTAATACAAAATCCAACAAGCCCTGAATCTGCCAATACTTTAAAATCATTAACATCAGCTTTACAAAATTTAAATAACTCTTTAACAACTCCACAAACACAGAATTTATCAACTCTTACTAATCAACTTAAAAGTATGATAAATGAAGGAAGTTTAATTGAGTCAAAAATTGAAAATAATGTTCCCGCTACAAAAGAGACAATTACAACACAAGCAAAAGAGTTATTAAGTCAAATTAAAAATGAATTAGTTCAAAATCCAACTTTACAAAATAAAACTATTTTGCCATTAATTGATAATCTTTTAAAAATGGATAATTTATTTTTAAAGGGTGAAAATATACAAAATTCACTAACATCAGCTTTACAAAATTTAAATAACTCTTTAACATCTCCTCAAACTCAGAACTTATCAACTCTTACAAATCAACTTAAAAATATGATAAATGAAGGAAATTTTATTGAATCAAAAATTGAAAATAATATTCCAAGTAAAGAAACTATTACAACACAAGTAAAAGAGTTATTAACACAAATTAAAAGTGACTTAGTTCAAAATCCAGTTTTACAAAATAAAAATATTATGCCTTTACTTGAAAATCTTTTAAAAATGGATAATCTATTTGTAAAAGGTGAAAATGCACCTAGTTTATTAACACAAAATAATATAAGTACATTTACAAATAATTTTGCTTCTAACTTAAATCCCTTATTAACTTCATTAAAAGAGAGTCTTGAAAGTATAAATCCAAACAATGCTAATCTCCAAAGCCATGTTTTAAAACTTGTTGATAAGGTAGAAAACCTAATAAAAGATTTAGCAAATCCAAAGACAAATATCTCAGATGATATGAAATCAGTTTTATTACAAATGCAAGATGAACTAGCTTCAAAAGGTGATGCTAAATCTTTGGATATTTCAAAGCAAATAGATAAACTTTTAACTCAAATAGATTATTATCAACTAGCTTCTTTAGCTTCAAATTCAAATAATGTTTATCTCCCATTTTTTTGGGAAATGCTAGAAGATGGAAATATTACAATGAAACAAACAGAAGAAGATAAGTTTTATTGTCAAATTAATCTTACATTAAAAGATTTTGGAAAAGTTGATTTGATGTTAGGTTTATATGATAAAAATAAACTTGACTTGACTATTTATGCCCAAAGAGAACACTTTAAAACAGCAATTAGAGATAATATGCAAAAATTAAAAGTTGCTCTAAATAGTGTTGAATTAATTCCTGTAAATATTAAACTTTTAGATTTAAAAGAAGAGAATCAATCATCTGAAAAACCGGCTCAAGTTTATATGAATAACAGATATAATCAAACAACAATAAATTCAGGTATAGATATAAGAGCCTAAAATGCAAGAAAATATAAATAAAAACTTTACTCAAAAAGCCATCGCACTTAAATATGATATAGAAAAAGACAATGCTCCTAAAATCACTGCAAAAGGGAAAGGGGAAACAGCAAATAATATTATAAAAATTGCAAAAGAGCATGATATTCCAATAAAAGAAGATGCAGATTTAATTGAACTTTTATCACAAATTGATATAGACAAAGAGATTCCAGCATCTATGTATAAAGCTGTTGCTGAGATATTTTCTTTTATTTATGATTTATCAAATAATAAAAATCAAAATGATGATAAAATCAAAGAAAAAAGTACAAATACACTTTGATATTGCTGTAAGATTTTTTATACTATAATAGATATTTAATCAAAATCAACATTAGATTCATATGACAAGAAACAACTTAGATAATCCAATTTTCTTATTTATTGTACTACTATTAGCAATAACAATAAATACTATTTCTTCAATTCACTTTTTACTCGTAATGCTTGCTGGAATTTTATTTACAGCTTTTTATAGATGTTTAAGAAAAAGATATCTTTATTCTTTTACTTTTGTAATATTAGCTTTTTTATTTATAGAGATAAATACAGGATTAAAACCATTTTCTTTATCACTTTTATCTTTATTTATTTATGTATTTATTCTTCCCCGTGCTGAAAATTCAGCATCTTATAACTCTTCTAGTAGTTTTATATATATACTATTTTTTTATATAGGATTGATTATAATGTGGGCGCTTTCATTTGGATTAACTGAACAGATATTTGGTGTCTTGGTTATAAATGCCATAATAGATTTAATATTTTTAGGAGCTTTTCTTTGAACATAAGATTAAGTGTAGTTTATTTAATAGTTTTAACAATTACAATAACTCTACTTTCACGGGTATATTTTTTAAGTATTAAGTCAAATACTTATTATGAAGAATTATCAAAAAATAACTATATAAATAGAGTTAACAAAATACCAATTAGAGGCATTATAGAAGACAGAAACGGCGAGAAATTAGCTATAAATGAAATGGGATTTGCTGTTTTAATAAAACCTCATTTAAGTTCTCATAAGAAAAAAGAAGAATTAGAAAAAATTATTGATTTAATTGTAAAACATTTCCCTCAATATGAAAAAGACAAATTAATTAAAGAGTATAAAAGGGAAGATTCATCATACAATCATGATTTTATAAAGATAATTGAATATATTCCTTATGAAGAGTTTTTTTCTAAATATACTATTTTATCATCAAAAGAGAGTATAAAAATTGAATCATCAACAAAAAGATATTATCCTCAAAAAGAAGTAGCATCGCATATTATTGGATATGTGGGAAAGGCTTCAAAAATTGACATTTTAAATAATCAATTATCTTCATACAATGGAATAATTGGGAAAAATGGTTTAGAAAAGTTTTATAACACAAAACTTCAAGGTGAAATGGGACATAAAGACGTAAAAGTAAATGCTTTAAATGAAGAAATAGAAATATTAGATTCAAAAGAACCATCAATTGATAATAATATAAAAATCACGTTAGATGTAAAACTTCAAAAATATATTCAAGAAATTTTTACAGGGAAAAGTGGTGCTGTGGTCGTAATGGATGCAAGAAATGGTGAAATTCTTTCAGCTGCATCTTTTCCTGAGTTTGATAATAATATTTTTGCACGTGGAATTTCTGTAAAAGAGTGGAATGAAATGAGAAATGATTTTAATCACCCTTTTACAAATAAAATAATAAATGGTTTATATCCTCCTGGATCTGTTATAAAAATGGGAGTTGCTTTAGCATTTTTGGATAATGGAATAAAAGACAATTTTACTGTTAATTGTTCTGGGTCTATTACTATTGGAAATAGAAACTTTAGATGTTGGAAATCAAGTGGACATGGTGTTGTTAATTTTAGAAAAGCAATAAGTGAGAGTTGTGATGACTTCTTTTATAAAGGAAGTTTGAAAATTGGAATAAACAAAATTTCACATACCTTAGATAAATTAGGATTTGGTCAGCAAACAGGAATTGATCAAATAAATGAATTTTTTGGAGTAAATCCAAATAAAGATTGGAAAGAGAAAAAATATAACCAACCTTGGTATGTAGGAGAAACTGTAATTACTTCAATTGGTCAAGGAAACATGCTTGTAACTCCTATTCAAATAGCAAGATATACAGGTTATGTGGCAACTGGTAAATTACCAAAACCACATTTTTATAAAGCAAACTATGAAGAACCAAAAGAAGTAGATATTCCTCAAGAATATTTAGATGTTATGAGAAAAGGTATGTTTGATGTTTCTTATGCGCAAAAAGGAACAGCTAGTAGACATATAAATTCTCAAATAACAATCGCTTCAAAAACAGGAACAGCACAGGTTGTATCGATTCCCCAATCTGAAAAAGTTAGAATGAAAGAGAGTGAACTACAGTATTATCAAAGATCACATGGATGGATTACAACTTATGGACCATTTAAAAATCCTCAATATGTTGTTACAGTTTTAGAAGAGCATGGTGGACACGGTGGTGAAGCAACAGGTGAAATTACTAGTAAAATCTATGATAAACTGTATGAATTAGGATATATAACAAGTAAAGATTAATCTTTATTTGTTGATTTTTTGGATAATATGAAACTCATTTTTTAGATAGGATTTTTTTTGAAAATTATAATTTTCTTGTTACTTTTTACTATTTTTGGCTTTGCTGAAGATACTGCACCAATAGTTAATCTATCAGTTTCAGCAATTAATGAACCTGCACAATTTGTAAAAACTATTAATATAGCAGTTATTTTAACGCTAATGGTATTAGCACCAACTCTTATATTAATGGTAACTTCATTTACTAGAATTATAATTGTATTTTCACTTCTTAGACAAGCTATGGGGCTTCAACAAACACCTCCTACACAAATAGTAGTTTCATTAGCTTTAATTTTAACAATTTTTATTATGGAACCTTATGCAAAGAAATCATGGGAAGATGGTGTAAAACCATACATGGATGAAAAAATAGGTTATGAAGAAGCTTTTGAAAAAGGAATAAAACCCTTTAAAGAGTTTATGATAAAAAATACAAGAGAAGATGACCTTGCACTATTTTACAGAATAAAAAAAGAACCAAATCCTAAAAATATAGATGCGGTTCCTCTAACACTTTTAATGCCAGCATTCATTGTAAGTGAGCTTCGAACTGCCTTTGAAATTGGTTTTCTAATCTTTTTACCATTTTTGGTTATTGATATTATTGTAGCTTCTATTTTAATGTCATTAGGGATGATGATGTTACCTCCTGTTATGATATCCTTACCTATTAAAATTATCTTTTTTATAGTAATTGATGGATGGCAGTTAATCATTGGAAATCTGGCCCAAAGCTTTAAATAATTATAAGTTATAATTAAATAAACCAACACTTATAGTATAATTTTTATTTATAATTATATAGTTATATTCTAGTATTTTACAGTATAATATATGATCTAAAAAATATTAGGATGGCTTATAATGTATAAAATTTATTTATCATTAATAT
>JAHIWE010000137.1 GCA_018816105.1 bacterium | reverse complement strand
TATAAATTTGATTTTTCAAACTTTGAAACACAATATTTTGATGTATCTCTTAAACTCAAAGTTTTTTCAACCCAATCTTGAGTTAAAATTCTTCCAACAAGATATTCATTATCTCTATTTGAAACCGCTATAATTTTTCCATTTTTATCAAAAATTATTAGATTTGTATAAACTGTATATAAGTCATTTATATATTTTAAAATTGCACTTATTTCACCTTGATTTAAATCTAGTGATGAATAATCATCCATTACTTCTCTAAAGTATGAAGTTAATGCCCACCATCTACAATCATTTGCTCTTTCATATAAGTTTCTATCCATAATATCAATTGCAAGTGATGATAAAAACTCACTATCTTTTAGAATTGAAGTGATTATTGTTTGATTTAAATTACTCAATGATGAGTTTGCTTTATTCCCTGTAATTCCAATCTCATTTAATAAAGATTTTGAGAACTCTCTATTTACTGAATTTAGTTTACTTTGAGCAATATTTCCATTCCATATAACTCTTGTTAGATTATCTTGAATAGTTTTACTTTTTGTAAATACTTCTTTTAACTCTTTTGAAAAGTGTTGTTCATTTCCCATCATTGCATTTATAACATTATTATCAACTTCTATTGAATCTAATTCATTACTTAAAAATGCATATTCCAAAGGAATCATAATATGACCATACCATTTAAGACCATTAAATCCTTGATAACCATTTGTACTGCAAGTCTTTGCTATATAATCTCGTCCACAATAAGATACTAATTTATAACTTTCATTTAATACAATTGGAAGTTTTGCTCCTAATCTTATATGATCTTTATCACTACTTGCAATTACAAAACCATCTTCATCTAAAATAGTAAGACACTCTTTGTTTTTTGTATCAACTAAATTATTAAAAATTCCATTCATTTCATCTGTAAATCTAAAACATAAACATAAAACACCAAGATTTTCAGAGTTTATATTATTGTTTTTTGTAACTTTATATGAATAAACTAATGACTTTTTATATTGAGGTATAAAATCATGAAATTTGTAAGTTTCAACATAATCTTCATTTGAGTTTAAAACTTTTTGAACAAATGATAAATCAACTTTTTCAGTTTTAATTTCATCATTTAGCCTTACCATTACCCTACCATAAGTATCAAGTAATACTATGTCAAAATAAACAGAATATTTAGAAACATACTCTTTAAATCTTTTTTGAATGTTTTGTCTTAAGATTACACTATCATCATTGTATTTTGATACATAAGCTTGAATAAAATTTCTAATATCATCATCTGTAGCTAAAAACCCAATGTCAGCTGTTCTTTCAAATAAGTTTCTAATAAGTACATCAATAGTAACTTGTGACTTAAACTTCATCTCTTGAGTAACTTTTTTTATTTGCTCTTCACTTAAATGATTTAATAAAGTAGAAGTTAAATTTAAAAAATTCTCTTTTGTTTTACCAATATCAATATTTATATCACCCAATTGACCTAATAGTGCTAACATATCCCAAGAAGAACTTAATGTTCCTAATTCATCTTTATATTTATCAACATCTTCTATATGTTTAATGATTGGATATAAATCTTTTTTTATATTTATACCTTTATAATTTACTATATCTTTCAAAATATTTTCCACACTTTATAATTATTATTTATTCTAATTATATATTTTATGTTGTGTGAAGAAATAAAAAGTACGTATAAAAAATATACTTTTACAATAAATAATTAAATCACTTATACTTATTTAAAAAGATTTTGAGAGAAGTTTATAAGGTTTAATTGCCAGATATCACCAAAAATATCGTCTTCTAGGATTTCTACATTTAAATTACTAGATAAAGAAAGTGCTACATTGTAGTCCATTCCATTGTAGTATAATAATTTTTTGATATTTCTATCTTTTGTAAACTGAACAGCAGAAGGAATTTCTGTGATATTTAAATATTTTTTTTCTTTTTTAACTATTTTTATTCTAAACCTATTTGCAAAATAATCCCAATAATCATCAAATGCATAAACTTCTAATACTTCACTTCCATATATCTTTTGTTTAATTTTCAAAAAAGTATCATCAACTTCTTCTAAAAAGTTCTCATAATTTTCTTTATAGAAGTCTGTTTTTTGTTTATCAATTTGTATCATTGCTTCATAAATATTTTTAGCAACAACTCTAAGAGTAAAAGGATCAGTCCAGAAATATGGATTATTACCTAATTTATCAACATCTTTTGACATATCAACAACAATTAAATTTGGGTTTACTTCTTTTAAAATTTTCTCATACTCTTTTTCTACATCTAAGCCAAAATGAAAATAAATTTTTGAGTTTGATAATCTTGAAACTTCAGATTTTGGAATATTTCTAAATGTAGGTAAATATCTTGCAGTAATTTCTCGTGTAACAACTTCTTTTTGTGCAATTTTTTTAACAATTTTAGTTTCTAAAGGAAAGTAAGTAACGATTTGGATTTTTGAGAAAAGAAAAAGAGGAAGAAATAAAATAAAAAATATTTTTAACAACTCTTCCTCCTTTTTTTTATTAATTAGATATCAGTAACAGTTTTTCTTAATCTGAT
>JAHIWE010000002.1 GCA_018816105.1 bacterium | reverse complement strand
CATTATTTTTTGTATTTTTACCATTTGGATGTCTATCTTTTTTCTCCACATAGTCTTTATAACTTATCATATCAGGATCTTGTTGCTTTGCACATAATGATGTTCCAAATATTCCTACAAGTGATAATAGAACGATAATTTTTTTATTAAACAATCTTTTTTCCTTTTTTTTAAACTCACACATACTATCTAAATACTAACATCAATGTAAATTTAATTATCTAAAGAAATTGGTAATTTTAATAAAAAACTAGCACCTTTTTGTTCCAAATTATCATACTTGTAATTTTTATTGCAAACACTTATTTCACCATTCATATGTTTAGTAATAATCTCTTCAACCATATATAAACCAATACCTGTTCCTATACTTTGATGTTTAGTAGTAAAATATGGTTCAAATACTTTATCTATAATATTTTTATCAATTCCACCTGCATTATCCAATATTTCAATATAGATATTTTTTTCATCAAGATAAATATCAATAAATATATATTTCTTTTTATCAATATTTTTTTCCAATAATATATCTTTTGCATTATTTAAAATATTCATTAATACTTGTTTAAACTCATTTTCACTTGCAAAGATATTAGCACTTTGCTCTCTTTTAAAAATTATCTCCATTTCTTTATATTTAAAGTTAGATGATAATAATTTCAATGTTTTGTTTATTGAATCAAGACAATCAAAGTTTTGATATTTTGTATCTTGAGTAAAGAAGTTTCTAAAATCATCTATAGTTTCAGATAGATATTTTGTAGAGTTATTTATTGAATCCACAAACTCAATAATTTCTTCTTCGCCATAAGTGCCTTTGTATTCGTGACTTAGTTTTATAGCACCAGCTGCCACGCTAATTACACTTAAAGGTTGTCTCCATTGATGGGCAATATTTCCTAACATTTCACCCATTGATGCCATTTTTGATTGTTGAAAGAGCATTCTTTCTTTTTCTTTAATTATTTCTTCTTGATGTTTTTGTTTTGAGATATCTGAAAAAATTCCTATATAGTTTGTTAATACATTTTTTTTATTATAAACAGCACTAATTGTCAACCATTCAGTGTAGATAGTGCCATCTTTTTTCTTATTTTCTATTTCTCCATCCCAATAATTATTTGCTTTAAGTTCTTTCCACATGGAATTATAAAAAGTATTAGAATTCTTTTCTGATTTTAATAATCTTGGATTTTGATTTATCACCTCTGATAATTCATAACCTGTACATTTTATAAATGCTTCATTTACATTTATTATATTCGCATTCGCATCAGTTATTATGATTCCATCATGAGTATTTTTAAAAACTTGATAAGCTTGACGTAATTCTCTTTCATGTAATTTTTTTTCTGTAATATCTTTTCCAAAGAAAACTAACTCTTTTCTTCCATCAATAAAAATTGAATTAATAATAACTTCAATCTCTTTTTTTTCTGAATTAGCATTTACAATAGATAACTCTTTTTCTGTTTTATTACCTTCTGAATAATTAGTAACTATATTTAATAGCCAAACTTTAGTATTATCATCAAAACAATATAAATCCCATATGTGTGAACCTATATAATCACTCTTGTTTTTTTCAAGAAAACGAAGTACTGTATTATTAATCTTATTTATTTTTCCATCTTCATCTAAAATAAAAGAAAATAAATTACTTTGTTCAAATAATACTTTAAATCTTTTTTGACTTTCAATTTGTGATTTATGAAGATTAATCTCTTTTTGTTTATTATTATCATTTTTTATAATAAAAATAAGTATTAATACAACAAGAAATATTAAAAGAGTAGTAATAATAAATAGAAAATCAAATCTTTTATCTTCCCAACTTTGTAAAGATTTATCATAATCTAATCTAAGAAAAAGAGATACAGGATAGTTTTGAATATTTTCAACTGAAATAATGCTTTTATCTAATACTTTAAATTCATTAGTAATTCCTAGGTATCTGTTCTGCTCTTTTAATATATTTAAGACTTTATCATCAAGTAGTTTTTCTGCAACTTTAATAGCCTTATCATTTGATATTAAAACTTCACCTTTTAGATTTAGTATCTCTACGTAGCCAAATTTTCCTTTTAAATCTTGATTATATTTATTTAAAAATTCCTCAGCATTCAAAGCTATTAAAATAGTAAAATCTTTATTTTTTGCATTAATTAATTTTGATATAGGAATAAAAGAACCCTTTTCATAAAAATATTCATTAGAATTATTTATCTCTTTACCATTATCAAAATCTCTACCATTATAAGAGTTCCCAAATCGTAGAATATTTTTTTTAAATAAAGGGATTGGTTGATAAGTATCTGTATCGATAGATAAAGATAAATTTGATTTATTTGTACTTACAACAATTGTTTTTTCATCCAAAATATTAATAGACCTAATATATGTATTTTCTCTTATATATTTTAATAAATATTCATTAATAGTTTTTTCATCACTATTTTTCGAATATAGCATTTCAATTCCATTAATAAATAATTCAATATTATAAATACTGTTATTAAAATGCTCAGAAAAAGTTTTATTATAAATATCTGCAATATTTTTATGTGCTTCTTCAGCATCTGTTTTTAATAGATTTGATGTTGTTGAAATTATCCCAAGCACTAAGATAAAAAGCACAAAGCCTATTAATATTATTTTTTGTGATTCATCTAAATAATTCTTTTTCAAAATACTATTTCATTTTAATTATTGGTTCTAATTCGTTATTTTTTGCTAATTGATATAATCTACCATCTTTTTTTATATCAGAAACAAACTGTTCAATTCGATTATAAAATATATCATCACCAAGAGCAACAGTCCATGAATATGGTGTTAAATGATATGTAGAATTAGGCTTAATAAGTTTTGCCCAATTTGTTTGAGCTAACATTCTTTTTGCAAAAGGATAATCTGTCATAAAAACATCTGCTCGTCCTGATTGTACTTCTTTTTCTCTTGCGTGCATACTATCAAGAACTAATAACTTAGCATTATTTAATTTTTCTTTCATTATAGGCTCATGATAGGTCCCTTTTGCAACGGCTACAACCACACCTTCTTTATCAATATCATCCCAGTTTTCTATTTTTCTATTCTCTTTTGTAGTAATTGCATAAATATCACTTTCTAAATGGGGTGTTGTAAATCTAACTTTTGCACGTCTTGATTCTGTATTTCCTATAGCAAACATAGCAATATCACATCTATTTTCAGTAATATCTGAAATAAATTTTGGAAATGAACTCTCTACAAACTCTAAATTAACTTTTAAATCTTTTGCAAGTTCTTTGGCTAAATCACTATCTATTCCAATTAATTTTTGTGTTCTTGGATCAAGATAACTAATTCCGAAATATTCAGGCCAAATACATACTTTTAAATTTTTTTCTAGTAAAATTCTATCTAATCTACTCTCTTGTGAAAATAAATAAATTTGAGATAAAAATAGTAAAGTAATAATTTTTTTTAAAGTCATAGAAGTCCACCTTTTTTGATTATAAGTTTTCATATTATCTTTAATTGATATTTATTATTATAACATAGATTCCTATTTTAACACAGTTTTTAGCACTAATCTAGAAAATAAAACAAAATATTATTTAGTGGCAAATAAATTATTTTTATTCACTAGTTGCTTCATTTATTGATTTTTTTACAGATTTATATACATGCTCTGAAGTATCTTTTGTCACTTCCCAAGCTTGTTTACTATCCTTTTTCACACCCATCCATGTGGCACAACCTTGAAATAACATTATAAGAAATAGTAATAATATAGATTTTATTATCATATTAAACTCCTAAATAGTAATTTATAATTCATAGTTATACCATTTTTTAATATCAAATAAAATTAACTATTTTTCCTATTGCATTAATATGATTTTAGATACAATTGCCTAAAAAACTTAGGACAATTATGACTGAACAAATAGAAACATCTTTATGCCACATAGCTTCATTTGCACCATTTGATGATATTACAGGAGCTTCACACTTCCCTATTTATAACACAGGAACTTTTGATTTAAAAAAACAAAAAGGTGATAAAATTTATGATTACACAAGAAGTGATAATCCTACACGTGAAGTTTTAGAAAACCTTTTCACTCACGTTGAAGGTGGAGCTGGATGTGTGTGTACACACACAGGAATCGCTTGTGTATCACTTTTATTTGAAACAGTTTTAAAAGCAAATTCGCATATTTTAGTGGAAGCTGATTGTTATGGTGGAACATTTAGATTATTAAAAATCTTTAAAGAAAAATACAATGTTACAGTTCATTTTGCAGATTTCTTAGATTTTGAAATGTTAGAGCATATTTTAGCAACAAATCCTATTGATTTAGTCCTATGTGAGAGTCCTACAAATCCAGGTCTTAAAATAATTGATTTAAAACAAGTGGCTGATTTGTCACATAAATACGATGCCCTATTTGCAGTGGATAATTCCCTTGCAACTTTTATTTCTCAAAGACCTTTAGAGCTTGGAGCTGATTTTTCACTATTTTCAACTACAAAATACATTTCAGGTCATGGTGCTGTGGTTGCGGGTGCAATTGTTGCAAAAACAAAAGAGTTAAGTGAGCAAATCCACTACTATGCAAATGCCCATGGAAGAAGTCAAAATCCAATGGATGTATTTTTAATAAGCTTAGGAATTCCAACTTTAAAAGTAAGAATGGCTGAACACGAAAAAAACTCAATAGTAATTGCTAAGTTTTTAGAAGAGCAAGATTACATAGTAAAAGTAACACACCCAGCCCTTCCTTCGCATCCTCAATATGAATTAGCTAAAAAACAAATGAAGTTTATTCCAGGTCTGTTTTGTGTTGATTTTAATAGTGTTGAATTAGCTGAGAGTTTTATTGAAAATACAAAACTTTTTGGAGAAAAATGTTCATTTGGAAGTCCAGATAGCAGAGTTGAAATTCCTGCAAAAATTTCACATGCATCTTTTTCAAAAGAAGAGTTAGCAGCAATTGGAATAAGTGATAGTACAGTTAGATTTTCTATTGGTTTAGAAAATGTTGAAGATTTAATCGCTGATATAAAACAAGCTGTAAAGAAGTAGAAAACACCTATATGAGTCAATCAATATTTAGTCATATTCCTTGTGGTCAAACACTACCTTTAAATAACATCCACGCAGTTTCTGTTTCTATGCCAGAGCTTCAAGATGTTATTGATTATGAAGAGCAAACACCGCAGATTTTAGAAAAAATAAAAAGTGCATATCCAAGATTTGTAATGCATCCATATTTAAAATTATTAGCTTCTCATATAAAAGAAAAATATAAAGTATCTAATACCTATGAAGTTGTACTTTTAAGCTCACAAAAAGCTGTGGATGTGGTAAGTAGCAAATATTTCATTCATAATAAAATAGAGATAAATGAGCCTTTTGGAATAATTTTAGTTCAAAATGGAACAACACAACTACAAAAAGTTTTAAAGTTTATTCAACACGTTGGATATAATTTATCTTCAAGACTTGCGCAAGATTATCTTTTTGAAATTGGATTATTAGAAAATATTCACCAAGAAGAACTTGAAGATAAATCTATTGCAAAAGATATTGTAATAAATGAATTAGCAAAAGCATATAAACAGCCATTTGAAAATATTTGTTTGACACCATCTGGAATGAATGCTGTTTATTGTGCATTAAAAGGATTAAAACCAATTCAAGAGCGAAATGGTAAAAATAAATTAATCCAACTTGGATGGTTATATCTTGACACTATGAATATAGTTGAACACTATTTTGATGAAAATAAAATCTTTTATGATATAAATAATCTTGATTTACTAGAAGAATATCTAAAAACAAATGGTCATACAATTTCAGCTATAATCACAGAAATTCCAACAAATCCCCTACTTCAAACGGTAGATTTAGTAAGACTAAAAGAGCTTTGTTTAAAATATAACATCGTTTTAGTAATAGATGCTACCTTTGCAACTCCATACAATCTTGATTTAAAACCCTATGCAGATATTTATATAGAATCACTTACAAAATTTGCCTGCGGAAATGCAGATGTTTTAATGGGGGCAATTATATTAAATGAAAACTCAAAAATTTCTATGATTTCTCAGGAGTTTTTCAAACACGCCGATGAGCCATATATCAAAGATATTCAAAGATTAGCTTTTCAAATAAAAGATTATGAAAAAAGAATGAAAGTAATATCTCAAAATACAAAACTTCTAGTTGAGTATTTTAAAAAAGCATCTTTTGTAGATGAAATTTTTTATTGTTTAAGTCCAAAATATGCATCAAATTATCAAAAACTAATGATTGATGAAAATTGCCTTACAGGAATAGTATCTCTTACTTTTAAAAAAGATTTCAAAGAAATATATGATAGGTTAAACTTTTCAAAAGGTCCAAGTCTAGGTACTGAGTTTACACTTTTAATGCCTTATACTTATTTAGCTCACTATGATTTGATTCTTACAAAAGATGGAAATGAATTTTTAGAAAAAATTGGACTTCCTATAAATCTTCTTAGAATATCTGTTGGTTGTGAAGATATAAATAATATTATAAATGAGTTTGAAAGATTAGAAAAAACATGATTACACAAGCAAAAAAAGAAAATATTACAAAGCTTTCAACGCTTATTTTAAATGCAATTGGAAATATTGCAAATACCCTAACAGGTGAAAATGAAAAAGATAAGATCCTAAAAACATTAGATTTCTATATTTCAATGGATATAAATAGAATAAGTTACAATAATATCTGGACATATAAAATAGAAAATGAGTTAGCAGGATTAATTGTAGCTTATAATTCAAATAAATTAAAAGAGCTTGATGCTCCTATTTTAAATCATTTAAAATTAAAAAATATGTTTTTGAAAAGTTTTGATAAAGAGTGTTTTAAAGATGAATTTTATATAGATACAGTAAGTGTTTTTGAAAAATTTCAAGGAAGAGGAATAGCAAAAGAGTTATTTGCTTTTACAGAAAAAAAAGCAAAAGATTTAGGCTTTAAAAAAATATCCCTTTTAGTTGATTTTGAAAAAGAGAAAGCTTTAAAACTTTATGAAAAAATAGGCTTCAAAAAAAATAGTATTTTAAATGTATCAAAGCATAATTATCACCATATGATAAAAATGCTTTGATAGAAGATTTAAATCCAAATTAAAAACTACCTGCATTTAGTAAAAGTAGTAAGCCTAATATAAACATAAAAACAGGTGCTACAATCTCTAAAATATTTTTAATTTTTTCTGATTTTGCTGATACCTTACCTAAAGAAACTCCCAAAAACGATGAAGCAAAAATAATCACTGCCATTCCAAGACTTATAGCAATACTAGCTAATAACACTGAAAAATATGTTTTTAGTAAAAAAGCATAAACAAACAATAACACAGTCCCAGGACAAGGAATAATTCCTGCTGTTAATACAAAAATTATATTTTGTCTTCTTTTTAATTTATTATCAATTATTGGTTTATTAGAACTTGTTTTTACAAAACTTATATTTGAAGTATTTGTAGAGAAATTTGTCTTTTTTAAATCCACATTACAAGCACAACATGAAGATGATTTTCTACTTAGTTTTCTATATAAAATATATAGTGCCAAAAGCATAATAATCAAAGCAGAAAATGAAGTAACATAAGAAATAGAATCTTCCATAAATTTATTTAAAACACTTTGAAGTACAAATACAGAAACTAAAACTAAAATCAACGCTCCAATAATATGAACAAAAGCAGTCCCCAATGAAATTATAAATGCTTCAAAATAAGAACTTTTTTGAGCAGAAAAATATGAAAAGGCTAAAGCTTTTCCATGACCAGGTCCAAGAGCATGTAAAACACCATATAAAAATGAAGCCATTAAAAGGAAAAATAGTGCATAATTATCTTCACCTTTCTCAATATCTACTAAATATTTTTTTACATTGTAAGTAAATTTATCTAATAGATTTTCATCTTTGATTATTTGTTCTTCAATCTTTTTTTCTATTACTTGTTTCTCTTCAATATTCTTTATTTGCTCATCAATTAGTTTTTCTTCTATTATCTCTTTTTTATTATCCTCTTCAAAAGTTGGCAAAGCTGGATCATTTATAGTAAAAGATACATCATTTATATTTGTTTCTTTTGTAATTTTATAAGGAATATTAAGTAGCTGTTTTTTCTCATCAAAAATTATGAAGAAGTAGTTTTCATTATCAAATATATGAATATTTAAAATATTTTTATCATAAAGTTTATAGTTTAAATCAATGTTATATTCAAAACTCAAAATTGAGTTTTTATATATCATTTTGTAATCTTTTATTTTAAAGGGACTTGATTTTTCATTGATTTGTTTATCATAAGAGATTTTTGTTAAAAAGTTTTTAGGTTCTAAGTATGATATTAAAGCATCTTCAATTAATTTCAGTTCTTTTTCATTAAAACTAGCATCTAAGTCCAAATCATACAACTGCAAAAGTTCTTTTGTAAATTCAGCAGCAAAACTCCAATTAATATGTAAAGTTTTTATATGTGTTTTATCAGCTTTTATGGAAGTTGTGACATGGGTTTTTGGAGTATATACAGAACATAAAGAGCATGCAAAAACCATGCTCTTTAAAAATAAAAGTATAAATAAAAATCTAATCATTTACTATAACTATTTGCTATTTCTTTTGCAGTTAAAACTAAACTACTATTCCAATTTTCATCTAGCGAATCAAGTGATATTACCTTTGCACCAATATTTTTTGATATTGTTTTTGCACTTTTTTGTGAAAATTGAGGAGAAACAAAAACTATTTTTATATCATGCTCTTTAGCATCTTTAATAAGTTCTACTAACTCATTTGGTTTAGGCTCTTTCCCTTCAACTTCAACAGCTATTTGCTCTAAATTATATCTTTTAGCAAAATATCCCCAAGATGGATGAAACACCATAAAAGCTCTATTTTCATATGGAGCTAAAATAGTTTTTAAATCTGCATCTAAAACATCTAACTCTTTTAAAAATTCTTCATAATTTGTTTTATAAAATTCACTGTTTTTTGAATCAATTTTTACAAGAGTATCATAAATATTTTTTGCTTGAACTTTTACTAAAATAGGATCCAACCAAATATGAGGATCTGTTCCCTCTTCTTCATGTGTATCTTCATGTTTTTCATCTGCATGCCCATCATGTTTTTCATGATCGTGACCTGCATGTGATTCTTCTTCATCATGATGCTCATGTTTTGCCATTGCAAGTTTTTCAATTCCATTTGAAATATCTACAAAAGTAGTATTTTTTGCAGATGATTTAAATTTATCTAACCAAACTTTTTCAAATGAAACTCCAATATAAAAATAAATTTCTGAATTCATTAATGATTTCATTTGAGATGATCTTGGCTCATAAGTATGAGGTGATGCACCTGGAAGAACCATTACATTTACATCAAATTTATCTTTTACTATTTTTTGAACAAAATATTTTTGAGGTAAAATACTAACTGTTAATTCAGGTTTTGATGCATTTAAGATTGTAAATATCGCTATAAATAAAAATAATATCTTTTTCAATATTTCTCCTTTTAATTCTTGCAACTAAGTTGCGATTTGGAAGTTTAATTAATTTTTTCTTTAATGCAACTTAGTTGTAAAACTAAATTTAAAAATAAATAGATATAATATTATCCATGAATGAAATAAATAACTTAAATAATATTACAAATATTAAATTAACAAATGCTAGAAAATCTATTTTGGAACTATTAATAGATTCTAATAAACCTTTATCATATGAAGATATGAAAGATAATATTTCTATGGACAAAGCAACTTTTTATAGAAATATAACAATTTTTGAAGAAGAATCTGTTATAAGCTCTTTTGAATCAAATGATAAAAAAAGGTATTTTGAAATTTCAAAAACCCCACATTCACATTTTATTTGTTCATCATGTTCAAAAATTGAGTGTATACATAAAAAAATTGATTTTAACTTGCCTGAATATAAAATTGAAAATATAATAATAAAAGGTATTTGTAAATATTGTTTAAATAAAAAGGAAGAAAATGCTTAAAAAGTTTTTAGTTATAGAAGACTTTATTTCAAAAGAAGCTCTAAGTGGAGTATTACTTTTTCTAGCAACGGTTGCTGCTGTAATTGTTGCAAACTCGAGTTTAGGTCAAAGTTATTATGATTTATGGCATATGCCATTGGGAATGACACTTGGTGATAAAACAATATCAATGACTTTAACATACTGGATTGATGATGGTCTTATGGCTTTGTTTTTTCTTATGGTTGGTCTTGAAATAAAAAGAGAAATGGTAATTGGGGAACTATCATCAGTTGCAAAAGCTTCATTTCCAATAGTTGCAGCAATTGGTGGGATGGTGATTCCAGCACTTATTTATGTAGCTTTAAATACAGATAATCCATTAGGATTTGGTATTCCAATGGCAACAGATATTGCTTTTGCTCTTGGTATTTTAATGTTACTAGGAACTAGAGTAAATCCAGCACTTAAACTATTTTTAGTAGCCCTTGCAGTTGTTGATGACTTAGGAGCTGTTTTAGTAGTGGCAACTGTTTATACAAGTGAAATAAAAGCTGAATACTTTTTACATGCAGGTGTTACATATGCTCTTATATGGTTATTAAACTATATGGGTGTTAAAAAGATTTTACCATATTTGATTTTAGGTGTTTTTTTATGGGTATTTATCCATGAAATTGGAATTCATGCAACAATCGCTGGAGTTTTATTAGCTTTTGCAATTCCGATTAGTTCTAAAATTGATGAAGATAAATTTATTGAAAAAACAAAAGAATCAATTGATGATTTTGAAAAACATAGAGATCCAATTCCTGTTTTAAATCATCATCAAATAGATGCACTTGAAAGTATGGCCCATGGATATGACAAGGTTCAAAATCCTCTTGTAAGACTTGAGCACAATCTTCATGGTTTATCTGCATTTTTTATTATGCCTTTATTTGCATTTTCAAATGCAGGTGTAATTATTGATTTTTCTACAATAGATGCAAATTTAATGATTGTATTAGGAGTTGTTTTAGGATTATTAGTAGGAAAACCAATTGGTATTTTTGGATTTACTTATCTTGCTACAAAAATAGGAATAATTAAAAAACCTGATGAAATTTCATGGGGTGATGTTGTTGCAGTTGGATTCTTAGGTGGAATTGGATTTACTATGTCTATTTTCATTACTCACCTTGCCTTTGCTGATGAAACAGTTATAGCAGCTGTAAAACTGGGAGTTTTCGCAGCTTCATTCTTAGCAGCTGTAATTGGTGTGACTCTTATATTATTAAAAAAGAAAAAAGCGTAAATACGCTTTTTTCAACTCTTTTAAAATAGCAATTTTATTCTATTTTCTATAATAATTATTTTGATATAATTCTCAATGACAAAACTATTAAAAAATACTCTATTTGAAAATGTTACACATATAAATGAAAGCTTTTCAAAACACTATCATGATACATATACAGTAGGACTAACTTATGATGGCGTACTAAAAACGTATAACTCAAATAAAAGTTTTGATTTTTATAAATACTCTATTCGAGTAAATAATCCAAATGAAGTACACGAAGGGATCAGCCAACATTGGTCTCACTCAAATTTTTATCCTACAATTGAGTTATTATCAAATTTATATGAGCAAATATTCTTTGATAAAAAAATACCATTTTTTGAAAATCATATTATAAATGACCAAGTTTTGTTTTTTAAACTTCATAATTTCTTTGATTCATTTTTCAAAAACGAAGATGAAATTTTAGTAGAATCTCTTTTAATTGATTCATTATCATATTTGATTTTACATTTTACAAACTATACAAAAAATTATAATGATATTTTTGATAATAAACTTATTGTAAAAAGATCATTAGAGCTTATTAATGACTGTATTGATGAAAATATAAGCCTTGATACATTAGCTTTAAATTGTAATCTTAGCAAGTACCATTTTTTAAGGGTTTTCAAAAAAGAAATAGGTCTAACACCCCACTCATTTATAATCAATGAAAGATTAAATCGAGCAAATAATCTAATCAAAGAAGGAATTACTATAAGTGAAGCTAGCTTACTTGTAGGATTTAATGATCAATCACATTTTACAAGAAATTTTAAAAAATATTTTGGATACACACCAACTCTTCTTCAAAAAAATAGCAATATTATTCTATAATTAATTACTTATTTCATATACAATTATCTTATAAAAATTACAAAAAGATAAATAATGACACAAGCAAATAAAAATATATTTTATTTTATGATGGTTTTAGCCATGGCAGGATGGGGAGCATCTTGGGTAAATGCAAAAGTTTTAAGCTCATATATTAATGAGTATGAAATGATGTTTCTAAGAAATTTTTTCACAATTATAACTTTAGCTCCTATTTTAGTAATCACAAGAAAGTACTTTTATTCAAATACAAAAAGTCTCATTTTAGCTTTTATAGCAGCAATTGTAATGATTGTTTATTTAAAGTTCTACTTTTTGGGTGTAAAATTTGGAACAGCAAGTCTTGGAGGAGCATTGGTTACTACTTTGATTCCTATTAATACTTTTATTTTAATGGCTTTGTTTTTTGGTAAAAAATTACAAAAAAAAGATATTTTTGCACTTATTCTTGGGATGTTTGGAGTTTTAACTATTTTAAATATATGGACTTTTTCATTTGAACAAATATTTACAGAGCATAATTTATATTTTTTAGCTGCATCTATTTTATGGCCAATATTTACAATAATTTCTTCAAAATCAACTAAAACTTCACCTTTAGTTTTTTCCTTTTATATGTATGTTTTTATGAGTATTTTACTTTTAATATTTTTTGTAGAACCTACAAAAATGCCTTATGCTAGTTTTGATTGGATTTTTTGGGCGAATATTTTAAGTGTTGCTATTGTTTCAACTACCTTTGCAACATCAATTTATTTTATAGGAATTGAAAAACTAGGAACAAATGAAGTGAGTTCATTTATATTTTTAGTTCCATTTTTTGCTATTAGTTTAAGTGTAATTTTCTTAAAAGAACATATAAGTTATTCAATTATTATTGGTACAATAATGACTTTAATCGCTGTTAAAATACTAAATAATATTCAAATATTTAAAAAGAAAGAAAAAATTGCATAATCAAGAACATAAAAAATTAAATACATTAACCCTTTCAGGACTTATTATTGGACCTATTTTAGGTTCTGGAGTGATTCTCCTTCCTGCTATGTTATATAACATGATAGGTAATTATTCACTTATTATTTGGGCTATGATTTTATCTTTAGGTTTTATTTTTGCACTTGTTTTTGGAAAACTAGCAATTTTATATCCAGGTGATGGTGGAGTTTCACTAGCAACCAAAGAGGCTTTAGGAAAGAAGTATCAACTTCTAACCTCTTTTTATCTGATTTGTGCAGTATTTTTTGGCCCTGTGGCTGTTTTATTAATAGCAGGACAATTTATAAAGCCCTATTTCCCTGATGTTTCTGTGGTAACTTTGGGCTTTATTATTTATATAATCACCTACTCTTTTTTATTATTTAGAATATCTTTTATTGGTAAATTAATGCTAATTGTAAGCTCTGCAATTACTATTATTTTTTTGATTTCAAGTATAAATATTTTACTTCAAACAAGTAGTTTTTCTTTAGTGATTCCGTCCCTTGAGTTTTCACAAATTGGATACTCTTTTTTATTGGCTTTTTGGGCAATTGTTGGATGGGAAGTAATAGGTAATTATTCAAATGAAGTGGAAGAAACAAAAACCCTTACAAAGGCTGTTATATCCTCAGCAATTATAGTTTCTTTGGTTTATATTTTGATTTGTTTAGCTATTTTATTTGGAGATTTTGAAAAAAAAGGTATTGAATCTTTTAAACTAATATGGTTAATTGAACCTATTTTTAAATCATATTCAAATCTTATTTTATCAAGTATATCTTTGATTCTATGTATTGGAACTTTGATTTTATTTGTAGGTGGAGTTGCTAGACTTATATCATCACTAAAACTAACAACTTATACTTCAAAACACTTAAGTAATAACACACCAATTGGTGCTTTAAATTTATTATCAATGATTTATATTGTTACACTTATTTTAGTGTATTTTGAAGTTTTATCACTTGATAATCTAGTTGCTTTTGCAGATGGATTTTTTATTGCAAATGCAATCATTGGACTTATAACTGCTGTTGTAATATTTGAAAATGGCTTTTTAAAATATTGTTCTATTTTATTAACACTTGTATTTTTTGTTATATTACTATTTTCAAATATTTTTATATTACTTCTTATTATTTCACTTTTTATTTTTACCTATTTAAAAAAGTAGTATTAAAATACTACTTTTCTTGATTGACAAACTCTTTTGCTGTTTTTTCACTAGTATTTGAAAATCCTGTTAATTTTTTCATAACTAAAGTTGCAGTTAAATCGCCAGTTACATTTATAGTAGTTCTGCACATATCTAAAATCCTATCAACCCCAAGTATAAGTGCAATTCCCTCAACAGGAACGCCAATACCTTGTAAAATTGTAGCAAGTATTACAATACCAACTCCTGGAGTACTTGGTGCTCCAATTGATGCACCAACAGTTGTAAGTGCTAAGATTACAACTTCGACGAGTGTTAAATCTATTCCAAAAAGTTGAGTTAAAAATATAGCTGCACACACTTGATAAAGTGCTGTTCCATCCATATTAACTGTAGCTCCCAAAGGTATTACAAATTTTGAAATTGAACTTGGAATATTTAGTTTATCTTCTGCTGTTTTCATTGAAAGTGGCATAACAGCTGCTGAACTTGAAGTTGAAAATGCTAGTAATTGAACTTCTCTAATTTTGCTTAAAAAATCTAAAGGTTTTATATTTGCAACAAAATATACAATTATTAAATAAAAACATAAAAGTAATAATAGTCCCATAATTACCGTTAGAACATACATAGACATAGAAGAAATAGCATCAAAACCAATTTTAATAGTAATATTACATAAAAGTCCAAATACGGCATAAGGTGCTAATTTCATAGCCCAATCAACAACTTTCATTGAAAAAGCCTGCATTGATTTTGCCAAATCTTTTAGTGGTCTTGCATCCTCATCATCAATATTCATCAAAGCAACTCCTATGAATATTGCTAAGATTACAAAGGCTAGAATATTTCCATCTAGCTCAGCTTTTGCAGTGCTTATTGGAATTAAACCAACTATCATATCAGGAATAGATAAATTAACAACAGCTTTTTCAACAGGAACTGCTGTTGATGTAATTTGACTTATTATGTCACTTGAAACATAAGATCCAGGATGAATTAAAAAAGTAATAAATATACCTAATACGACAGCAACCATTGTTGTAAACACAAAATAAGGAGCGATTTTAAGCCCTAAACTCTTTAGAATTTCAACATTTCCAGCACTTGTAATTCCTAATATTATTGAACTCATTACAAGTGGAACAACAATCATTTTTATAAGTGCTAAAAAAACATTTCCACATAAAGCAACCCAAGGAGCAATTGCAAAGGCTATTTCTTCATCAACTAAAGCAAATGCAGTTGGAGAAAGTAAAAGACCTAAAACAACACCTCCAATCATTCCAAGTATTACTTGGAACCATAACTTACTTAATAATTCTCTCATTTTAAACCTTTTTTACATTAAAAAATAATGCATATAATACTGGCACAAACCCAAGAGTAAACATAGTTGATATCATTAAACCAAATATAATTGAAATAGCCATTGGCTCCCACATAACTCCACCACTATACCATAAAGGAACAAGTCCTAAAACCGTTGTTAGAGTTGTTAGTACTATTGGTCTTAATCGGCTAAGGCTAGCTTCTATAATAGCATCATAAGAATTAAAGCCATTTTGCTCTTCAGTTTTAATTCTTTCAAGTAAAACAATAGCATTATTTATAACAATTCCTGAAAGTGAAATGATTCCTAAAAGTGTCATAAAACCAAAATATGAGTTTGTAATAAACAATCCAAATGAAACTCCAATTATTCCTAAAGGAATTGCTGTTAAAATAATCAAAGGTTTTCGAACTGAATTAAACTGAGCGACCATCATAAGAAGAATTGCCATAAAGGCTATTGGAAGATTTACAACAATAGAATCATTTGCTTTTCCTGATACTTCAAACTCTCCACCAAATTCATAATAATACCCCAATTCAAAATCTTTTGAATATTCATCAAGCCATGGTTTTATACTTGCAAAAATTTCTAAAGCATTTGCATCCTCTTTTATATCAGAACCCACAGTTACTGTTTTTAATCTATCCCTTCTTATTATTTTTGATTCTTCATAAACCACTTGAACACTCGCCACTTGAGATAAAGAGATATTTTTTCCACTACTTTGAGAATATACATTTATAGTTTCTAATCTATTTATATCATCTTTTGTATTTTCATTTGAACGCAAAATTATAGGAATCAACTTATCATCTTTTCTAAAAGTGGTAACTTCAAATCCACTAAGACTACTTTGTAATGAAAGAGCAATATCAAAATTTGAAATTCCCTCTTTTAAAGCTTTTGCCTCATCTATTTGAATTGATAGTTTTTTATTTCTAATTCCCCAATCATCAACTATATTTTTAACCCCTTCAATTTTGGCTAATTCTTGTTTTACCTTTGCACTTAATTCAAAAAGTTTATCTGTATCTTTTCCACTTATTCTTATTTCTATTGGTTTTTTAACAGGTGGTCCCATAGCTAGTGTTTTTGCATTTATTTGCATATCTGGGAAATTTGCCTTTGCAAATGTTTCTATATCTTTTCTAATTGCTGTTAAATCTGTATTCTCTTTTGCATTTATTAAAATAGTACTATATTCAGCACTCGCTAACTCTTGCTCATAAGATAACCAAAATCTAGGTGCACTTTCACCTATGAATGAAACAAAATTTAAAACTTCATTATTTTGTCCTTGTGAGATATATTTTTCTTTTATAAAGTTTTCTATTTTTGAAACATTATCTTTAGTAGTTTCAATTGCAGTTCCAACAGGAAGATTTATTTCAACGGTAAAAGTAGCTTCACTAGAAGGTGGAAAGAATTTTTTAGGCACATACTCTAAAAGTTTTAATGAACCTGCAAATATCAAAATAACCATAATAATCACCATAGTTTTATTTCCTAAAACAAAGTTCAAAAAAGCCCTATAAAAACTTTGAAAAATAGTCTCTTTATGCTCTTGTTGTAAATCTTTTTTCATAAAATATTTACTTAAAACAGGAGTTAAAGTAAGAGCTAAAACCCATGAACATAAAAGTGTGATAGTTACAACTTTAAAAATAGAGTTTGTATATTCACCAGTGCTTGATTTTGCTAAAAATATTGGCAAAAATGCTGCTGAAGTTGTAAGTGCCGATGTTAAAAGAGGAATTTTTAGTTCATTTGCACTTTGAATACTAGCTTCAACTACATTTTTACCCCTTTGCATTAAAACCATAATAGATTCACTCATAACAATAGCACTATCAACTAATAATCCCAAAGAGATAATAAGAGCAGCCAAAGAAACCTGATCAAGCCAAATATCAAATACAGACATCACAATAAATGAAGTTAAAATTGACATAGGAATTAAAACAGCAACAATAAGACCAGTTCTTAGTCCCAAAGAAAATAGCATTACAATAACAACCAAAGCCATAGCTTGTAAAAGATTTATTACAAAATTTCCTACAATTTTATCTACTATTTTTGGCTCATTAAAAATCCTATCAAGTTTTACACCCAAAGGAAGTTTTTGCTGAACTTGACTCATTAAAGTATCTATTTGCTCACCCAGTTTTATAATATCTCCATCTTTTTTCATCGATATTGATACAATTAAAGACTCTTTACCATCTTTTTGAACTATAAAAGAACTTGGATTTTTATACTCATATTTTATATTTGCTATATCTTTTAGATATATTTTTTCTCCTGTATTTAAAGGAATAATTGTATTTCCAATTTGCTCTTTATTTTCATAATTTCCTGAGGGTTCTATTGATAATCTATTTGTATCAACTTTTATACTTCCCCCTGAAAGAACTATATTTTTACTCTCTAAAATATTTTTTAAATAACTAGCACTAAGATTTAATCTAGCCATTTTAGAATTATCAAACTCCACATAAACAACTTGTGGTTGAATTCCTAGAATCTCGATTTTAGCAACATCATCAAGTCTTAAAAATACATCTTTTGTATCATTTGCAATATCTTCAAGCTCTTTTGAACTTAAACCATCCGCTGATATTGAAATCATTGAACCATAAACATCACCAAACTCATCATTTACTATTGGTTTTGAAGTTCCATTTGGAAGCTGTCTTGCTCCATCTTCAACTTTTCTTCGCAAAGCATCCCAAATAGGTCTCATATTTTTATGCTTTTCTAAAATATTTACAAAAATAATAGATACACCACTTTTTGAAGTTGATTTTATAAAATCAATTTCACTCATTTCTTGTATTTGTTTTTCTAACTTATCAGTTACAAGTTGCTCAACTCTTTTAGCACTAGCTCCTGGAAAATATGTTACAACAGTAGCTGTTCTTATGATAAATCCAGGATCTTTAGCCCTTGGTAAATCCAAAAAAGAGATAATTCCATATATAAAAAGCAGTAATGAAAAAATAATAGTTACCTTATCATTTTTTAAAGCGAAGGAAGTTATATTCATTTTAATTACCTAACTCTTTTTCATTTGCAATTATAACTTGCATATTTTCAAAAACTTCACTCATTCCAGCTTTTAAAACTAAATCATTTTCATTTAAACCATCTGTTATTTCAAAACCTTTTGATAAAAGATTTGCTACTTTTACATCTTTTCTTTTTATAAAATATTTATCATCTTGTTTATTTAATACATAAACAAAATATCCATTTTTATCATTTAAAACTGAATTTGCAGGAACTAAATACAAACTACTTTTTGTTTTATCTTCTAAATCAAAATATACATCAGCAGACATTCCAGCTTTTATAAGTTTTGTGCTATTATCTAGTTTTACTACTACTAAATATGTTTTTTCATTTTGTGATGCATATTTTGATATTTCTGATATTTTTGCTTCAAAAGGTTTTGAATCAATTGAGCTAAAAACAACTTTTACACTGCTATCTTTTTTGATTTTATTTATAAAAACATCAGGAACTTGAACTCTTACTTCATCAACTAACTTATCACTTATTAAAACAATGGGTGTTCCTACTGCTATATTTTCATTTTCATTTACATATTTAGCAGCTATATATCCACTAATTGGAGCATAAAGTTTTGTATAAGATAGTTGTAAAGAAGCATATTCAAGCTCCTTTGAAATATTTTCTACCTTTGCACTTGAAGCATTAAACATAGCTCTTGCATTATCAATATCACTTACACTTGCATTTTGATTTATATAAAGTTTTTTTGTTCTTTCATAAGTACTTTTAGTATTTTGTAAACTAGCATTTGCTTCACTTAGAGCATATTTTATTTGTGAAACTTTTAATTCATAAGGTTTTGAATCCAAGCTTGCTATTAACTCACCCTCTTTTACTTCATCACCAATTTGTGTTTTAAAGTAGTTTAGATTTCCTTGAACTTTAAAACTTAGTTTTATTTGATGATTAGAAGAGGCACTTGCATTAAAAACCCTATTTTGATTTTCATCTTTTAAAATAGGATTTATTGCAAATACTGATTTAACAATATTCTCTTCAACTTTTAGTTCATCTTTTTTTTCACAAGCCACAAAAAAAAGAGATAAAACTACTAATATATTTATTTTTAAAAACTTCTTCATTTATTAACCTTTAATTGCATTTTGTATTTTTTCTTCTATTTGCATCTTTTTATTTTCATCTATTAAAATATCAATTTTTCCACTAAAAAAATATATTGATGATAAATCAACTAAATACTCAATAATAGAGATATTTTCATTTAATTTTGAAACTATATAAGAGTTTTGAGCATCTAATAAAGAGATAATATTATCTTTTCCATTTTTGTATTTATCTTGAATCAAATCATAATTCTTTTTTGAAAAAACTAAAGAAGTTTTTGTATAAGATATTTTTTCATAGGCTTTTAAAAGTGAATCATAATCTTGTTCTACATTTTTTTCTATTAGATTTTTTACACTATTATATTGAAGTTTTAAATTTACAAGTTCTAGTTCATTTTTTTCTATACTTATACTTTTACTTCCACCTTCATAAAGTGGTAAAGTAAGATTTATTACAGCTTGATATTCATTATCATCCCAATATCTATTTACATTAGCAGCAGCTCCATATCTATCTACAATTTTATTGGCACTTCCTTCAAAGGCAATTGTTGGTAAATATCTTGAATTTTTATTCATTTTTAACTGTTGATTTTTTACATTTATTAATTCATCAATTTGTTTTAATCTTGAGTGTGTGTAAATAATATCATTTAAAAATAGCTCTTGAACTTTTTTATTTGAAATATATTTAATTGCATCACTATTTAAGAGTTTAAAAATATCTGAGTTCATTCCATACTCTACAAAAGAGAACTTATCATCTATTTGAAGTAAATTTGCAAGCTCTATTTTCAAAGAGTTCAATTGCTTTTGCGAATTTGCTAAATCAATATTTACATTTGCAAACTCATTTTCCCATCTATAAACATCACTTCTATCTTGGACACCAATTTCTACTCTTTGTTTAGAAAACTCTAAATTTTGTTTAATAAAATTTTGTTTGATTTTCATAATACGATTATAGTTATTTGCTTTTATTATATTTAAATATGTAAGTAAACTTTTATAAAGTATCTCATCATTTTGGGCTTTAATACTATTTGTATTTGAAAGATCAAGTAGTTTTTTAATCTCTATATTTTTCAATATCTTATCAGAGTAAATAACTTGTGTTAATTTAACTCCAGCTTCTAGTGTTCCTTCTGAATATAACCCGCTACTATATTTTGCTCTATCTTTATCTATTTGTATTAAATTTGAATAAAAATCAATTTGAGGTTTATAATCACTTTTTGCATCATCTATATTTAGTTTATCAATTTTTGAGCTATTTCTATTTTGTTGAATATCAAGATTATTATTTGTTGCCAAGAAAAATATATCTTTTAATTCTAATGCTTTTTCATTATTTGAATTTAACTCTTTAAGTTCCGCTATCTCTTCTTTTTTATTTTCTAAATATAGTGATTTAGTTTTTTTATTCTCTTTTAAATACTCAAAAATTCCTAAGGCAGAAGCTCTTATTATTTTATTTTCATCATATATTGTTGAGATAAAATTATAAGTTAGAATATATGTGTATTTTCTTTCATTTAATTTTTCATCTTGATTTAACAAAACAAAATCTTTATTAGAAATCATTTTTTCACAGTTCATACTACAAATACTTACTTTATAATCAATATTATCATTGCTTGAGAATATTGAATTCACCTCTTTTTTGATAGTTTCTAGGTATTTATTTGATTGATTATCTAAAAGTATATTTAAACTATAATTTTGTGCATTTGCAATATTTAGAAAAAATATAACTAAAATTAAGATGATTTTATAATTCATAAAAATCTCCTAATAAAAATTCTTCAATATATTTAACTCTTTCATCATCTAAACTTTTTTGTGTTAAATACGGTTTTATAAAATAGTACATATTAATTGAACCTTTTTTTGCATTACCAAGTAAATCATTTGATAGTAAATTCCAATATGAAAGATTGTTTGAAGCTATAATCCATGAATTAGAAACCAAAAAATCTATCTCATTTTCATTCATAGATTTTATATAACCATACGATATTTGATGATTTAAAAGTTTTTTTATCATTTTGATTTCATTTTGAAGTTGTTCTTCCATGATTTTTCTAAACCTTGGAAAACTAATAAGTAATAAATTTAGTTCAAGATGTAAAAATCTATATTTTATATCTGTTTCAAGATTGTTTAGTAAAAAATCTTTTAATAAAAATATTTCATCTTTTTCATAATTTATTGCATTTATTTCTTTAAAAATTATATTTACATAATTTATAAAAATCTCAATTAATATATCTTCTTTATTTTTAAAATGATAATACAAATTTCCAACGCTAATTCCAAGTTCATCAGAGATATGCCTTGTTGAAGTATTTAGACAACCTTTTTCATTAAAAAGGTTTATAGAAGTTTCTATGATTTTTTCTTTTGTTGTGGCCATTTTTTATCCTAGAGCATTTGTTCTAATATTTTAGAACAAATGCTCTAAAATAAAACTTAAAAAAAAGCAGCCTAAAAAAGACTGCTTTAATATAAAGATAAAATTTCTTATCTAGGATATGAACAATTATTTATATCTAAACAAATTCCATTTATATACTCAGGACAATCAGTAGCTAACCAAACCATAGCTTTTGCAACCTCTTCAGGTTCTGCAAATCTTCCAGTTGCTACTGTTTTTTTGAACTCTTTTTTTCGCTCTTCACTATTATCTTTTTGCATATCAGTTTCAGTTGGACTTGGAGCTACACAATTTACTGTAATTCCATGTGCCCCTAACATTTTTCCATAAATTTTTGTCGCATTTATAAGCCCTGCTTTTGCAATTCCATACCAAACATCTGGATGTCCTATTTGACCTGCAATTGATGCTGTATTTACAATTCTTCCATAGCCTTTTTTCTTCATTCCTATAGAAAATATATTCATTAATTCAATTGGAGTGTATAAATCCACATTCATTATATGATCACGTGCTTCTTTTGGATAGTTATCATAAGTATATTTTGGTTGCATATATCCAGCATTATTAATCAAAATATCAATATCCCCTACTTCTTTTGCAAGATCAGCAAGTCCATCTACATTTGATAAGTCATACTCAATGCAAGTTACATTTGCAACTCCTACTAAAGGACAAGTATCAAAATCTCTTGCTACAATTATTATTTCATATCCAAACTCCAACATAGCTCTTGAAACTGCCAATCCTATACCTTTATTTCCACCTGTTATTAATACTTTTTTTGACATTTTAAATCTCCATTAATTATCTTAAACTATTATATAAGTTCCATTATTTCAATTATCTTAATAAAATTGCTTTTATGATACAATAGACAAATTTTAAAGTAGGAATTTCATGATTTACGAAAATGATAAACAATTAATAAATATTATTAAATATACCCCTCCCATATTTATCATAACAATTTCTATTATAATCACATTATTTTTATCTTTAGAAAAACAAATAACATTAAATAAAGAAAAATACTTAATTAAAAATGAATACATTAAAACTAATAAAGAAAATGTAAAAAATGATGTTGATAATCTTCATAAATTCATATTAAAAACTCAAGAACAAACAGAAACTAAATTAAAAGACAATATTAAAAAAAGAGTTTATGAAGCACATAGTATTGCTATGAAGATTTACGAAGAAAATAAATCAAATAAATCAAAAAATGAAATTAAAAAATTAATTCAAGATGCTTTAGTTGATATAAGATTTAATGCAGGAAGAGGCTATTTTTTCATATATTCATTTGATTATGAATGTATTTTACTACCAATAGCAAGAGAAAAAGAAGGAACAAATTTTTATAATTTTAAAGATGGAGAAGGTCAATTTTTAACTAGAAATATCATAAAGCAATTAAAAGAAAGTAAAGAAGGATTTTTATCTTGGTCTTTTAATAAACCAGGGGATAAAGAAACACAATACAAAAAAATTGGTTTTAATATGTATTTTGAACCATTTGATTGGTTTATAGGAACGGGTGAATATTTTGTTGATTTTGAAAATGATGTAAAAAAAGAAGTTTTGGAATATGTATCAAGAATTGTTCCAAATGATAAAAACTATTTTTTTATACTTGATTATGATAAAAAAACTTTATTTCATATAAGAGAAGAATTAATTAATAAAGCAGCTCAAGAAGTAACAAATATAAGAGAACCTAGAATTTTTGAAGATATGCTTTTTATTGCAAAAAAAGGAGAAGGTTTTATAAGTTATGAACATAAATTATTAAATATTGAGTCTTTTCTTACAAAAACTAGTTATATAAAAGGTTTAAATAACTGGCAATGGATACTTGGAAAAGGTTTTTATCAAGATGATATGCAAGAACTAATTAATAAAAAAACTGAAAAACTAAATGATGAATTTAAGAAAAAAATTACAAATTTAATTTCTGTAGCTTCAGTTCTTACTTTTTTACTACTATTAATTTCCATTTATATATCAAAAATTATTGAAAAGAAATTCAAAAAACATGAAAAAGAAATTCAAAAATATATTGATGAGAAAAACAAACAACAACATATGCTTTCGCAACAAGCAAAAATGGCCGCAATGGGAGAAATGCTTGGGAATATAGCACATCAATGGAGACAACCATTATCTGTTATTACAACAGCTGCCACAGGAATGAAACTACAAAAAGAGTTTGATGCCCTTGATGATGAAAGCTTTGAGCGTTCAGTTGATAATATTACTAATTCAGCCCTATATTTATCAAAAACTATTGATGATTTTAGAAATTTTTTCAAATCTGATAAAACAGAAGTTTCATTTGATATGGAAGAAACATTTGATAAAGTCTTTAAATTAATGGAAGGACAATTTAAAACTAATGATATTATTTTCATAAAAAAGATTGAAAAAATTAAAGCTTTTGGATTGGAAAATGAGTTTATTCAAGCTTTAATAAATATTTTAAATAATTCTAAAGATGCTCTTATGGAAAGAGAAACTCCTAGATTAATTTTTATTAATGTTTATGAAGAAAATAGTAAAGCAATTATTAAAATCAAAGATAATGCAGGGGGGATTGATAAAGAAATCATAGATAAAGTTTGTGAGCCTTATTTTACAACAAAACACCAAGCAAAAGGAACTGGAATTGGTTTATATATGACTGAAGAAATTATTGTAAAACATATGAATAGTTCTTTTACAATTAATAACTGTGAGTTTGAATATGAAAACAAAAGCTATAAAGGTGTTGAAATAATGATAGGAATTAATCTTTAAACTTTTCATAGTGTAAAAAACAGCCCTTATAATTTAAATTTATTAGGGTTATTTTATAGTTAATTTCACTGGTAAAAAACTAGTTTTTCATCATGTTCAACTGTATAAATAAATCATCTAATATATTTTCTATTTCAGAAGAAGAAGTAAGTATATTTTTTTCATCTCTATTTTTAATAGCTGTACCATAGACACCTAACTTTATATCAAGTTCAAGTGTTTTTTCTTTTATTTTTACGATATATACAGAATTTATTTTATTATCATTTTCATATTTTTTTATAAAAATATCTATATTTTTCCTATTATTATTTTCAATATTTATATTTGAGTTATTATTAACCTGATTTAATACTGATTGTTTAAATTTAGCATATTCAATTTTTATATTATTTATCTCTTGAACCAACTCAAAATTAGAGATTCTATTTTCAATTTCTTTATCATATTTATTTAAAGATGCTGCTTTTATCATATTTGATGCCACGACATTTGTCTGACTTGCTAACTCTTTTGTTTGCGTTGCCATATTTGCATTTTCTTGGGTAAGAACATCTAGTCTATTCATAGTTTCACTAATTTGGGATAAATTTTTCATTTGTATTTCATTTGCTTTTGCCACATCATCAATAATTACAGTATTTTCTTCAATCATAAAAGCTAATTTCTCAAAACTATTTTTCATTTCTTGTGAATAGTTTTTTCCATCTATTGATTTTTGATTTGCATTTTCAACTAAATTTTTTATCTCACGTGCTGCATCAGCACTTCTATTTGCTAAATTTCTCACCTCAGCTGCAACTACGGCAAAACCTTTTCCTGCTTCTCCAGCAGTTGCAGCTTCTACGGCTGCATTTAAAGAAAGTATATTTGTTTGAAAAGCTATTTGATCAATTATTGTAATTGCTTCTTGAATCGCATTTGTAGAATCATTTATTTCAATCATTGATTTTTCAGTATTTTCAACTAATTTAATTCCTTCATTTGCATAATCTTTTGTTTTTGTTGCAATAGCTAACATATTTTTTGCTTTTTGAGATGTAGCAGTAATATTTGAAGTAATTTCTTGTACGGCAGCACTTGTTTCTTCTAAAGATGCAGCTTGATTGATTGTTGCATTATGAAGATTATTTACTAGTACTAATAATTGATTTGATTTTTCATCTAAGTCATAACCATTTTTATTTATCATTGCCAAAAACTCTGATACATTCGTTCCAATCATATTTAAACATCTTAGTAAGGTATTTACAATTGCTCCAATATCACTTTTATCTGCTTTAATTTCAAAATTACCATTTGCATAACTTAATGATGTTAAAAAAGAATTAACAATATTTTCTCTTAACGAATCAATCATATGATTAAAATTATCTTTTAATTCATTTATATATACATTATTAGCTTCACCATTAATTCTATAAACTAAAAATCCTTTTCCTATCATTTTTGATACAAATTTAGCTTCATTTATTACTTCATTATCTATGGCTAATCCATCTTTAATTTTTTGTATATTTTTATTTAATTCTCTTGCCATATCACCAAAATAATCTTTTGAATTTAAATCAATTGAATCAAGATGTTTTTCTGTTGAAGTAAGATAGTTAAAAAATCTACTTAGTCCTGATTTTATAGTTATGATAGAATCATTTATATTTTTTGTAATAAAAAAATATATTAGTAATGTAATACAAGTTATTGCAGAAACAAATATAATTAAAAATACTAAACCATCATGTGATAATTTTACTAATAATTCATTTATATAAAGTCCTGAAATAAATAAAAATCCCAAAAAAGGAAAGGCAACTAATGATATTAATTTTTTTCTTAAACTTATTTTATCTAATAAACTATTCACTATTTAATTCCTTTTAATTATAATATCTAAACATATTATGTAAGATTCATTTCCAATTTTAAACTTTCTTGCAAAAGTTTTACATATATTTCCCGTGGCATATGAAATATATTTATTACTTAAATGTATCCCATGTCTTGATTCTAAAGTAATATAATAATACTCTTTCAAATAGTGCTCATCCCCATTTTTTGTAGCTTGAAATCTATCATTTGTGTTATTAATTACTGTGTCATTTATTTGCTTTGATGTTTTTGCGTCAATTAAATATATCGCTTCTAAATCAATATATTTATTTAATTCATTAATCATTATTTGATATGTATTTTCAATAGATATAAATTGTTCAATTATGATACTACTTACAGTACAATAGTTATTTATTAAAACTCTTTTATTACTTATAGAAGTAAGTGTACTTTTTCTAAATAAATCTCCTATATGTGTAATTGTTGAAAAGATTGTTTCAATTTGATTTTGATTCAAATCCTTACTTGGTTTACAAAAATAGTATCCTTGAAATAAATTAATATAAGATTTCATAGCAACACAAACAGCATCTGAATCTTCAACACCTTCTGCTAAAACCCTAATTCCTAAATTATGGCTCATCTTGGCAATTGATTTTATTATCTCTTTATTTATTTGATTATCTTTAATATTTTGAAATAAGGATTTATCAATTTTTATTAAATCTGGTTTTATTACATTTATTCTATTAAAAGTTGAATTTCCAGTCCCCAAATCATCTAAGGCAATAGTAAATCCCAACTCTCTATAATAGGCACAAAACTCTTCTAGTGCTTGGGTATTTTCTATTTCATCCTCTTTAATTTCAATCATAAAATTTTTATAGGGTATACCAAACTTTTTTATTGTTTTTGTAAAACAGGAAGCTTTAATTTTTTTATCAAAATTATTTATAAGAGAAGATTCAAAATTTAAAAATAGAAGTAAATCATTATTTTTCAAATAATACTCTTTAAATTTTTCAATTGATTTATTTCTTGTTAATACATCTAGTTCTAAAGATAAATTTGCCTTATTTGCTAAATCAAAAAGTACATTTGGAGGAATATCTTCATTATGGTAGGTACATCTTGTTAGTGCTTCAAATGCATATAATCTTTTTGACCTAATTGAAACAATTGGCT
>JAHIWE010000136.1 GCA_018816105.1 bacterium | reverse complement strand
ACTAAATTATCTGAACCTGTATTTGTAATATTTGCATTATTAGCTAATGTTAAAGTTGCATTATTTTTAAGGCCTATAACATCTGCATATATTTCTCTACTTATAAATAATCCTTGAGTTAAAACAACTCCATTACTATCTTTATCTTGTTCATTATTTGTATTAACATTTAGTTCTTTTATTCCATAAATACTGCTTCCAATTGTCCCAGAAATGCTACCATCACCTTTATAATTTAGAATTCCAGTATTATTTGAAGCAAGTGTTTCAATAGAACCTAATATTCCTTTACCATCTGATACATTAACGCTAGCATTGTTTCCTGCAAATTTAATATCTCCTGTTAAATTACCATTTAAATTTGCAGCTCCTACGCCACTAAATACTATATCAGAACTTGTAGTTCCTGATACTGTATTTAAATTTGCAGTTCCTGTACTTATTGTTGTACTTGTAGCAGTTAAATTATCTTCAATATTTGTTATTCCAGCATTTACATTTACATTACTTGTAACTACATTATCTTTAAATGTTGTTGTTCCTGTTCCTGTATTTGTTACATCTGTGGCATATACATCTGAGTTAAATGTTGATGTTGAGCCATTTACTCCTGAGTTAACTTCAGCTAATTTTGCTCCACTTGTTCCTACAGTTCCACTTACTGTTGAAGTTCCCAGTAGATTTAAAGTTCCTGTATTATTTAAAGCTGTTGTGATTGATGAATCTATATTTTTATTATCGGCTATATTTATATTTCCATCTGCGTTATATCTAACAGTTGTTCCTGTAAAATTCCCATTTAAATTTACTGCTCCTGTTCCTTCTACATCTAGGTTTGTAGCATATACATCTGAGTTAAATGTTCCTACTTCTGCTGTTATTCCTGAGTTTATCTCTTTTAATTTATTTACACTTGTTCCTACAGTTCCACTTACTGTTGAAGTTCCTAGTAGATTTAAAGTTCCTGTATTATTTAAAGCTGTTGTAATTGAAGAGTCTATATTTTTATTATCTGCTAGATTTACACTTCCATCTGCGTTATATCTAAGAGTTGTTCCTGTAAAATTTCCATTTAAATTTACTGTTCCTATTCCTTCTACATCTAGGTTTGTTGCAAACACATCTGAGCTAAATGTTGATGTTGCAGCATTATCTCCTGCATTAACCTCAGCTAATTTTGCTCCACTTGTTCCTACACTTCCTGCAACTGTTTGTGTTCCACCTAAAAGAGTTAATATACCTTTACCATTATCTGCTGTTGTTATAGTTGATGTTATATTTTTATCACTTGACAATTTTAATTCAGAACTATTTGTTGTACCATTATTTAAAACAGTATTGTTTGCATAAACATTTCCATTTATTATACTTGTAGTATAATTCGAAGAAGCGCCCATTTCACCAATATTAAGTACATTTAAATCAAATAAACTAGAAGTTCCAATATTTCCTGTAATTGTTTGTACTTTTCCACTACTACCTCCAATAACAGTTATTATTCCTTGATTATTTGTACTTGTAGTTATATTTCCTGTTAAATTACCATATAAATTCGATACACCAGCTCCTGTAAACACTATATTTGAGCTTGTGTTACCAGATAAAGTATTTAAATTTGCAGTTCCTGTACTTATATTAGTATTTGTTGCCGTTAAATTATTTTCAATATTTGTTGTTCCTGCATTTACATTTACATTTGTTGCAACTACATTATTTTTAAATGTCGTTGTTCCTGTTCCTGTATTTGTTACATTTACTGCATACACATTATCTGTTATTGTAGAATTTGAACCATTTGCACCTGTATTCACTTCTGATAACTTATCTGTAGATGTTCCTACAGATCCAGTAATTGTTGAACTTCCCAATAGTGTTAATATTCCCATATTTGAATCAGCTGTTGTTATGCTTGATGTTATATCAGAACCATTTGACAATATTAAACTTGAACTATTGGTAATTCCATTATTATTTAAAACTGTGCTACTTGCATATACATCTCCATTTATTATTGTTGAAGAATAATTGGTGGAATCTGTTGCACTTCCAATATTTAAAGTATTTAAATCCAAAGAAGTTGAAGTACCAATATTTCCAGTTATTGTTTGGCTACTTCCAGTACTTGTTACTATTCCTTGATTATTTGCTGTTGTTGTTATATTCCCTGTCAAATCAGAATTTAATATAATATTACCATTAGTACTAATTCTCATAGTATCTGTTGTTCCTGGTGATAAATCCACTGCTGAATTAAAAGTTATTGTATTTGTTGTATCAACATCTATAGAGCCTGTTTCTACAGTTCCTACAAAAGTTGCAGCACCATTTAATTTAATATTACCATTATCAATATCTGTATTCCCAGAAACAGTATTTGAACCATTAAATATTAAATTTGCTGTATATAAAGAAGAACTTACAGAATTTAAATTATATGTAGTATTAGAAGAAATATTTACAGTTCCAGAAGCTGTGGTATCATATTTTAATAAAGAATTTTTAGAAATATTTAAAGCATTTGAAGAAGTATCAAAGGTAAGTGTTAATTCTGGTAATGATGCAGATACAGAATTAATTGTATACTGAGAATAATCTATAACTGAGTCTAGGGGAATACTATTATCCACATCACCATTAAATGCTGAAGAACTATATGAAGTAGTCGCCCAAGAAGTGGGTTTAAATATAATATCATCAAAGGTAGTTTCTGTTCTAGTATTAGAGAGCACTCCTGTATTTGTAGCAGTTTGAACTGTAAGATCAAAAGTACCTGAGGTATTACTATTTGTCCCCAATGTTGTATCAACATCTGTAAAATAATCTGTAGCATAAGCATTCGTACTATTAAAGTTTAACAAACTACCTATCAAAGCAATAGAAAGTGACAAACCTATTTTGCCACCTTTTAAGATACGGAATTTTGTATCTACAACTCTAAATGAATTCATCTACTAGAGTTCTCCCTTAGTTATTTCTATATTATTTAATATAATAGCTAATTTATCTATAATATCTACTAAAATAACTTTTATTTACATCTAGAAAGCTCATCTTTTACGATGTCTTTCTTAGATTTTTTAATTAGAAAGTTAATCTATAAGCTACACTTCCTGAGTATCCTTCAAAATTACCATTATTACTTCTATCATAATCCACATTGAACATTAAAGTAGATGATTCAGTTAATTTAGTTTTAACACCTGCCCCTAAATTAAACATAGTGTCATTAAATTCTTGAGAAGGAGTAACAAATTGATTTCCTCCACCAAGATATTGGGCTTTGATATCAGCACTATCATCACCAAATGAGTTATATACACCTACTTTTATTTCAGGAATAAGTGCCATATCTGCAAACTCTATATTTGTAGCTAATTTAGCTCCTAAACCTAATGTTCCTCTATTTACTTTTACACCATCAACTCTTAAAGCATCATTTTGATACGAAGTTCCTTTTTCAGTATATGCTTTTTGATCTAAGAAACCATATTCAATAGATGCAAATGGAGTTAATGTTGTACTTCCATTAAAAACAAATCTATATCCAGATTCAATTTTTGCTGAATATTGATTTGCATCTATATCTGCTGATAACTTACCTGAATTTGCTGTTCTAATAGAATCAGTTGAGTGTTTTGCATATGATAACATACCATCTAAATAAAGATTCCCGAACTCTTTAGAAGCATAAGCTGTAATTTGAATACTATTTGTGTCAGAGCTATCACCTGTATTGAAATCTGATTGATCAGTATTTGTATTAGAATAAGCAAATGCTAAACCTACAATTGTTCCATCTTTCAATGTTTTATCAGAACCCAATACAACTCCATATGTATCAGAATCATATCCATCATATTGACCTACTTTATCTTGACTTGAAGTTGAAGCCATAGCTTTAATCCATAATGCAGAATCAAGGATAGATTCACCTGAAGAAAGACCAGTAGTATTACTAGACTCATTCAATACTAAAACATTACCACCTGTACTTCTAATATCTGAAATTCTTCCTCCAATTGTAGTTTGTCCCAATTTACTAGCACCTAAAGAAGATTGAATACCCGAATTATTAGCAACCGGTGACAATTTCTTTTGCATTGTAATTAGCTCTTGTTTTTTCTCATTAGTAATTATACTTCCGGCATCTAAATTTTCCATTTGATTAATAATATTAGCTAATGCACTTTCTCTTTGAGTACCATTTGCATAAGCTGCAAGTGATTGAGAAGCTCCATTTGAATAATTTGTTCCAATAGCTGATTTTTTAATATATAAATCTTCAGCAGCATATGATCCACCACCTGTTCTATCTGCAAATAATGTAAGATTATTCCCATCTTTTTTGATAACTGAATCAATAATACTATTATCTGTTACTAATCCATTTACTTCTGTTCCTATATAATCTTCACCTGAAACAAATCCATTTGTTGCTTCAATTAGATTATATTTTCCAGCTCCATTCCAACTACCATCATACATAATACTAAATTTTGCATCAGAAGCTACACTTAATAGATTTGTAACAATACTTCCTGAATTCGCATTCTCAACTGCTTGACCTGCACTAATATCTGTTGTGTAAACTTTAAAATTTGTTGTTGATGCTGAATCTAATTGTAATGTATTCTCAACAATTACATCATTATTCGATACATTTAAAGTAGAACCTCTTCTTACACTTAAATTTCCACCAAAAGTATTATCAGCAGTAATATTTGCTGTTGTTTTATTATAACTATTTCCAATAGCTGTATCGTATGCATAAATATTATGTCCAATATTTTCATTATAAGTTCCACTATCTTCACCAAGTGCAGCAAAATTTACTGCTTTTAAGCTAGCACTATCTTCACCAGCGATTTTACCAATATCTCCAGTAATTGTAGTTGATCCCAAGAAATTTAATGTACCTTCATTATCATAATAAGTATAAGCAGCTTGTTGAGCTGTTGTTACTATAATAGATTTTCCATCACTAATATTTGCAGTGCCATCTTCACCTGAGTCAAATACTAAATCACCATACAAATTACCTTCAAGATTTACTATTCCTGATCCAACATGTAAAGTTACAGGGATTAGTGAAGATTCCTCTACATATACATCATTTTTAAATGTAACCGTATTCCCTGAAATACCAGCATAGATTGTTTTAAATGTACTTTTAGCAACTGAATCTCCTCCTACAACACCATTAATAATTGATGTTCCATTAAATCTTAAATTTGCATTATTTGCATTTTTAAATTGAATTCCAGAAGTTCCAGTTGTTAAATCTACCCCATCAGCAATTTGTAAAGAACCATAACCATTAGCAAAATCAACTATACCAACCATCCCTTCAACAGTTGAGCTATTTTCACCATTTAATATTACAGTATCATTTCCTAAATAAGTTAAAGTTGTAGCATAAACTAATTCATCAAAAGTACTTGTTCCATTTACAGTTATCTCTTTTAATGAAGCACTATCTTCCCCTACCATACCACCAACAGTTGACGTTCCTATTAAATTTAATATTCCAGTATTGTTAGTAGTTGTTAAAATATTTCCTAAAATATTCCCATTTGAAACATTAACTGTAGCATCATATCCATTATAGTAAATATTAGTATCTTCTCCATTATATGTATAAGTTTCTACTTCTGTAATTACTAAATCAGAATAAGGAACTGCCTTTGCATCTATACTTCCAAAAATTAATATACTTCCAATTAAAGCTATTGATGAAGATAATCCGATTTTTCCACCTTTTAAAATGCGGAATCTCGTATTTAGAACTCTGAATTTATTCATTTTATCTCTCCTAAAATTTAAACTTATTTATCTAAATCATAGCGTATATTTTACAATTAATTATCATATTTTTAAATTCTTATTATTTAATAATTTTTAAAAAATATTTGAGGATTAATAGTATTATAAGTATATATTTTATGCAAAAGTATAATGAAGCTTTAGATATCATCTAATCATGATAATAATAAGGAAAATACAATTATAAAAAATCTAAAACAAGCAACAAGAAATTATAAAGTTGAATTAACAATTTCTGATAATATTTCTACAAATTTAATAGATTTATGGTTTAAAGAAGTTTTGAATCTAGAGAAGATAGATAATTCACCAGATAAAAATATTGTCGAAGAAATTTCCCAAAAAGCGTTGATATTAATAAAAACACTTCTTGAAATTTCGCAAATCCCAGTTTTCTATAATGAAGAAATTAAAACAACTAAATTAAATAATAAATATAAAATTGAACTAAGAATAGGATATATTGATTTAATTCCTAGTGAATACTATATAAAAATAATTAATTTTTCATTTCAATATGTTTTATGGATGGCAGAAAATAAACCTACTTTAGAAAATAAATTATCATTTTATAAAATATGCCAAGAAGAGATAATAACTCCAATTGAAAAAAATATGCCTCAAGGAAAGTCAAGAATTCCTGTATTAAAAGCTGCTTTTTATAAAAACATTCCTTTTAAACATTTAGGAAATGGAGTTTACCAATTAGGATGGGGAAGTAAAAGTAGAAAGATGGATAGAAGTACCGTTGATAATGATAGTGCAATGGGTTCAAATCTTTCTCAAAATAAAATATTTACAGCAAATCTATTAAAAATGGCAGAATTACCAGCACCAGCACATAGCATAGCTAATACAAAAGAAGAGGCACTTAAAATAGCTTTAGAACTTCAATATCCAATTGTTATAAAACCTATAGATTTGGATAGAGGAGAAGGTGTAACTATTAATATTAATGATAAAAATAAACTTTTTAAAGCATTTGAATATGCATTTAATCTGTCAAGAGGAAAAAAAGTAATTGTAGAAAAACAAGTACAAGGAGTTTGTCATAGATTATTTATAGCAAATAACAAACTTCTATATTGTGTAAAAAGATTAGCTATTAGTATTCAAGCTGACGGAATAAATAGCATCTCAACACTTATTGATAATGCTAATAATTTAGAAAAAAACAAAGCTCCTTGGATTAAAAAAGAGTTTTATCCAAAAGATTCTTTAACAATTGAAGCACTTAAAAAAGTTAGATATAACCTTGAATCTATACCTTTAAAAGATACTTGGATAGAATTAAGAGATATTGAATCTACTCAATGGGGAGGAAGAGATATTGATGTAACAAATATTGTTCATCCTGATAATTTAGACATAGCACTAAGAGCTTCCAAACTATTTGGATTAAATGTTGCTGGAATTGACATAATTACAACAGATATTTCAAAATCTTGGAATGAAACAAACGCAATAATAAATGAAGTAAACTTTGCTCCATTATTAGGTGGTGCAGAAATTTCAAAAGGTTATATACCTAGATTTTTTGATGACTTTATGGAAAAAGATGGACGTATTCCCCTTGAAATATTTGTAGGAAATACTCAAGATACAATTAATATGGCAAAAATAAAACAACAAGAATATTTAAATACTGGTTTAAAATGCTACCTAACAAATCATATAACAACATTAGATAATAATCATAATGAAATGAAATTTAAAACAAATAGTATTTCAAATAGAACTCAAGCTTTACTTTTAAATAATAGTGTAGATGCTTTGATTTTATTAATTCAAAATGATGAATTTTTACATATACCAATTCCCTTTGATAAAGCTTCTAAAATTACTATAATATCAAATGAAATAAAAAGCTTAAATTCAAATAAAAATATTGATGAAATAAAATTTAATGATTTAATTAATAATTTATCTAGATAGTAAGATATTTATTTTACTATCTAAAAAAGCTACTAATTTTTCTAAAATATCTCTCAATATCCTCAAATGAGTGACTTCCACCCTCTTCTATTATAAGTTCTGTATTTTCTAATTTCTGTGCAGCTTCTGAAAAATCTAAAACTTCATCATCTTCTTGTAAAAGTGTAATAAAGTTTTCAGGTGTTTTAATAAAATCAACCTCATAATTTTTCAATGATTTTATATGGCTTGCATTAAACTCAAATCTTGAACCATCATAATAATTTGTAACAAAATCAACACCTTCATATCTATCAAGTGTTCCCCAAGGATTAACAGCTGGATTTATTAAAACTGCTTTTAAATCATACTTATTTGCTAAATACAAGGCATAAAAACCTCCAAGAGAAGAACCTATTAAACTAACCTCTTCATCAATACTAACAAAAGCTTCAATTAATTGTTCTAGTGTATTTATTGCTAAATTTGGAATAGTTGGCAGAGAAATTGTTATTATTTCATCTTCAAAATACTCTTTAAATTTTTCTGCTTTTGAACCAAAACCTGAACTTGCGAATCCGTGAATATATATTATCATTTTATTTATTTCCCAATTTATTATTATATAATTATGGAATATTACAATAAAAGGGTTGATAATGAAATTATTTTTAAAAATCATGCCAATATGTCTTTTATCTTTAAGTCTAAATGCAGAGATAATCTCAGGGTTTATTGAAAACGATGTTGTAAATGGTGAAGATAAACATTATACAAATGGTGCTGCATTTACTTATCTTAGTAATAAAGATACAAATGACTTGAATAAATATGATAGTAGTTTTTTTAACTTAGTATCAAAAATTCCCACATTTAACAATGATACAAAATATCAAACATTAGGGATAACCTTATCTCATCTTACATTTACACCTACGAATTCTGATGAACAAAACAAAATCATAAAAGATGTACCTTATGCTGGTGTTGTGACTGTAGATTTTATTTTATATAAATGGGAAGAAGATTTTTTTCACCAATATATGCTAACGTTAGGAATGGTAGGACCTAGCTCATCAGCAGAAAATTTTCAAAAAGCATACCACCATATAACAGGAAATAATGAAACAAAAGGTTGGAATAATCAACTAGAGGAAGATTTCTTATATAACTTCTCTTATGCATATGGATACAAAGCTTTTAAACATGAATTTTCTTATGGGAAAATGGATATTATAAACAACTTTAGGCTTGATGTAGGAAACTATAATAGAGCATTAATGGCTGGATCTGTTATTAGATATGGAAATAATTATCCAAATAACTTCAATACAATTGGAAGACTTCTAGGAGCAAATGAAAACAAACTTTTAAATCTTGATTCAAAATCAAATAAAAGCTTTGGATGGTCAGTATCTTATGGGTTAGGATATTCTTATACAGATTATTTTTATGTAAATAACTATGATAAATCATATGAATTAGATAAATTAAAAGATACAGTTGTTCAACTTATTTCATTTGATACATATTTTGATAATCTTGTTTTATCTTTTACATATAAAACTTCTAAATTTGTATCAGTAGATAATAAAAGTGAATATGAAAATTGGGGAGGAGTAAGTTTAGCTTATCTATTTTAGATTTGCTAACTCTTCTCTTAAAGCATTTCGTGAGGCTTTATCTACAAGATTAAAAATATTATCAATTTCATCTTTTAAACTACTTTTTTTATGCCCTTTAACTTTTATAAAAACTAGATTTAATTTATCAATTTTTTCAAAAAAGAGTTTATATAAATCATGATTATTCATCAATTTTCCCTTTGATGATTTGTAATCATTTGATTCTAATTTTTTTCTTCTATTTTCTAAGCCTATTATATTTTGGCAATCTGTATATATTTCTATAAGAGGATTTGAATCATTTTTTATTTCATCCAAAGCCCAAAGTAGTGTTTGAAGCTCCAACTTTGTAGAACTTGTATCTATAAATTTTTTAGTTTTTATTTTTTTTTTCATCTCAAGAAGAGGAACAGATTCATCAGTAGTTTTTAGATAAGCACCAAAACCTATCTTTTCTTGAGGATTAACACTTGAATCTGTAAATAGTTTTATTGAATTCATAAAATCTTAACTTCTATTTGAAGTTGATAATAAAACTCCAGCACCTATAAAAACTCCACCTGTAATTCTATTAAAAAATTTTGCTCTTCCTTTTTGTAAAAACCAAGTAGAAGATTTGTGTCCTAAGTATGAATAAAACATTAACCAAGATAATTCTAATACAGCAAATGTCGATACAAAAACTATATATTGGTTTAATAATGGTGCATTTGTATTTATAAATTGAGGGAATAATGCTGCAAAAAATATAATAGCTTTTGGATTACTTCCACCAACAATAAAACCACTTAAAAAAGATGATAATTTATCTTTTTTTTTCATATCATTATTTTTATCAAAATGATAATTTTCTTGTTTTGAGATTAATGCTTTAAATCCAAGATAAATTAAATATCCCGCTCCTATATATTTAATAATAGTAAAAATGTGTTCAGAAGAAGAAACTATAACTCCCAATCCGGTGAAGGATAAAGTCATAATTCCAATAATTGCAATTAAACTACCAAATGCACTATAAACTGCATAATTAAAGCCTTGAGTAGCTGATTTTGTAACACAAAGTAAAACACTAGGACCAGGAGATGCGGTGAGTATTAAAATTGCTATTAAATAATATAACCAAAGTTGTAAATCCATTTTTTATTCCTTATTCAATGATATATGGATTATACTTTATTTAATTTAAACAAGGAAATAAATGATATGAAAATATCAAATTTTAATTACTTTTTTAATTATGGGTGCAACGGTATCTTTACTTATATTTTTTTTTGAAATTTTTGTAGATGTAAATTCTGTACCACAATAAACACATCTTTTATCTCGTTCTTTAACTTCTAGTTCTATACATAAAGGAATATTCCAATTATTTGCCATAATTATTCTTTTTCTAAAATTTAGAATAAATTGTATATTAAAAAATCACAAATTGTAATATTTTTAGACCTCAGCATCTTTTTATGCTAAAGTACAAAAAATTAAACAAAAATCATATAAAATCTCTTTTGAATTTTAAGGAAAAGAAAATGGCAAAGAAAAAAACATCACTATTTGAGTGTCAACATTGTGGAGAGCAAGCGGCAAAATGGCTAGGAAAATGTCCAAATTGTGGTTCATGGGATTCATTTATAGAGTTAAATCAAGAACAGCAACAGGTTTTAAAACAAACTTCAAAAGTTGTAAATACTACTTCAAAAGCTGTTCCAATTACCCAAATACAACAAGACAACGTAACTAGATTTTCTTCGTACAATGATGAGTTTGATTTAGTTTTAGGTGGAGGAATAGTTCCTGGAAGTTTAACTTTAATTGGAGGAAGCCCAGGAGTTGGGAAATCTACTTTGCTTTTAAAAGTTGCTGGAAGTATTGCAAAATCAGGGAAAAAAGTGCTTTATGTATCAGGGGAAGAGAGTGCTGGACAGATAAAACTACGAGCTAATAGACTTGATTCTAACCATGATGATTTATATTTATTAAGTGAAATAAAACTAGAAGAGATTCAAGATGAACTTCTTAGAATCAATTATGAAGTTGTAATCATTGACTCAATTCAAACTATATATTCATCAAATTTAACAAGTGCACCAGGGAGTGTATCTCAAGTGAGAGAAATTACTTTTGAGCTTATGAGAAAAGCAAAAGAGAGTGATATTGCAATGTTTATTATTGGGCATATCACAAAAGATGGAAGTATTGCAGGACCTAGAGTTCTTGAACATATGGTTGATACAGTGTTATATTTTGAAGGAGAAGCTAGTAAAGAGCTTAGAATGTTAAGGGGTTTCAAAAATAGATTTGGTTCAACTTCTGAAATTGGTATTTTTGAAATGACAGAAGAAGGACTTATAAGTGCAAAAGATATAGCATCTAAATTTTTTGATAAAAGTAAAGCACAAGCAGGTTCTGCACTTACAGTTGTAATGGAAGGAAGCAGAGCTATTATTCTTGAAGTTCAAGCTTTAGTTACTGAAAGTACCTATCCAAATCCTAAAAGAAGTGCCACAGGTTTTGATGCAAATAGACTTACGATGCTTCTTGCACTTCTTGAGAAAAAAATAGATTTACCATTAAATAACTATGATGTATTTATAAATATAAGTGGAGGAATAAAAATCAAAGAGAGTTCAGCAGATTTAGCTGTAATTGCTGCGATTATTTCATCATTTAGAGATAGACCAATTTCAAAAGAATCTGCATTTATTGGAGAGGTTTCACTAACGGGAGAAATAAAAGAAGTTTATTCAATTGATTTAAGATTAAAAGAAGCACAAGCACAAGGGATGAAAAAAGCTGTAATTGCTCAAAAAACAAATTTAAAGCTTGATATCAAAATATTTCCAGTGGATGAAGTCTCTAAAATGATAGAATTATTTTAATTAAAACTTTGATATAATCGGACTTCAAAGGATAAATATGATTGAGTTAGAAAATAATACAGATTTACAAATAGATATTTCAATACTAGAGAAAATAGCAAATACTCTTACAAAAAAAGATATTGAGTTAATGGTAGTAAAAAATGATGAAATTCAAGCTTTAAATAAAGAACATAGAAAAATAGATAAAGCAACTGATGTTTTAAGTTTTCCTATGGATTTTGATTTTCCTAATATGCCTTTAGGTTCTATTGTCATTTCTACTGATTTTGTGCAAGAAAAATCAAAAGAGTATGGGCATACATTTAACGAAGAGTTCTCACTTCTATTTATCCACGGAATTCTGCATCTTTTAGGCTATGACCATGAAGTTGATAACGGAGAACATAGAACAAAAGAAGAAAAGCTAATCAAAGAGTTTAATTTACCAAATAGTTTAATCGTTAGGAATTCTTAAATTATGGACTTATTAATATTTATTATCTCAATGGCTGCATTAATATATGGAGCTGATTTTGTAATAAACCAAAGTGAAAAAATCGCCGTTCATTTTAATATCTCAAGTTTTGTAATAGGTGCTACTTTAGTAGCAGTTGGAACAAGTCTTCCTGAAATGGCTGTTTCAATGTCTGCATCAGCTAAAGGAAGCGCTGATATTGCTGTTGCAAATGTAATTGGAAGTACAATATTTAATATCTCTTTAGTTTTAGGTTTGGTGTTTTTACTTGCAAAAAAAGTTCAACCTAAAAGAGATTTATTTGCAAAAGACTCAGCTTGGTCTTTATTTCCTATTTTAATATTTATATTAATGGGAATAGATGGGAAACTATCAATGCTTGATGGTATTTTATTTTTATGTTTAATGGCTGCTTATTTACTATTTTTAATTGATTCAAATAGTATGGATGAAATTGATGAAGATTTACAAAAGGAAAAATTCAATTGGAGTAAAACTTCTTTACTTCTAATAACTGGTTTCATTTTTGTAATTGTAGGAGCTAACTTTGCAATTGAAAGTGCAACTAGTATAGCTAGAAGTTTTGGAATTAGTGAATGGATAATTGGATTATTTCTAGTAGCTTTTGGAACTTCATTACCTGAGTTAATTATCTCTGTTAAATCTGCAATTAACAATAATACAGATTTAGCAATTGGAAATATCATAGGCTCAAATGTAGCAAACTTTACTATGGTTTTGGGATTATCTTCAATTATAAATCCATTAAATGTAAATCTTAATACTTATTTCTTTGATATAAGTGCTGCTTTTGTTTTATCTTTAATGTTAGTATTTATAACAGCTAATAAACTTTATAATAAATCTGCGGGAATCGCTTTGTTAGTAGTTTTAGGATTAGTAATACAAAATAGTCTAGTTTAAACTAGACTATTTTGAACATTTAGGACAAATACCACTTAAAACGATATTTGTTGAATCAATTTTAAAAGAGCTTAATGTTGAAACTTCATTTAATAAACTAGTTGCATCAAGTGTGATATCTTCAATAGATCCACAAGATGAGCAAACTAAGTGTGCATGCTCCGTTTTAACCAGCTCATATACTGATTTTGAATTTGGTATTTTAACCTCTGAAAGAAAAACTTTTTCAATCATTGCATTTATATTTTTATATATAGTAGCTAATGATACAGACGGAAACTTTGATAATAATTTTTTATATAAATCATCAATATTCATGTGACCATTTTTATAAAGCTCTTCAACTATTGCTACTCTTTGTGGAGTAACTTTTAAATCATATTCTTTTAATAAATTTGTATAGTTAGTCATTATGTACTCTTCCTTTCGCGAAATAATACTATTTTAATATTTACTTTCACATAAATTATATAGGTTAACTTGAATTTAAACTTATATACTTAACAGTATTGTATCATAATTTTTATTAGTGGAGAATAATTTTCTTTTAAGTTTTAATATATTACAATTCTTCAAAGGATAAAAATTATCCAATAATAAAAATATAACTCAAGGAAAATAAAATGAAACAATACGAAACTTATAAATGTAATACATGTGAATGTGAAGTTGAAGTTCAAGTAACAGGAACAAATGCAAAATTATCTTGCTGTGGAAATGAAATGGAAATGATTACTGAAAATTTAACTGCTGTAAATTTAATGAAAGCCTTTGCAGGTGAATCACAAGCTAGAAATAAATATGAATTTTTCGCACAAATTGCTTTTGATGAAGGTTTTCATAAAATTGCAAGATTTTTTAAAGAAGCTGCTGAAAATGAAAAATATCATGCAATTGCTGAGTTTAAAGCTTACAATAAATTAGTACACAATATAGAATTAGATAGCACTAAGAATAATATCCAATATGCAGCCGATGGCGAAAAATATGAACATGAAGAGATGTATCCAAATTTTGAAGCAATAGCTAAAGAAGAAGGTTTAAAAGAAATAGCAAGAATGTTTAAAGCAATTGGAAAAGTTGAAGTTGAACATGAAAAAGAGTACTTAGAATTAAAACAAGCATTAATTGATGAAGGATTTTTAGAATCTCAAGATGATGAAGAGTGGATATGTGAAGTATGTGGACATGTTCATAGAGGTAAAAAGCCACCAAAACAATGTCCTTTATGTGCTGTTGAAAAAGAATACTTCAAGAAAAAGCCAAAAGATGTTACTGTTGGTTAAATTTCATTAAATTATATTATGATAGAATTTAAACAACAATTCACAAGGAGAAAATATGAAACAGTATCAGTCTTATAAATGTAATAAATGTGGAAACGTAGTAGAAATACAAAATGTAGGTGGTGGGGAATTACACTGCTGTGGTCAAGCAATGGAAATGATTACTAAAGATTTAACATCTGTTGTTCTAATGAAAGCTTTTGCTGGTGAATCAATGGCTAGAAACAAGTATGAATATTTTGCGAAAATCGCTCAAAAAGAGGGTTTTAGAGATATTGCTGAGCACTTCCAAAGAGCTGCAAATAATGAAAAAATGCATGCTAAACTTGAATTAAAAGCTTTTAATGTTTTAAATTATAACAAAGAGTTTGGAAATACAAGTGAAAATCTTCAATATGCAATTGATGGTGAATCTTATGAAAACACTACAATGTATCCTGAATTTGCAAAAGTTGCAAAAGAAGAAGGTCATACAGAAATTGCAAGAATGCTGGATATGATTGGAAAAATTGAAATTGAACATGAAAATATGTACAAAAGTCTAAAACATAGACTAGATTCTGGAAAAGAACATGTTAGTGATGAGGAAGAAGAGTGGATTTGTGAAGTTTGTGGACATGTTCATAGAGGCAAAAAAGCTTTAAAAGTTTGTCCTGTGTGTAAACACCCATTAGAATATCAATCAAGGTTAAATTCTAAAAAATAGTTTAACCTCTAAAGAATGATATCTTCGATAATATAACAAAAAAATTATCGGGGATTCTACTTTGCTTAGGTTTTTACTCTTATTTATATTTACCTTATCTTTAAATGCGAACAATTTTACTATCGCTTCTTATAATGTTGAAAATCTATTTGATTTAAAAAATGACAATAACGAATACAATGAATTTGTACCAAATACACACCAATGGAACCAAAGAAATTACAATATAAAAATCAATAATCTAATAAAAGTTATAAATGATATTGATGCTGACATCATAGCTTTGCAAGAAGTGGAAAATAGAGACTTAATGCAAGAATTAAGAAGAAAAATTCCAAAATATAACTACTACTCATTTATCAAATACCCAAATTCTGCAATTGGAATTGGAATTTTATCAAAAATAGAAATAAAAGATAATAGACACATAGATGTAAAATTTACTACAAAACTTTTTAGACCTATATTAGAAACTACATTTATTTATGAAAATATAGAGTTTAAAGTGTTTAATAATCACTGGCCATCAAAAGCAGTAGGTGAAAGTTATAGAGTACAATATGCAAAAAATCTACAAGATAGATTAATAAAATTACCAAAAGATTATGATTATATTTTAATTGGTGACTTTAACTCTGATTATGATGAGTATTTAACTTTTAAAAAAAATCAAAAATTAAATAATACTTTTGGAATAACAGGAATTAATCAAATTTTAAATACAACTTTTGAAAATAAATTTGTAACATATGATGATATTTTAAAATATGAAAAAAGAGTTCATTTTAATTTATGGCTAGATTTACCAACACAAGAAAGATTCTCAAGTAAATTTAGAGGACAAAACAACACTCCAGATAGTATAATACTTTCTCCAGCTTTATTTGATACAAAAAGAGTTTCTTATATTCCAAAATCATTTACAGTATTTAAGCCTGATTATTTATATGAAAATAATCTTGTTAAAAGATGGAAAATGGAAGGAAGTAAGTTTAATAAAATACATAAAGGGGAAGGATATTCAGATCATCTTCCTATTTTGGCAAAGTTTTCTATAAATAAAGAAGATACAAATATACTAAAAAAAATGCAAGCAAATGAAGATATTAGTAAATTAAATACAATTTCAGATTTATATAGCAAAGAAAAACTAATTGAACCTATAATTATAAATGATGCTATTGTTATTTATAAAAATGCAGATAAAGCAATTGTAAAAAAACACAATGATAGAGCTGTTTATATTTATAATAATGCACAAGAGTTAAAATTAGGTTACTCATATAATCTTCAAATAATTCAAGTATTTACTTATAATGGATTGAAAGAAATAAAAGAGTTTGCAATTTTAGATGAAGTAAGAAAAATTGATAATTATAAAAATCTATATTTAGATGCAAATCAAATTGATATTTTTGATTTTAAATATGAAAATGAAGTTATCAAAAACTTAAAAGGAATTGTAAAAAACTCAAAACTCTATTTAAATGATGATAAATATATCAAAATATATTCAAAAAATAGAAATTTATTACCAAAAAACGGAGAAACAATTACCATTTTAAATGGCCAATTAGGTTCATATAAGGGAAATATGCAATTAATACTGCATAGTACATCAGATTTTAAAGTAGGATTTTAATGCTAATCAAGTCAATTTTCACAAATAGTTCAGGAATATTAGTTTCAAGGGTTTTAGGTTTTGTAAGAGATTTATTAACAGCTTCTATTTTAGGGGCTAATATTTATTCAGATATTTTTTTTATAGCTTTTAAATTACCAAACCTATTTAGAAGTGTTTTTGCTGATGGTGCTTTCACACAAGCATTTATTCCTTCTTATGCTAAATCAAAACATAAAATTAGATTTTCATCTATGATATTTTTACAGTTATTTGGATTTTTAATAATTCTTTCATTAATTGTGAGTTTATTTTCTCATATTGTTGCAAAGGCCTTTGCAATTGGATTTTCCAAAGAAACCATAGATTTAGCAGCACCTCTGTTTGCTATAAATTTCTACTATTTACCTATTATTTTTACTGTTACTTTTATGGCTGCACTTTTACAGTATAAACACCATTTTGCAACAAGTGCTTATTCAACTGCCCTATTAAATCTAGGAATGATTGCAGCACTTTTAATCTCAAAAGGTATGGATAAATACGAGATTACATTTTACCTATCTTATGGTGTAATTGTAGGAGGGATATTACAAGTATTACTTCATTTATATTCTATTAAAAAAGCTAACTTATGTAAAATATTCCACTTTAAAAAACATAAAAAGAAAGAAGAAAATAAGTTTTATAAAAACTTTTTTTCAGCAACTTTAGGCTCTTCAACCCTTCATTTATCAGCTTTTATTGATACTTGGCTGGCTTCATTTTTAATGAGTGGATCAATTTCATATTTATATTATGCAAATAGAGTTTTTCAACTCCCTTTAGCTATTTTTGCCATCGCTACATCAATAGCCTTATTTCCAATGATTGCACGATCAATTAAAAACAAAGATGAAAATAAAGCTTTAGCATTAATGAAAAAATCATCTATAATTTTATTTGCTGTTTTATCTCTTTCAATGATTATTGGTATTGTTTTCAATGATTTAATCGTTAAACTATTATTTGAAAGAGGTGCTTTTACAAATGTTGATAGTGCAAATACTGCTTTGATATTAACTATGTATTTAATAGGACTTTTACCTTTTGGACTTGCTAAAATCTTTTCATTATGGTTATACGCAAATGAACAACAGTTTTTAAGTGCAAAAATATCTATGAAAAGTTTAGCTTGGAATATTGTTTTTTCCTTAATCTTAATCAAACCGTATGGGGCAGCAGGTTTAGCATTTGCAAGTACATTAAGTGGATTTATACTTTTTTTCTTAACAATAAAAGCATTTGGTTTTAATAAATTTATTGTAATGTTTAAAAAATAAGTTTATAAATATTTTTAATAATTTGAATTTAGCTATATTTAGTAACATTAGGCTACAATTCAGGTTTTATATAATTTTAACGAGGATTTAAATGAAAGAATTTTTTAAACAATATACACCATATTATAAAAACTATAAATCACAATTTTTATTTGCCTTTATTGGTATTATTTTAGTTTCTGTATCAACAGCATCAACAGCATATGCAATTCAGCCTTTACTTGATGATATTTTTATTAACAAAGATAAAGAGATGCTATTTATTATGCCTTTTATTATCATTGCAATTTATACAGCTCAAGGATTTGGAAGATACATTCAAGCTTATTATATTTCTTATATTGGTCAAGATATCACAAGAATTGTAAGAGATAAACTATTTTCTCATGTTCTAACTTTAGATATGGATTTCTTTCAAAAAAAACACGGTGGAGAACTTGTAAGTAGAATTATCAATGATATAAATAGAATTCAACAAGCTGTTTCAAACTACATAGCAGAGTTTATAAGAGAAGTTCTAACTATCTTTGCTTTAATAGGATTAGTTATTTATCATTCTCCTGAATTGGCATTTTATGGTTTAGTTGTACTTCCACTCGCAATTTATCCTTTATCATTACTTGCAAAAAGAATGAAAAAATTATCTTTTAAATCACAAGAGAGTAACTCGGATATTACGACATCTTTAAGTGAGTCTTTTAATAATATTGAGATTATAAAAGCTAATTCAACAGAAAAGATTGAAGCAAATAAATTTTCAATTCATAATATGATTTTCTTCAAATACAATATGAAAGCTGTTAAAACAAATGAATTAACATCTCCTTTAATGGAAATTATAGGTTCTTTTGCCTTTGCCGCTGTTATTATTGTAGGTGGTTCAAAAGTAATTTCAGGAGAACTTACAACTGGAACATTTACATCTTTTGTAGCTGCATTATTTATGCTTTATACACCAATAAAAAGACTTTCATCTTTATATAATAAAATGCAAGATGCCCTTGCTGCAAATGAAAGAATAAATGATATTTTTGCACAAAAAGCTACTATTGAATCAGGTGAACTAACATGTCCTGCTGATATTGATACAATAAGATTTAATAATGTTGAATTAAAATATGATGATTTTATAGCTTTAAAAAATATAAATTTAGAAGCAAAAAAAGGTGAAACTATAGCACTTGTTGGTGATAGTGGTGGTGGAAAATCATCTTTAATAAATTTAATTATTAGATTTTATGACACTTCAAAAGGAAATATTTTAGTAAATAATACTTCAATAAAAGATTTTGATATAAAATCTTTAAGAGAAAATATTTCAATAGTAACTCAAAGGGTTTATATATTCAACGACACAATAGCTGCAAACGTTGCTTATGGCTATGAAATGGATGAAATAAGAGTTATTGAAGTATTAAAACAAGCACATGCTTATGATTTTGTTACGAGTATGAAAAAAGGCATTAATACAATTTTAGATGAGTTTGGAACAAATCTAAGTGGAGGTCAGCGACAAAGAATTGCAATTGCAAGGGCATTATATAAAAATCCTAAAATATTGATTTTAGATGAAGCAACATCTGCTCTTGATAATAAAAGTGAATCAATAATAAGTGAAGTAATCCAAGAAGTAAGTGCAAATAGAATAACATTTATAATTGCACATAGATTAAGTACAATAAAAAATGCTAACAAAATCGCTGTATTTAAAAGTGGAGAAATTATTTCAATTGGTACAGAAAAAGAACTTTTATCTTCATGTAATGAATATCAAAGATTATATAATTCTGCAAATATATAAGTAAACTCATACTCTTAAAAATCATTAAAACCAATATTTAATGATTTTTAGATAAAATATCTAAATTTTAAAAAAGGGATAAATATTGTTTAGCTATAACTCACTGAAAAAAATCTTATTTAAATTCGATCCAGAAACTGCCCATAACATTGCAGAGTGTGGTCTTAGAATATTAGGAAAATGTAAAATTGCAAAAGCATATATGCAAAAGAAAAATTATATAAATAATCCTAAATTAACACAAGAAGTTTTTGGTGTAAAATTTGCTAATCCTGTGGGTCTTGCTGCTGGGTTTGACAAGAATGCAACTATGATTAAAGCTATGCAATCTTTAGGATTTGGTTTTACGGAAATTGGAACAATGACTCCAAAACCTCAAGATGGGAATGCAAAACCTAGAATGTTTAGATATCCAGAACAAAAATCTGTTCAAAATGCAATGGGATTTAATAACAAAGGTGCACATGAAGTACTAAAAAACTTAAAAAAGTTTATCCCTTTGATATACCTGTTGGTACTAATATTGGTAAAAACAAAACAACACCTGAAGAGTTTGCATTAAGTGACTATAAAAGCTTAATCAAAAAATTTGAAGCAAGTAGTGATTATTTAGTAATAAATATTTCAAGCCCAAATACTCCAAATTTAAGAGATTTACAAAATGAAAAGTTTATAACAGAACTTTTCACAATGGCAAAAGAGTTAACATCTAAACCTATTTTATTAAAAATTGCTCCTGATATGGAAGCTCAAATGGCTATTAATTTATGTAATAGTGCTATTAATGCAGGAGCAGCTGGAATTATTGCAACTAATACAACTATTGATTATTCATTAGTTCCAAATTGTCAAAATTTTGGTGGTCTTTCAGGGGCTTGTTTAACTAAAAAATCAGGTGAGTTATTTAAAGAACTAGCTCGTGAATTATTTGGAAAAACAATTCTTATTTCAGTTGGTGGTATTTCAAATGGTGCACAAGCATATGAAAGAATCAAAAATGGTGCAACACTTGTACAATCATATTCAGGATTGATTTTTGAAGGTCCTTCAATGGTGCGAAAAATAAATGAAGAGATATTAGAACTAATGGCAAAAGATGGATATGAAAATATCACTGATGTTATTGGAGCTAATTTAAAATAAAAAGGAAAAAGCATGAATAGGTTTAAAAACGATAATATATTTAAAATATTACTTATTCAAATTTCTATACTAATAACAATTTCGGGAGAATTAATGAGCAGTAACTTACCAAAATATCATACAAAAACATTAGAAAATGGATTACAAATAGTTGCTATTCCTATGAAAAACGGATCAAATGTAATATCAACAGACGTGTTTTATAAAGTTGGAAGTAGAGATGAGAAAATGGGTAAAAGTGGTATTGCTCATATGTTAGAACATCTAAATTTCAAATCAACTAAAAATCTTAAAGCTGGAGAATTTGATGAAATAGTAAAAGGATTTGGTGGTATGAATAATGCCTCAACTTCATTTGACTATACACACTATTATATTAAATCAGCTTCTAAAAATATGGACAAATCACTTGAATTATTTTCAGATTTAATGGAGAATCTTACATTAAAAGATGAAGAATTCCAACCAGAACGTGATGTTGTAGCAGAAGAAAGACGTTGGAGAACAGATAATAATCCTATGGGATATTTACAATTTAGACTATTTAACAATGCTTATATCTACCATCCATACCATTGGACACCAATTGGATTTATGAGTGATATTCAAAATTGGTCAATTGAAGATATAAGAGATTTCCATAGCACTTATTATCAACCAAAAAATGCAATTGTTGTGGTTGCAGGAGATATTGATGAAAATGAAGTTTTTAAATCTGTAGAAAATCATTTTAAAGATATTAAAAATACAAAAGATATTCCATCAAAACTTCATACAGTAGAACCTGTTCAAGATGGTGCAAAAACAGTAATGATAAACAAAGAATCAGCTGTTCAAATGATAGCAATAACTTATCATATTCCAAACTTTGAACATGAAGATCAAGTTGCATTATCTGCATTAAGTGAGTTTTTAAGCTCAGGGAAAAGTTCAATTTTACAAAAAAAACTAATAGATGAAAAAAGATTAGTAAATACAATATATGCCTATAATATGGAGTTAAAAGACCCTGGTGTGTTCATGTTTGTAGCAGTTGCAAACGAAGGTGTTGATGCTAAAGAAATTGAAAATGAAATTTTAGATATAATTGCGCAAATCAAAAAAGGTGATATCTCTCAAAAAGATATTGATAAGATTAAAATTAATACTAAAGCTGATTTTATTTTTTCACTTGAAAGTTCAACAGAAGTTGCATCCCTTTATGGTTCGTACTTAGTAAGAGATAATATTAAACCTCTTTTAGATTACGAAGCAAACGTAGAAAAATTAACTAAAGATGATTTAATTAAGGTTGCAAATAAATATTTAAATAAAAATAACTCAACAACAGTTATTTTAAAGCAAGAAGAAAAATAGTGCATTACACAGTTACTAAAACAAATTTTGGAGAAAAACCAGATTTTAAATATCCTACACCACTTTTCTTAGAAGAGATGGGAGAGGATGGATTAAAAAAACTTTTTAGTGATTTTTACGATTTAGTTGTAGATAGTGATATTGGTAATTTTTTTCCACAAGATGAAAAAGAATTAGATAAAATCAAAGCTCATAATGTAAAGTTTTTTATTGAAGCTTGTGGTGGAGAAAAACATTATACAAAAGCCGTTGGGCATTTTGATATGTTGAAAACTCACGAGCAATTTTCAATAACTGAAAAAGCTAGACGTGAATGGCTTGGATGCATGGAAGAAGTTCTAAGTAAAGTTGAGATTTCAAATGATGCAAAACAAAGTTTCTGGGATTTTCTAGAAACATTTTCAAAGCATACTGTAAATGTTAGTGAAAGACAAGAATTAGAAGATTTAGTAGTTAAAAAAGGATGAATATGGAAATTATTACCGGTGCTATGACCGCACTTATAACACCATTTAAAAATGGAAAAGTTGATTTAGAAAAATATGAATCATTAATTAAAAGACAAATAGCACAAGGTATCCACGCGGTTGTACCTGTTGGAACTACAGGTGAAAGTGCAACATTATCTTTTAATGAACATAAAGAGTGTATTGAAGTTGCAGTTGCTACTTGTAAAGGTACAGGTGTTAAAGTAATTGCAGGAGCTGGATCAAATGCTACACACGAAGCTTGTGAATTAGCAAAACATGCTCAAGATGTTGGTGCTGATGCTATTTTATCTATAACTCCATACTATAATAAACCAACTCAAGAGGGTTTATATCAACACTTTAAAGCTATTGCTAATTCTGTAGAAATTCCTTTTATGCTTTATAATGTACCAGGAAGAACAGCTGTTGATTTAGAAACTGCAACTACTATTAGACTTTATGATGATGTAAAAAATATTTATGCAGTTAAAGAAGCAACTGGTTCACTAGAGCGTTCAATTGCACTGCTTTCACAAAGAAAAGATTTTGTGGTTGTTTCAGGTGATGATGCAATTGACTTTCCTATGTTAGTAAATGGAGCTAAAGGAATAATTTCTGTAACGTCAAATATTCTTCCTAATTTAAAATCTAAATTAGTAAATGATGTATTTGCAGGGGATTTTGAAAGTGCTAGAAAAATAAATGATGATTTATATGCACTTAATTCTGTACTATTTTGTGAAAGTAATCCTATTCCTATAAAAGCAGCAATGTATATAGCAGGATTATTAGATACTTTAGAGTATAGACTTCCATTGACAATGCCTAGTGCACAAACAATGAAAAAATTAGAAGAAACTTTAATAAAATATGAGGTAATAAAATAATGGGTAACAAAATGAAGGGTAAAACTTTAGTAATTTCTGGTGGTACTAAAGGTATTGGAAAAGAATGTGTTTACAAATTTGCAAAAAATGGAGTAAATGTTGCATTTACTTATAATTCAAATCAACAATTTGCTGAAGATATCTGTAAAGATGTAGAAGATAAATTTGGAGTTAAATGTAGAGCATATCCATTTAATATTTTAGAGCCTGAAAAATATAAAGAGTTATTTGACGAAATAGATAAAGATTTTGATAGAATTGATTTCTTTATTTCAAATGCAATGATTTATGGTAGAGCTGTAGTTGGTGGTTATGGTAAATTTATGAAATTAAAACCAAAAGGTTTAAATAACATTTATACTGCAACTGTTAATGCATTTGTATGTGGAGCACAACAAGCTGCAAAAAGAATGCAAAAAGTTGGTGGTGGAGCAATTGTTTCATTAAGTAGTACTGGAAATTTAGTTTATATTCCAAACTATGCAGGTCATGGTACAAATAAAGCTGCTGTTGAAGCAATGGTTAGATATGCGGCAACTGAATTAGGTGAATTTAATATTAGAGTAAATGCAGTTTCAGGTGGTCCTATTGATACTGATGCTTTAAAAGCATTTACAAACTATGAAGAAGTTAAACAAAAAACTATAGATTTATCTGCATTAAAAAGAATTGGTCAACCTGAAGATTTAGCACAATCATGTTATTTCTTATGTACAGATGATGCATCTTGGATTACATCACAAACTTTAGTTGTTGATGGTGGGACAACTTTTAGATAATGTCAAAAGTATTAAACCTTCCAAATACTCTAGCACTTTTTAGAATAGCATTAGCTCCGCTAATGCTATGGTTTTTTATAGATAGAAACAATCATATCTTCTCTTCTTGGCATCCTTCTTGGTTTGATTATTTTGCAGGACTTATTTTTGTAATTGCATCTGTTACTGATTTTTTCGATGGATTTATTGCAAGAAATTGGAATCAAATGACAAAACTTGGTGGAATTTTGGATCCACTTGCTGATAAAATGCTTGTTCTTGCTGGTTTCTTAGGTCTAATGGTAATAGATAGAGCATCAGTTTGGGCTGTTTTTTTAATACTTTCTAGAGAGTTTTTCATAACAGGATTAAGAGTTGTGGCAGTTAGTGAAGGGAAAGACGTAGCATCTACAATGGCAGGAAAAATAAAAACTGTTATTCAAATGATTGCTATTGGTTTTTTAATTATGAATTGGCCTTTTGCAACTGAACTTTTATGGTTAGCTGTTATTTTAACAATATATTCAGGATATGAATATACAAGAGATTATTTCAAAAACTAAAGGAAATATCAGTGGGTACTATAACTTTTTTACTTGTCTTATCATTTTTAGTCTTTTTCCATGAACTAGGACACTTTTTAGCAGCACGTTATTTTGGTGTAAAAGTTCATGTTTTTTCAATTGGATTTGGGAAACAACTTTATTCTAAATACTGGATGGGAACTACTTGGCAAATCGCACTAGTTCCACTTGGTGGATATGTAAAAATGAAAGGTCAAGATGATTCAAATCCTGCTTTAACTGAAGATGGAGATGATTCATATAATACAAAAAAACCTTGGCAAAGAATTATTATACTTTTTGCAGGACCAGCAGCAAACTTTATTTTAGCAGCTGTTTTATACTTTTGTATTGCTATTATGGGAGCTACTACTTGGGCTGCAAAAGTGGGAACTGTTCAAGAGAACTCACCTGCTTTTCACGCAGGAATAAAAGCAAATGATGAAATATTAAGAATCAATGATGCAGATATAAAAGCATGGGATGAAATTGGTAAAACAATTATCAATACCCAAGGTGCTTTAAAATTCTTCATTAAAAGAGATGGTGGAATTATAGCAATAGTTATAAATCCTCAAGTTTCAGATAGTGAAAATATGTTTAAAGAAAAAATCAAAAAAAGAATGATTGGTATTTCACCATCTGGAGAAGTAATTAATTTAGAATTATCAATTGGTGAATCTTTAGTTTATGCATATGAAAAAACTATTTTTGCTTCAACTATGATTTTTCAAGGTGTTCAAAAACTTATTCAAGGTGTAATTCCAAGTAGTGAAGTTGGTGGAGTAATTACCATTGGAAAAGTTATATCAGATGCTAGTGAATCTTCAATAATTGCTTTATTTGCAATCACAGCATTAATATCAGTGAATCTTGGAGTATTAAATCTACTTCCAATTCCAGCACTTGATGGTGGTCATATCATGTTTAATTTATATGAAATGATTACAAGAAGAAAACCAAGTGATCAAGTATTTCTATTTTTAACAATTATGGGTTGGGTAATTTTAGGAAGTTTAATGCTTCTTGGAATTTATAATGATATAAATAGAATTCTATTTAATAATTAAGGTAGATAAAATGAATAAACAAACAGCAACTAGAAATTTGGATGAAATAATTACAAAAGTAGAAGGTGCTAGACTTAGAATTTCTGAGCATCATATTGTAAAAATTATTGGTATTTCTAAATACTCAACTACACAAGATATTGAAACTTTATATAATGCTGGTCAAAGAGCATTTGGAGAAAATAAAGTTCAAGATTTAAAAGATAAAATGATAGAACTTGAAGAGTTACCAATTGAATGGCATTTCGTTGGAACTTTGCAAAAAAATAAAATCAATAATCTAATAGATTTAAATCCAACTTTAGTTCACTCTTTAGATTCTTTAGATTTAGCTCTTGAATTAAATAAAAAACTTGAAGCAAAAAATAAAAAGCTATCTGCTTTACTTCAAATAAACTCAGCTTATGAGGATTCAAAGTCAGGTGTTCTTCCTGAAGCTGCAATTGAAGTTTATAAACAAATACTTGAATCTTGTCCTAATATTAATTTAAAAGGTATTATGAGTATTGGAGCACATACAGAGGATGAAAAACTTATTAAAGAATCTTTTAAAACAACTAAAAAAATCTATGATGAGTTAATACCATTTGGAGCAAAATATTGTTCTATGGGAATGAGTTCTGATTTTGAACTTGCAATTGCATGTGGATCTAATATGATTAGAGTGGGTTCTACTTTATTTAAAGACTAAAAAGTCTTTAAATAAATCTTTTTAGTTTTTAGCTTCACTTCTTATTTGTGAAATAGTTTTTCCACCAACAGAATAATTATCAGTACTTACTTCTTCTATGATAACAACAGCACTAGAGGCACCTCTACCATTAAAAGTTTTAGCAAAAAGCTCAGTTATACCTTTTGCTAATTGTTCTTTTTGCTCTTTTGTTGCCCCACAATCTTCATGGGTCATTTTTACATTAATTACAGGCATTTTTGAACCTTTTTAATTCATCTTCAATTGATGGAACTCTCATAAAATGTTCACCAATTAAAAAAGCATCTGCTCCAATAGAACTTAATCTTTTAATTGTATCTATATTTGAAACACCTGATTCTGCAACTATTATTTTTCCATTTGGAATTAATGGAATTAATTTATCACAAAGTTCCATATCCATTTCAAAAGTATCAAGATTTCTATGGTTTATTCCAATAATCGTAGCTCCACATTTTATAGCTTTTGTTAAATCTTCTTTATCGTGAATTTCAACTAAAACTTCAAGTCCTAAATGAATAGCATAATCATAAAGCTCTTTTAATTCTTTTGTTCCTAAAGCTTTTGCAATAAGTAAAATAAAATCAGCCCCATAAACTAAAGCTTCAACAATTTGATACTTATCAACAATAAAATCTTTTCTCAATAATGGTGTTGATACGTATCTTCTAATACCACTTAGATATTCTAAATTACCTTTAAAATAATGAGGTTCAGTTAAAACAGAAATTGCATTAGCACCACTATTACTATAAGCTTGTGCAATTAATAGTGGATCAAAATCCTCTTTGATTATGCCCTTTGATGGACTAGCTTTTTTTACTTCTGCAATAATTCTAACAGGCTCATCTTTAGTCGATCTTAGAAATGGTTTTACATCTCTTGGTGCAAATGGATTTGAAGATAAACTTCTACCTAATAAATCTAGAGTTATCTCTTTTTTTCTTATTTCTAAATCTTGTTTTGTTTTTTCTATAATTTCATCTAAAATCACTCTTTACACTCCTTTATTTGTTCCCAATGTAATTTTATCTCTTCGTCATCTATTCCAACTTCGTCAACTACTCGTTTCATTTGAATATATGCTTCTTTACAATTTTTAAGTTTATATTCACCCCATGCTAAAGTGTCAATATAAGCTATATTATTTGGCTCAACTATTAGAGCTTTTTTTACTAATACTAAACCTCTTTTAATATCAATGTTATAATCAATCAAAATATAAGCTAAATAGTTTTCATATATATGATTGCTACCATTTTCTAAAACTTTATTAAATTTAGAAATAACGTCATCTAAAACACTCTCTTTATCACTTGTCATTTCAAATTTTAAAATAGCTTGTTGGGCTAAATAATCTAAGTTGTCTGTACTTTTATACAATCTACCTAATAAATCATCAGCCTTTTGACTTTGATTTGTAATTTTATATAGATTTAATAAATTTTCATCTTCTTCATTATTCTCTTCTAAAAAAACTATTGCATTATTTATATTATCTCTAGCAACATATTTAATAAATAGAATTTTTGTTTTATTTAATAAAAATTGGTTATCACTATTTTTGTAATAAAAATACATGTTTTTCAAAAGTGCTATTAATTTATCTTTTTCATTCTCTTTTTCATAAAAAGATAATAACTGAATTGATAAATTAAAATCATAACCACTCATTTGAATATGATTTTCAAGTTTTTTTATTGCCTTATCTTTTTCAAGTAAATTATTAAACTGGATATTTGTAAGTGTTAATAATGTATTACTTGAATTAGTTAATTCATATGATAACTCAAATAATTCATAAGCTTTTAAATACTCTTTATCTTCTAAATAAATACTTCCTAAAAGTTGATAATTTATCTCATTTTTATAATTAGCTATTAATTTTTCACCATTTTTAATAGCTTCTTCTTTTTCATTTAATTTAAATAGTGAATAAATATATAACCTTAGTATTATCTCTTCTTCTTTTGTATTCTCTATTACATATTTTGATGCATATTTTTTAACTGATGCAAAATCTTTTACATTAGTTGATAAAGTTAAATATTTAACTAAATATTCATAATTATTTGTATTTTCAAATAGTTTAAAATATAAACTTATTGCATCATTATATAATTTCTGATTTTCTGACTCTAAAGCAAGAATTATATATTGATTCTCAAGATTGTAAGGTTTTGTTTTAACCTCTGTAAATGTTGTTTTTGAAATATCTTTATTTTCATCATTCAATAATTTAATACCACATCCATTTAGAAGTAATAATATTGAACAAAGAACTAAAGATTTTTTATAGCTGGGCACTCTTTATAAACCTCTTCTTCATTTTCTTTAAAATAATCCCAAAATGGGAAAGTACGGCACTGCATAGGTCTTACATCATAAACTGAGCATTGTTTTTTTTCTAAATTGAAAAAACAACAAGCAAAATTATTTGAAGCTAATTGTACCTCTTTTATACTATATTTATAGCCAATTTTATTCAAATATCTAAATTTTAAATCATCAATTGATAAATTTAGATGCAAAGCTAAAGATTGTATCTCTTTTTGGTTTATCCAAATGTAACCACTTTCACCAATACAACAATTTCCAGCACATGTATCACAACCTTTTGGATCAAACGCAAAATTAAAACCATCTTTTTTTATTAAATCACTCAATATCAACCTTTATACTATATGTAGAAGATTTTTTATATATACTTTGAACTTCTTGTGTAAAATCATTATTTTCATCAAAAACTATTAAAGGATTAAAAATTTTAGTTAATGATTTAGAATTTCTTCTTGCATATACTAAAATTAATGTTGCATCTTTTGTTGTTTTTGGATGAACAAACTGTAATGCTTCAAGATTAAATTTATATTTATTCAACAATACAATTATTTCATTTATCTGTTTTGAATCATAACAAAAAAAGAATTTACCATCATTTTTCAATACCTTTGCAGCTTTTTTTATAAAGCCTTCTAAAGGTAGAGAATCATTGTATCTTGCTATTTTTAAACTTTCATTTTCACTTTTAACAACATTTCCATGATAAAAAGGTGGATTTGAAACACAATAATCAAAAACTTTTCCAAATTCTACTTCTTCAAATGAACCTTTATATAAATTGGAATCAATTTTATTTGTTTGTGTATTTTTACTTGAGAAGAATTGAAACATTTTTTGAATTTCACACTGATTAAGAGTTATCTTACTGTAATCTTTTGCAATCAATAATCCAAGTATTCCACTACCACTTCCAATATCTAAAAGTTCACCTTTAATATTTTTATATTTTTTAAAATTTTCACAAATGAAATTATACAAGAAATGTGTATCACTATTATAGCAATAGCCATTCATAGGCTGATATAAAACCAAAAAAAATCCTTATTTTATTTAATATTATTATATCTAAGTTAAATAAATTTGAGTTTTAATCAAATTATTAACCTATACTTTCAATAATTAATTATTTTAATATTTTAAGCTAAATTGCAGTTTAATTACATGTTTTAAACAAGTTAATTTTCTTGTTGCAAAATGTAACAAGACACAAATTCAAAGAATAAAATCCCGGTTTTAATCAATCTTTAGAAGTATTATAGGCTATGATTCAATCATAATATATTGAGTTTAATCAAGTATTGATATTAAAATAGTTTAAGGAGAAATTATGTCTAATATGGAAGCTCCTGCAAATACTCCAGTTTGGGTTAATGAAGCTAGATGTAAAGCATGTGATAAGTGTGTTTCGGTTTGTCCAGCTGGTGTACTTGCTATGAGACAAGAAGTTCATTCTACTTTAGGTTCAATGATAAAAGTTGTTCACCCAGAATCATGTATTGGTTGTACTGATTGCGAATTGGCATGTCCAGATTTTGCAATTTATGTTGCTGATAAAAAAGAGTTTAAATTTGCAAAACTTACAGAAGAAGCAAAAGATAGAAAAGAAGCGGTTATAAAAAATAATTATAGAGAACTAGAGGCGTAAGGAGAATTAATGGCAAGAGAACTAATTTCAACAGGAAATGAACTGGCAGCAAAAGCTGCACTTGACGCTGATGTTGAGTTTTTTGGTGGATACCCTATTACTCCTTCAAGTGAAATAATGCACATATTATCTTCTGCATTACCAGCTAGAGGACAAGCATGTATCCAAATGGAAGATGAAATCGCAGGTATTTGTACAGCATTAGGTGCTGCTATGTCTGGAAAAAGATCAATGACAGCAACATCTGGACCTGGTATTTCTTTAAAAGCAGAAAACTTAGGTGTTGGATATATTTCTGAAGTTCCTTTAGTAATTGTTAATGTTATGAGAGGTGGTCCATCAACTGGTCTTCCAACAAGAGTTGCTCAAGGGGATTTATTACAAGCTAAAAACCCAACTCATGGTGACGTAAAATCAATTACTTTAATTCCTGGAAATTTAAGAGAGTGTTATACAGAAACTGTAAGAGCTTTCAATTTAGCTGATAGATTTATGCAACCTATTTTCATTTTATTAGATGAAACAATTGGTCATATGAGTGGAAAAGCAGTAATTCCTGATTTAGAAGAAGTTCAAGCAGGTAAAATCCCAAGAAAGAAATTTACGGGAGATAAAAAAGATTATAAACCTTACGGTGTTGGTCCTGATGAAGCAGCGGTTTTAAATCCAATGTTTGAAGGATATAGATACCACTTTACAGGTCTTCACCATGGACCAACAGGACATCCAACTGAAGATGCTGATATGTGTGATGCTTTAATGAAAAGATTATTCAATAAAGTTGATGCTCATATGGACGAAATTGAATTAAATGAAGAATATATGTTAGAAGATGCTGACATTATGATTATTGCTTATGGTTCTGTTTCATTAGGTGTAACTGAAGCTATCAATAGAATGAGAAAAGAAGGTCTTAAAGTTGGTATGTTCAGACCAATAACAATTTGGCCAAGTCCAGCAAAAAGAATTAAAGAGTTAATGACTAAATTTGATAAAGTATTAGTTGCTGAATTAAATATGGGACAATTCTCTGATGAAGTACAAAGAGTATCAGGAAGATCAGATTTCGATACATTATATAAAGTAAATGGAAGACCTTTATCTCCACTAGAAATTATTGAAAAAGTGAAAGGAATGTAATCATGGCATTTAATTATGACGAGTATTTAAGAACAGACAAAATGCCAACACTATGGTGTTGGGGATGTGGTGATGGAGTTATTTTAAAATCTGTAATTAGAGCCATTGAAAAAATTGGTTGGAATATGGATGATGTTTGTGTTGTTTCAGGGATTGGATGTTCTGGAAGATTCTCTTCATATATCAACTGTAATACAGTTCATACAACGCATGGAAGAACTTTAGCATACGCTACAGGGATTAAATTAGCAAACCCAACTAAAAAAGTTATTGTTGTTGGTGGAGATGGTGATGGTCTTGCAATTGGTGGAAATCATACAATTCATGCATCAAGAAGAAACATTGACTTAAACTATATTATTATCAATAACTTCATTTATGGATTAACAAATTCTCAAACATCTCCAACTACTCCTCAAGGTATGTGGACTGTAACTATGAGTAGAGGAAATATTGACCCTACTTTTGATGCTTGTAAATTAGTTGAAGCTGCAGGTGCTTCATTTATTGCAAGAGAAACTATGCTTGATCCTAAAAAACTTGAAAGAGTTTTAGTTAAAGGTTTTGAACATACAGGATTCTCATTTATTGAAGTATTCTCTAACTGTCACGTTAACTTAGGAAGAAAAAATAAAATGGCAACTGCTATGGCAAACTTAGAGTGGATTGATTCTATTTCTATGGCAAAAGCTAAATTTGATAAATTAGAACCTTCAGAGCAAAAAGGTATTTTCCCTACTGGTATCTTAAAACATGATACAGAAGCAGCTGAATATTGCCAATCTTATGAAAAAGTAAAAGAAGCTCACAAAAATAAAACTATGGTTCAATTATAAGGAGACACACATGGCAGCAAATAGAACATTAATGAGATTTACAGGTGTTGGTGGACAAGGTGTACTTCTTGCAGGTGCGATTTTCGCAGCTGCTAAAATCAATGATGGTGGCTATGGTTTAAAAACAGCAACTTATACATCTCAAGTAAGAGGTGGACCAACTGTTGTTGATATTACTTTACAAGATGAAGAAATTTTATACCCTTATGCAAATGATGGTGAAATTGACTTCATGTTATCAGTTGCACAAATTTCTTACAACCAATTCAAAAGTGGTGTAAAAGAAGGTGGTGTAATCGTTGTTGAGCCAAATCTAGTATCTCCAACTGAAGAAGATAGAAAAAAATGGAAAATCTATGAGATTCCAATTATTACTATTGCAAAAGAAGAAGTAGGAAATGTTATTACTCAATCAGTTTTAGCACTTGCTATGGCTAACTACTTTACAGGTGAAACTGTTCCAAATGAAGTATTAAGAAAAACAATGCTTTCAAAAGTACCTGAAAAAGTACATGCTATTAATAATAAAGCATTTGATTTAGGTCTTAAATACGCAGAAGAAGTATCTAAAGCTTAATCAAACAAAATAAAAGCCTTAGGGCTTTTGTTTTAAATCTATTTATTCTTTTATATATTTTTTATACTCAACAATCTTTTCTTCTAATCTTTTTGCCAAATATATATTCGAATTTTTTAAACAAGATAAAATAAAACTAGCCTCTTTTGCATAATTTTTAATTTTTTCATTATCCCAGTGTTTTGGAGGAGTCCCAAGATTTGTGATTCTATCAGCTAATTTTACCATTTGAACTTCATAAGGTTGAGTCAATAACCTTTCAATACTATCTCTCATTTGTTCTTGTTTTGATTCTAATGATTTGTTTTTTGTTAAAGCTTCAACACCATCTGCAATATCAGGACCAAACTTCGTATATAATTCATCATAAGTAATATTTGTATCTTCTATTACATCATGTAGTAATGCGCATGTAATAGCAAAATCAGCTTTCTTCTCATCAAGCTTTGATTTCTCACATGCATTAATAACTTCCATTGCTACACAAGTAATATGAAAAATATAAGCAAATCCATGGGGAGTTTTTTGTTCACCATGAGCATGTGCTGCAAAATTAAGATACTCTATATAGTTTTCTTGGCTAAACATATCAGCTCCTTTTTTGATTGTTGTTTATTACATTGTCGCTTTTAGAAAAGGCAATTAATGCTTCCACTGTTTTTATTTTAGAATTATTTGATTTTTTTATATTCTCTAAACTTTTATCAAAAACAATTGCAGTTGTTAATGCATCATAATAAGCTCTATGGTGATTATCAACATCAATATTTAAAAGCTCTTTTAAGAAACCAAGACCATATCTTTCTGATTCTATTGTTCTTTTTGCTAAATCAATTGTACAGATTTTTCTATTTAGTAATTTACCTAAATTATATTTTTCAAATGATTCTGAAATAAATGTATAATCAAACTTTATATCGTGTGCTACAAAAACATCATCTTCTAAAAAGATTTTAAAATCTTTTAATACATTTTCTAATCTTGGTGCATCTTCTAACATTTTAGGTGTTATTTTTGTAACTTCTTGAACGTAAGGAGGAATCTCTTTTGCAAAAACTAATGATTCAAACTTACTAATTATCTGTCCATTTTTATATTTTACAGCACCTAATTCAATAATTTGAAAACCTTTTTTAGCACTTCCACCATTTGTTTCAATATCAACTACACAAAATGTTTGTTCTTCAATAGGTGTTTCTTTCGTTTTTAAAAAAACAAAATCACCATCAAATTCTAAAGGTAAGCCATTTGATAAAAGTAATTCAAATTCAAGCTCAGAACTTTCATACATAGAATCAGTAGCCTTTTGTAATAATTCTAAAAACTCTGTATATAGTATTGACTCTTTTTGTAATCTTTGAATTATATTTTGAAGTTTAAACGAAGGTTTAGGAATTATCCTCTTATTTGATTTCATTAGCCTCTTTTATAAATTCGACCATTTTTTGTCTATCTTTTATACCTTTAACTTCAGATTCAACTCCACTACTGACATCAATTCCATAAAAACCAAAACCTTTTATTTCTTTTAGATTATTAGCTGTTAATCCACCTGCAAGAATAAGTCTTGAGCAATCTATATCTTCAAACCATTCTAAAGCAACTCTTTTACCCTCTCCTCCAAAACCGTCAACAAATGCATCAACTAAATAGTATTCTTTATTTAAATTTCTTAAATCTTTTTCTTCTTTAACTCTTAATACTTTTATATATTTTACTTTTAATAAATCGTAATTTATAATCTCATTATCATCAATAATTTGAGCTAATTGCATTCTAGATTCAAAACAAATTTCATTTATAAAATCTTCATTTTCATTTACAAAAAGTCCAACTACTTGAACAAAGGGTGGAAGTTTTTCTACTATCTCTTTTGCTTTTAATGGTTCTATATATCTTGGTGATTTTTTATAAAATACAAATCCTAATGCACTAGCTCCCGCATATACAGCATCAAGTGCATCTTGTAAATTGGTAATACCACAAATTTTTACTCTCATATTTATACCTGCAAACTTTTTATAGCTTTTGAGTAGTCACTATTACCAAATACATAAGAGCCAGCAACAACAACATCAACACCTGCATCTTTTAGAATATGAATATTTTTATCATTCACTCCACCATCAACTTCAATTAAGCAGTTTGGATTTCTTTTATTTATTAATTCTTTTAATTTTTTTGCTTTTTCAACCACACTTGAAATAAACTTTTGTCCGCCAAAACCTGGATTTACTGACATTAAAAGAACCATATCTAAATCTTCAAGTAAATACTCAATTGATTCAGGAGGAGTATGAGGATTAAGTACAATTGCTGGTTTTATTCCATAATCTCTGATTTTTTGAATAAGTCTATGGGGATGGTTTTCACTTTCAATATGAAATGAAATATATTCCGGTTTAAGTGATGCAAATAAATCTACAAAAAATGTATTATTTTCTACCATTAAATGTATATCAAGTGGTTTAGTAGCAACTTTTGCAACTGGACTTACAACAACAGGACCAATAGTCATATTTGGAACAAAATGTCCATCCATTACATCAACGTGAATTAAATCACATCCGCCATTACAAATAGCCTTAATTTCGTTCGCTAAATTCCCAAAATCTGCTGATAATATTGAAGGTGCTACAAGCATATTTAGTAACCTTTTTTCTAAATTTTTGCCGATTATATCATTTAAACTCTTTTATAAAGTATAAAAATAAGCCTATAATAATTATTAATGTAAAATACTAAGAAATACAACAAATGGTTTATTATGAAAAAATTATTACCCTTATTTATTTATAGTTTATGTTTTAGTGAAGATATAAATTCACTTTACAAAGAAGCTTCAATATTAGAAAATCAAGGAAATTATAAAGAAGCTATGATTCTTTATAAAAAAGCAGCTAGTTTGAATATTACAAAAGAAGATAAATATATTATTGATTTGTCAAAAAATGAAGATCATAAAGTTGAAAATTTTACTACAATGAAAAAATCATTTTATCAAAAACAAATTAATAAGGTAAAAGATAAAGAAACTGATGAAAGTTTACAACAATTAGTTACAAAAGATTTTAATTTATATCCTTATAAAAAGAATTACTTGTTGCCTGCCACATATAATTTTAATGAAATAGATGATAGGAAACAATTAGAAACGGCCTTTCAAATCAGTATTGAAAAACCTATTACATATAACTTTTTTGGACTTGATGAATCTATAAGTGCTGCATATACACAAAAATCTTTTTGGCAAACAGCAAAAGATTCTTCACCATTTAGAGAAACAAATTATGAACCTGAAGTTTTTATTCAATTCCCATATAAAGATAGTGAAACATTTAAAGCTTACAAAATATCTTTAATTCATACATCAAATGGAAGAAACAATGAAGAATCAAGATCATGGAATAGAGCTTATATAGAAGGATATTTCCAGTTATCAAATTTATTTTTAGTTCCCAAAATTTGGTATAGAATACCCGAAGCTTCAGGAGATGATGATAATTCTGATATTGAAGATTATTATGGAAAAGGCGAATTAACTCTTTTATATGCATATAAAAAACATACTTTTGAATTAATGTTAAGAAATAATTTAGAGTTTAATTCAGGGAATAAAGGTGCTGCTGAGTTAAACTGGACATTTCCTTTACCTAATTTTCTTTCAACAGAAAACTCATATGGTTTATTACAAGTATTCTCAGGATATGGGAATAGTTTAATAGATTATGATCAAGAAATTCATAAAATAGGATTAGGAATAGCCTTTTCTAGATAAGGCTATTTTAAATAGAGCTATTTAAGATTTTTTATATAATAAAAAATAGCTTCGATTTCTTCTTCTACCAAAAAGTAAGTTGGCATAACATTTGCATAATAAATCAATTTATCACAAACTTGCTCTTTTTCAAACTTTAAATTTGGATTTTTCTTTGAATTAACCTTTGTTGAAAAAGTTTCATATTCGATATCTTTGATATTTGGAGCAAATAAACTGCAATTGTAAATCTTTTTATCATGCTCCTGCTTAAAATCCATTATTTTTTGACCCTTAGCATTATCTCCATGACAAGAGTTACACCCTATTCCTCTTGGATTATTAAAAAGCATTTTCCCATATTCAAATTTTGTAATAAATGAATTATTAATATCTAAAGGATCTATTAGATTTGCAGTTGCCGTTGTTGTTTCTTGAGCATATGAAAAGATATTTAACAAAAAAAAGATTGTAAAAATTAATTTCATATTATAATCCCATTTCTTTTTGGTTTTTAAAAAACCAATAAAAACTAAACATCAAACCAGGTGTTTTAGCCTTTGACTCATCAAATATTAATTCATCACATTTCTCAATTGGTAAAAAATGTAGTTCTATTTGTTCATCATTTATTCCACCACCATCATGGATTTTCATAGATTCATTAATTTTTGCAAAAAACAAATGTTGACAACCACCACTTATTCCTACATTTGTAAAAAAAGAGGTAACTTTTTGGATTTTATTTATATCCACAGCATATCCACATTCTTCATCTATTTCTTCTTTTGCAATTTCAAGTAAAGATTTATCTTTGTCAACTAAACCTGCACATAATTCATATGTATACATTTTACTACTATCATTTAAATAAACAGGAGCTCTAAACTGCTTTACAAGCAAAAAGGCATTTTTCTCTTCATGATATAATAGTATCGCAACACTATTATGACTACGTACTGCTTCCCAAGTTTTATCTTTTCCATTTTGGTTAAAAGTTACTTTAACAGGATGAATAAATTTTGTATTACTTAATTCACTTATTTTAAAATTCTTAATTACATTTATCATAAATAATCTTTATTATATTTTTTCGTATTTTAACAAAAATAATATTCATTTCACTTTTGTATATACTCTTTATTTAATATTGATGAAAAATCTATACTAAAAATAGTCTTTTTATTCATTTGTGATTCTAAAGTTAAAAGTAAACTATACTCTTCACATATTCGTTTAACTATATCTAAACCTATTCCAAAACCACCTTCATTATTATTTCCTCTTTTATATCTTTTGAATATCTCTTTTTGTTCTTCAGAACTAATACCTATACCAAAATCTTTTACATTTAAAATATTATTACTTAAAGAAACTTCCACAATAGAGTCTTTATTGCTATATTTAATTGCATTTGAGATTAAGTTATTAACTAATTTTTGAGTTTTAGTTTTATCCATTTTTATAAAACAATCTTCTAATGTTGATTTAATTACAATATTTTTTGTAATTGATATATCATTAAAATACTCAGTACTTTCACTTACTAAATCTTTTAGATTAAACTCTTCAAAAACATCTTCATTTATTTCATTAAATGCTGAAAAATGTATATCATTATAAATTTGAGAAATCTGCTTAGAACTACTTAATATATATTTCATCATCTTTTGGGGATTTTTGCCACTTTTAAGCATAGAAACCGATGTCATTAAAACAGTAATTGGTGTGTTTAATTCATGGGCTGAATCTTTAATAAATTTATCCATAGATTCAACCCTTTGTCGAACTGGTTTTAATAAAATTTTTGCTAATAAATAACCGATACAACCTATAAAAATAGAGCTTAGAACTAATATTATTAATATAAATATTTTTAACTTATTTTTATCTTGAACTTCTTGACATGTTTCAATTACTATATATCTAATTGGAATATTTTCATCATCTAAGGTTGTGATAAAGTAATTATAAAACTCATTTTCATATGTAGTTTTAGAAAAATCAATCTCAAAATCTTTATCCAAATATGAAAAAATTACATTTTTATCTTTATCAAAAAGACCATATTTAATATTTTCTTTTGTTAATTTACTTGCATTAAATTCCTGTTTTTTCATATATTTATTCATAATTTCAGTTTTTATATGCATGGAAGCATTACTAAGTTCCATGCTACAAGTTTCTTCTAACATTCTTGTTTCATTTTTATAATAAATATATAAAATTACTCCTATTAAAAAAATTGCTGAAATAATGTATATGGATAAAAAACTAATTAATGCTTTTTTTTCATCTTTATTCAAATCTATATCCTATTGCTCTTATTGTTACAATTTTATCTTTTCCAATAATTTCTCTTAGATTTTTTATATATACTCTAATTGTAGCATCAGTTGGCATTTCATCATAAGCCCAAATATTTTGAAGTAATTCATCACTTGAAACTACCCTATTTTTATGGGTACAGAAATATTTCAAAATATCTCTTTCTTTTTGAGCTAAATTGATTATTTTTTCATCTTTAAATATATGACAAGTCTGAGGTTCAAAATAGATATTTTCGTCTATTTTAATTTTATTATCTTGTTCAATAAAAAACTGTCTACAAAGTTTTAATATTCTTTGATCTAATTCTTCTAAATCAAAAGGTTTTTTTATATAGTCATCAACACCATTTTCAAATGATTCTTTTAGATGTTTAGTATCTTGGTAAGCTGTTAAAATTATAGCAGGAGTGTTGTTTTTATACTCATTTCTTACTGTTTTTAAAACTTCAATTCCACTAATTATGGGAGTATTTATATCAAGTAATGCAATATCATATTTTTGATCAATTAAAGCCTCTAAGGCATCTTGTCCATTTGTACACAAAGTTACATCATAACCTTTATCTACAAGATGTTCATTTAACAAATCACTTAAGGCAACATCATCTTCTAATAATAAAACTCTCATATTAAATCCTAATAAATAATATCTATTATAATCAAACTTTGTTTACTTAGTGTGTATATGTTAATTTATGAGTTTAAAAAATCTTAAAACTTTTCCTTGAATTACTACATATAAAACAGATGAAATTAAAGCAACAATAGTTCCATATAAAATTCCAATTTCTGCATATGTAAAATAAACAACTAAAGAATAAATAACAACAGAGCTCAACCCAAAAGGTGTATTTTTGATAATAGTTCTAGCTTGTAATCTACTATGTCTAAAATGTATAATCAAGAGTAATGGTAACAAAATAGTTGGAAATGAAGAAAAAATTCCTGCAATATTTGAAGGTACATATTTTGGTAAACTAGAGACTACTAAAAATATCGAAATAGTTAAAATTGATCTAAATAAAATATCAGACATTGAAGTTTTTATTTTTTTATCAATTGTAAAATTCTCTTTTTTTGCAAAATATATTGTTGCAATTAACATTAATGTTATTACAATAAATGGAGTAAAAAATACATGAGGAGGAACATAGGCTAAGATAAATGCAATAATTAAATATGAAATAAATGAGATTAATAAACTCAAAAATATTTCAAATTTTCCCTTATAAAAAGTACTAATATAATAACCAATAGAAAAAGCCAATGCAGCAAAAAGACCATGAATATTATACAAAGCAACTTTTGTTACATAATCAACTCCATTTTCAATTGCAAAAAAGACAAGAGTAATAGAGCTTCCAACAGGAAGTCCTGATAATATACCAGAAATTTTTGGGCTAACTTTTTCAGCAATAAAGCTAAGTGCTAAAACAAGTGTCACAACAGCTATTGATTTTACAATTAGAAGTTCTATAATTCATCCTTTATACTTAAAGAATGAATTATATATTAATTATTTATAAATTAGAACTAAATAATAAATAAATTTAAATTTTTATCTGAAATTATCAAATACTAAAGGAGCCTTCAGTTCAAGAGTTTTAAGATGTTTCATTATTGTTTGTAAATCATCAATATTTTTACCTGTTACTCTTATTTCATCACCTTGATTAACAGCTGATACTTTAAGTTTTAGACTTTTGATCTCTGTTTGTATAATTTTGGCTTCATCTTTTTCAATACTGTCAATAATTTTATATGAATATTTTCTATTTCCACCACTTGAATCTTCTTTTTTTAACTCTTCAAGTGAATTTATTGAAAGTCCTCTTTTATTCATTTTTGAAATTAAAATATCTCTCATTGCATCTATTTTATTATCACTAGAAGAAATTAATGTTAAAGTTTTAGCACCCACATTTAAATCTAACTCTTTTGAAATACCTTTAAAGTCGTATCTAGTGTCAATCTCTTTTTGTGATTGAATAACTGCATTCTTCATCTCTTGCATATCTAATTTTGCAGAAATATCAAATTGATGTTCTTTTGTTGCCATTATTATCCTTTATGTAAATTATAATCATTTATTTAAGATACAAATCTTAACATTTTTTTATGAAGCTTTTGGTAAAACTAGATTTAAAAATACTCCAACTATAGCCCCAAGTCCAATTCCAGCAAAAGGAACTCCACCAAAATTAAATGTCATACCACCAATTGAAAATACTAAAATCATAGAAACTATTGCCATATTTCTAGGACAAGAGAAATCTATATTTGCTTTTGAAAGTGTACTAATTCCCAAAGTTGCAATAATACCAAAAAGTAACAACATAATTCCTCCCATTACAGGAGTTGGAATAGTAGCTAGGATTGCTCCTAATTTTCCAACAAATGCTAAAAGTATCGCACAAATTGCTGCCCATGTCATAATAGCTGGATTATAAGCTTTAGTAACAGTAACAGCACCTGTAACTTCAGAATAAGTAGTATTAGGTGGTCCACCAAAAAGTGAAGCCACAGAGGTTGCCAGACCATCTCCTAAAAGTGTATTTTTCAATCCTGGCTTTTTTAGATAATCTTGTTTTGTAACATTTGAAATTGCAAGAATATCTCCAATATGTTCAATTGCAGGTGCAATTGCAATTGGTAAAATAAAGATTATAGCTTGCCAGTTAAATTCTGGAGCTGTAAAATTAGGCATTGCAAACCAAGAAGCATTAGCAATACCCGAAAAATCAACAATACCAAAATATAAAGATACTAAATATCCAGCAATAATTCCTAATAATATAGGTACTAGTTTAAAAATACCTTTTCCAAGTAATGAAACAAAAATTGTAACAAGTAATGCAATCATAGATATTATAATAGCTTGCTCAAAAGGCACTAAAACAGCAGAGCCATCTCCTGTTTTTCCCATAGCCATATTAACAGCAACAGGTGATAGAATAAGACCAATTGACATAATTACAGGCCCTACTACAACAGAAGGAAGGAGCTTATGTAAAAAATTATCACCTTTTAAACGAATAAGAAAACTTAATACTACATATAAAAATCCAGCGGCAACAAGTCCAGACATAGTTGCTGGGATTCCCCAGGTAGCAACTCCGTATGAAATAGGAGCAATAAAGGCAAAAGAAGATGCTAAAAAAATTGGTGGAACACAAGATCTATTTACATATTGGAAAACTAAAGTTCCAAGTCCAGCTGTAAATAAAGCTACATTTGGATCAAGTCCAGTTAAAATTGGCACTAAAACAAGTGCACCAAAAGCTACAAATAAGAATTGTAAACCAAGAATTGAATCTTTAACTCTAAAGTTATAATCTGTGGGTTTCATGAAGACCTTTATTTTTTTGATAAAATTATAATATCAAATTATGTGTTAATAGAATTTAAATTTATATATAATTTATAAGCAATTTTTCAGTAATATAAAATTTTAAAAGGATTAATAATGTATAAAGAGAGTACAAATGTTGTTGTAAAACATCTTGTTAATAGATTAAGGGATGTAAGAACTACATCAAATGAATTCAGAATGACAATTGAAGAAATTTCAAGAATCATAGCATCAGAGGCATTAAATGATTTTGATACGGTTACACAAAATATCAATACTTGGCAAGGTTCACTCGATGTGCAAATGATTGAAGTTCAAAAATTAGTATTGGTTCCTATTTTAAGAGCTGGTGAGCCAATGCTTACAGGTATTTTAAAAACATTACCATATGCAAGAAGTGGTTTTTTAGCAATGAAAAGAGATGAACATACATCTTTGAGTAAACTTTTTTATGAAAATATTCCAAATTTAGAAGACAAAACTGTTTTATTGCTAGACCCAATGGTTGCAACTGGTGGTTCTTTAATAGATGGAATTAGTTATTTAAAAACTAAAAATCCAAAAAGAATTATTTGCTTAAATGTATTAGGTTCCCCTTTTGGAGTAAATAAAGTTCAAGAAGCACATCCAGATGTTGATATTTTTATAGCTCAAATTGATGAAAGATTAGATGAAAATAATTATATTAGACCAGGGCTTGGAGATGCTGGAGATAGAGCATTTAATACTAATTAATAATTAATGGGAATTTTTAGCTTTAAATATTTAAAGCTAAAAACTTTTTATTAAAACTTATTATTAAAACTTATACTAAATCAAATGCATTATTATGTTTATATAAAAAACCTAATTTCTCTATTTTTGAGCCATCTATAATTCTATTTAAAAACTCTTTATTATCAGAAAAAATTGGTGAATCAAAATAAAATTTCTTTGAATTAAAAAAATACAAATCTTCTTTTGTTGGATGCTCTTTTGAACAAAGATTAAAAACTCCATCTATATTATTTGCAATTACAAATTTTGTAGCATCAATTACATCATTTCTATGTACAAAATTTATTACACTTTTTGGATATTCCACAACTTTATTAGATAATCTTCTTCCTGAAACTCTGTTAGCACCAACTAAAGCAGAAACTCTAAAAATAACATCACTTCTACTTAACACTAAATTTTCAGCTTCATAAACTATCTTAGAACTAGAATCTTCTATTTTAAAATCTTCATTAAAAAAACCTTCAATATTTGGATAAACAGAAGTTGAACTAATAAATATGATTTTTTCAATATCTTTTATTTTTTTATGAGAATAGATTTTTTCTAAAAAACCTAAATAATCATCAAATTTTGAAGGAGGAAAGTTCACAAAAAGATAATTTGTATCTAACAAATCATCCAAAAAATCTAAATAATTTTCATTTAAAATATATGAAGACAAGCCCTCTTCTTCATACATTTTTATTTTTTCTTCATTTCTTGATGAAACTTTTAAAATATAGTCATTTTTCAAAGCTTTTGCAAGCTCAAAACCTAACCAACCTGTTCCTAAAATTGTAAATGTTTTCATTTGATTTCTTTTTTTAATAAGCTAATTTCTTCTCTTAAACTTTTCATCTCTTCTAATAAAATATCAAGTTTTAAACTATCTTCATGAATCTCTTCTTTCATATCAGCCTCTTGTAGTTTTTGCATCTCACCAATAATAACAGCAACAAATAAATTAAAAAATACAAATGCAGCAATTATAATAAATGAAACAAAATATGCCCAAGCCCAAGGATAAACCTCCATAGCCTCATACATTACATCTGTCCAATCTTCAAAGGTTAAAACTCTAAAAAGTGTTAACATAGATACTAAAAAGTCTTTCCAAAGTCCCGATTGCAAATCTACAAAAAAGAAATTCCCAATAATTGCATAAATATAAAATATTATAAACATTAAAATAACAATATCAATAATTGCTGGAATTGCTTTTATAAGCATATCAATAATAGCTTTTAACTCAGGCCTAGCTGTAAATAGTCTTAAAATTCTAAAAACCCTCATAAGTCTTGCAATTGCAGCATAATTTGAAGATTCCAATGGTAAAAGAGTTATAAGAACAATTATAAAATCAAATAAATTCCAACCTGATTTAAAAAAATTAACAAACTTTTTCTCAGCAACCATTTTAATAGCTAATTCAAAAACAAAATAAACTGTTACAAAATAATCTGCAAACTTTAAAAAGAAATCATAATTTGTATCAACATCATCTAAAGTCTTAAAACCTAAAATACAAGCATATGCAATAATAATTATCGTAGTTAAATTAGAAAACCATCTTGAATCTCTAATTTGTTCAATCTTTTCCATAGCAGTCATAAAATTAATCCTTTAATATACCGTATGCTAATGTAAGCCAAGCAATAATAAGTAACGTTCCACCAATAGGTGTAATAGCTCCTAATATAGGAAGAGAAAGAATTGCTAAAAAATATAAAGAGAATGAAAAGATAATCATTCCTAAGAACATAAGACATAAAGAAATAAAGATTTTTTTAGAATCAGGTTTTAATGCATAAATAAATGTTGCAGCAAAAAGACCTAAAGTGTTATAGAAGTGGTATTGACTACCCGTGTTATATATTTTTAACATTGATTCATCAAGAATCGACTTTAAAGCGTGCGCACCAAATGCACCTAAAGAAATAGCTAATGCCATCATAAAAGCAGCAAGAGCTAGAAAAATTTTAATTTTATTATTTAATATCATATACATCCCAAATTTTTGAATTTTGTGAAGTATAGCAAATTAAACTTTATTTTTTTGATTTTTCCTTATCTTTAGAAGATTTCTTCTTAGAAAAACCTGCACCTTTTTTCTCTTTTTTCTCTAATTTTAAATCATTAATTAAAGCTTTATAATCCATTGATTCTTTATTCATTTTTGCAAAACATGTTGCAATTACAGCAATTGTATTTGGAACATGTTTTTTCTTTTTATATGCTTGAATATTTTTCTCACTAACTTTAATAAGTTCTGTAAATTTTGGAATTGTAAGCTCTGCATCCAAAAGTAATTTTTTAAAATCTATAAAAGTCATATTCACATCCAATTTTAAATTTTATTCATTATACATAAAAAATATATAATTACTTATTTAACGTCAACTTCCCAAAAAAAGTCAATCCACTCATTTGCTTCTCTAACAGAATAATCAGGTCTTAAAACAGCAGTTTTTTTATAAAATAGTGTTGCTAATTTAAATTCAACATTTGGAAATCTTTCATTTAAAACTTTTAAGATTTCTCTCATAGTTTCACCAGAATCTACAATATCATCAACAATTAAAACTCTTTTAGCATGTGAAACATCAGGAATATTAAAAATATTAAATGTATCTAATTTTAATTCACCTTCATAATGAATTGAGTTTAAAGTATATAAATTTCTCATATCCATTGCTTGTGCCATTAAATGAGCAAGTGTTAATCCACCACGAGCAACTGCTAGTAAAATTTCAGGTTCAAAATCTCTACATTTATCAACTAAAACTTGCGTATCTTTTTTAAATAATTCATAACTATAATATAGTTTTTCCAATATAAATCCTTTTTATAAAATAAATGCTAACGCACTAATAAATGTAATAACTAATATACCAATATTTAAATCCTTAAATTCTCTTTTTGCTAATTTAATAATAGTATAAACTAAGAATCCTGCTGCAATTCCATTTGTTATAGAAAAAGTTAATGGCATTAAAATAACAATTAAAAATGCCCCAGCACTTGTAGCCAAATCAGAATCTTCAAAATTAATTTTTCCAAGCTCTGTAAACATTAAAACTCCAACAACTACTAAAACTGGATAAATAGCATTAGAAGGAATTGATTTAAATAAAGGTAACATAAAAAGAGTTGTAATAAAAAGCATTGCTGTAAATACAGCTGTTAATCCAGTTCGTCCACCCTCTTCTACTCCTGCTGCACTTTCTATAAATGCAGTTGTAGTTGAAACACCAAGTAAACTTCCTGCAACTGTTGCTATGGCATCTGCTTCTAAAGTTTTTTGTAGTGATTTATCATCTTTATTATTTTCTTGAAATAAGTTAGCTCTTGTTCCTACCCCTGTTAAAGTTCCAAGTGTATCAAACATATCAGTAATTAAAAAAGTAATTATTACAGGAAGCAAAGATAGTGATATTGCACTTAAAATATCAAGTTGTAAAAAAATTGGAGAAATTGAAGCAGGTGCAGAAAAAAATACTTGAGGAGTATCATTTAATGCAAACACCCATGCAATAATAGAAGTAATAGCAATAGATAAAATAAAAGCACCTTTTAATCTATAAGCATAAAAACTAAAAGCTAAAATTAATCCAAGTACTCCTAATAAAACATTAGAATTTGAAAAATCACCAAGACTAACTAAAGTAGCATCATTTGAAACTATCATACCCATTTGTTTTAAACCAATAAAAGCAATGAATGATCCAATACCTGCACTAATCGCTCGTCTTAAACTCATGGGAATTGATGTCATTATCCAAACTCTAAAATTTGTTAAAGATAAAATAACAAATAATATACCAGATAAAAAAACTATCCCTAACGCAGTTTCCCAAGGTATTTTCATACCTAAAACTAAACCATAAGAGAAATATGCATTTAATCCCATACCAACACTCATTGCAATTGGAGTATTTGACCATAATGCAGAAAAAAGAGTTGCTAAAATCGTAATTAATGCAGTGGCAGTTATAACTGCATCCATAGGAAGACCAGCATCAGCTAATATAAATCCATTTACAGGAACAATATACATCATTGTTAAAAAAGTAGTAAACCCTGCATAAAACTCTTTAGAAACTGTGGTGTTATGTTCTTTTAATTTAAAAAAGTTCATTAACTTTTCCTTAATTTTAAAATAAGCTTTAATTATACTAAAATTACATATAAATTTAATTTAAATGATGAACAAAAAATAGGCAAAAGTAGTGGTCTCACAGTCAAATCAAACAGATAAGCTTTTCAACCTAAGACTAAGCCCAAATAAAAAACCCCGTATAAACGAAATATAGAGAGATAAAAAGTTTAGACTAGTAAATAAAAAAACAATAATTAGTTTACTGGAAAATAGTAATAAAAAAATATAAGAATGCTAAAAAAATAAAAAAGATCAGAATAAAAAAAGAAAAAAAAAGAAATAAAAAAGATAAGTAATAGCTTTTCTAAAAAAACAAACTAAAAAAAAAGCTT
>JAHIWE010000135.1 GCA_018816105.1 bacterium | reverse complement strand
ATAAATTTTATTTATATTTAAATGAACCCAAAACCAAAATTGGTTGGGTTCATGGATTTTTAGCCTGTATAGGAAGTGCTGTTGTAGCTTATTTAACTATGGCCTTAATTAGTTCAATTATAAATGCTGATTATGCTTTTAAAATAATTCCATCTATGATAGGCACTCCTATACTAATTTGCATTATAAGTTTTTGGCTTTTATTTTGTAAATCTTATTTCGAAATCATAAAAAAGATTTTATACATGATGAGTCTACTTTTATTCATGTTTTTTATAAAAGGGTTCTTTTATGCTTGAAAAATTGAATATTAAATACCTTATTCGCGCACATACGGTTATTGGCTTGTTTTGTATATTTCTTTTTTATATTAGTTCTTTTTTTGGTAGTATTACTTTTTTTTTACCATATGTAAATCAATGGGAATTGCCATCTACTCACATAGAAAAAACTCTTAATTATACTTTTAATATTGATAATAAATTAAATGAAATAATCAATAAATACAAATTAGATGAGAAAAATATAGAAATAACACCACCATCTTTTAAAGATCCACGAATTAGTATCTCTTCAAAAGATCAATCAACTATTTTTTTAAATCCAAATACAAATGAAGAATTAGATACTTTTTATGAAAACAATAGTATTGCTGAGTTTATAAATGAAATACATTTTGGAGAAAACATCCCTCTAATTGGAACATTTTTAATGGGATTAGCTTCAACTGCAATATTGTTTTTAATATTATCAGGCATTATTCTTTTTATTTCAAATAAGAAAAAAAGAAAGCAGAATCAAACACCTAAAAGATTTTGGTTTAAATGGCATAGAAATTTAGGTTTAATTGTAATTCCTTTTCTTTTAATATTTACAATAACTGGTGCTTTTATAGGCATGATGTTAAATACTTCAACAATTTTTTCTTTAAATGCTACAGATTATAAAGAGTCTAATCTTAGAAAATTAGTATCACCAATATTATTTAAACAAAAAGACAATTTAGAAAAAAATGAAATAAATACGCAAATGTTAGATTTATCAATTTTATATAAAAAAGCACAAGAAAATTATGAAAACTTAGAAATAAAAAAAATTAATATATATAACTATAATAAAGAGAATTCACAAATAGTATTTAGCGGATATTTAAGAGATAATAGAGCATTAAGTGGAAATATAAATAGAGTAAATATAACTTTAAATAGTATAAATGCACAAGTTTTATCAAAAACATATTTAGAACAAACCCATGGAATCAAACAAACTTTGTCAGCATTTTATTTTTTACATTTTATGCCAGATGAAACAATAGGTGTAAGAGTTTTATTTTTTGTTTTAGGAGTATTATTACTTATTAGTTTAGTTTTTGGATATTTACTTTGGGCACAAAAGAAATTACATAATATAGATGATTTTAGATTGTCAAATTTTATAAATAGAGTTATGTTAACAATTGTTTTAGCTTCATTTACTTGCGTAGGATTTTTATTTTTTACTCATTATCTCATAAATGATGAGTTTTTGCAAAAAGATTTATTTATAAAAGGAATGTTTTATATTCTATTTTTTATTTTACTTTTTTATAGTTTTTTTGAAAATAGAGTCTCAAAAATAGTAAAAGTAAATTTATATTTAAGTAGTGTTTTTTTCTTTTTTTCAGCATTTATTCATGGGTTTCAAACAAAAATGTTTATTTGGGATAGTTATGCAAAAAATATTGATGTTATTTTTTATGTGGATTTAATTTTGATTTTAAGTTCTATTATTTTATTTTTTACTGCAAAAAAAATAAGTTTAAATTTTATGAGTAATTTTAATTATGATAGGGGTTTAAAATGCTAGGAAAATTATTTTTCTTAAATATAATATTTTTAACTTTTTGTTTTTCCCATCAGTTAGAAAATACAGTATTAAATATTTTATCTATAGATGAAAAAACTATTAAGATTGAAGTTTTAGAATTAAGAACAAAAAAAGAGATTTTTTCAAATCAGGTTAAAATTATTTCATCAAAAAGTGGGGAGATTTTAAATGAGTTCCTCTTATCAAAAGAAAACCAATATATAAATATTCCTCAAAAAGAGTATACTGTTTTAGTAAAAGTTGGTGATATTTTAATTTATAAAAAAGATTCTTTTTATGAAAGTTTTTTTATGTTTGTTTCTATTTTTATTTTTTTTATTTCAATAGTAATTTATTTATTTAGAATAAAAATATATGAGAAATTAAATAATAATTAAGGCAATATATATAATAATGATAATCTATATCATAATTGGAGGAAAAGGCAATGAAGTTTAGAACTGAAAAAGATACAATGGGTGAAATAAAAGTAGCATATGATAGATATTGGCAAGCTCAAACTCAAAGAAGTTTAGAAAATTTTCCAATTGGTGATGAAAAAATGCCAAAAGAAGTAATTAAAGGATTTGCATATTTAAAAAAAGCATGCTCAATTGTAAATAATAAACTAAATAGATTAGATGAGTACAAAACAGATTCAATTTGTGTTGCTTGTGATGAAATTATAAAAGGAAAATTAGATGATGAATTTCCACTAGTTGTTTGGCAAACAGGCTCAGGAACTCAATCAAATATGAATATAAATGAAGTTGTAGCTTCAAGAGCCACAGAAATTTTAGGAAAAGATTTTAGAGTAGAAAAACTAATACATCCAAATGATGATGTAAACAAAGGGCAAAGTTCAAACGATACTTATCCTACAGCTATGAGAATAGCTTTTGTTTTAGAAATTCAAGATAGATTAGTTCCTGCGATAAATGTTTTAAAAACAACTTTTGAAAATAAATCAAAAGAGTTTGAAAATATTATAAAAATAGGAAGAACTCATTTGCAAGATGCAACACCTTTAACTCTTGGACAAGAGATATCTGCTTATGTAGATATGTTAAATAAAGCTTTAAATCAAATAGATGATGTGATGAAATATATAGTTGAATTAGCAATTGGAGGAACTGCTGTTGGAACGGGATTGAATTCTCATCCAGATTTTTCACCAATGGTATGCGATATTTTAAATATAATAACAGATACAAAATATGCTTTTAAATCACATCCAAATAAATTTCATGCTCTAACAGCCCATGATGGAGAAGTTGTTTTAAGTGGAGTTTTAACAGCACTTGCTTCAAATCTAATGAAAATTGCAAATGATATAAGATGGCTTTCAAGTGGTCCAAGATGTGGAATAGGAGAGATTAATATTCCAGAAAATGAACCAGGAAGTTCAATAATGCCAGGAAAAATAAATCCTACACAAAGTGAAGCTATGACAATGGTGGCTGTTCAAGTTATGGGAAATAATACAACAGTTAGTGTTGCAGCTAGTCAGGGTAATTTTGAATTAAATGTATTTAAACCGGTGATTGCATTAAATATTTTACAATCAATAAGACTTTTGAGTGATACCATGTTATCATTTAATGATAATTGTGCAGTGGGAATTGAGGCAAATTTGGTAAATATTAATAAATATTTAAATGATTCATTAATGTTGGTTACGGCATTAAATCCTTATATTGGATATGAAAAAGCAGCACTAATTGCAAAAACTGCACATAAAAATGGTACAACACTTAAACAAGAAGCAATTAATCTTGGAATATTAACCGAAAATGAATTTGATTCTTATGTAAAACCAGAAAATATGATAAAACCTAGTTTATGAATAAGGGATTAAATTTAAATGAAAGAGTTTGAAAAATATTTTTTAATTGATGAATTTGAAGAAGGCTGGGGAATGGAAGATGTTGTTTGTGAAGAACAACTATTTGATTATTGTTCTGAAGCTTTATTTATTCCTGATGAAAAAATTGAAGATTTAAATATGAGAGATGCTGAATTAGAAATTATATTAAAAGATTTAGAGTTTGAAGATATAAAAGAAGATTGGTATGTTAATCTTTTAAAGAGTTCTAAAGAAAACTAAAAATGATGCAAAAAATACTAATAAGATTTTAGAACAATTAACAAAAAAGTGTAAAGAGACTTTTGTCTCTTTATACTCTAAAAATTAATTCTAGCACCTGCAAAATAATAAGCACCAACATTTGTTCCTAATTCTTCTTCTATTTTTTTATCAAAAATATTGTCAATTCCAGAATATAATGTTAAAGTTTTATTTACGTCATAGTTTATACCAAGATCAACTAAAGTATAAGGGTCAGTTGTTGTACTATTTTGACTATCTGAATATTGCTCACCTATATATCTAAGAGATATGTTTGTTGCTACATTTGGTAAAATTTTATAATTAAATCCTAAAGATGCAGATAAATCAGGAGTAAAGATCAACTCTTTATTTGTGCTTTTATCTTCTGTGTTAAGATATGTTAGATTAAAATCTAAATTTGAATTATTATTAATTGTATAATCAAGGTTTAATTCAACACCTTTTATATCAACTTTATCTAAATTTTCTGAAGTATAGTATTTTGCAGCACCCGTTCCATATGATGCAAGTTCAATTTTATCATCAATTTTTGTATTAAATAATACTAACTCTGAAAAAAGTTTTTCTAATCTGTTTGACACAGCTACTTCAAAAGTTTGTGATTGCTCAGGTTTTAAATCATACGCTGTTGTTTTAGGGCCATATATTACATCAGAACCAAATCTCTTTCCATCTTTATATGATGGTGAAACTACATATAATTCAGCAATATCAGGAGCTCTATATCCTTGTGCGTAATTTACTCTAAGATTTGTATTAACTGCAAGTTTTTGAACTAGTCCTGCTTGTAAAGTAGCTTTGTTATCTGCATTTGAAATGTGGTCATATCTTGCACCCATTGTTGCATTTAAAGTATCAGTTAATACCATTTCATCTTGAATAAATAATGATTTATATTTAACAACTTTTGTGATAAATTCACTTGAACTTGGAACTGGATTTATTGCACTTGAGTCCCTTGTTTCTTTTCTATATTCAAGTCCACTTGTAATAATGTTTGAATCATTTAAAATATAAGTTAAATTAGATTCTAGTGTATCAATAGTTACATTTGCACTAAATTTCTTATTTACAGGCCCTGTAAAATTAATAGGTGTAGTTTCATTTCTTTTTTTGTAGTATGAACGATATACTTTTGTTTGACCAGATAAATCATCATTTATTTGATATTTTAAATCAGATGATAGATCAAATCTTTTATTATTATCTTCTGAATTTACAGGAGTATTTTGGATTAATCCACCACCAGAAAACTGAGCACTTCCAAGATATGTTCCTTCTCTATTTTCATCTAAATAGTTTAAATCTACACCCAATGTTACTTTATCATTTAAATCTTTTTCTACTCTTGCTCCAATATTTTTTACATTTGATTCATCAGTATATGTTACATTATTTGTTCCTAAAATCCCATTTTGAGGATTTGAAGCTAAGATAGCACCCGTTGATGGGTTTGTAGCAACTTGTGAATATGATTTATTTTTATTATATGGACTTGTATCTATTATTGAACCAAAAAGTTTATATCTAACTTCGTCTTTTATTCCACGTGTTGTAAAGTTGATATTTTTTTCTTTTGCTTCACTATGTCCATTTTGTCCATATTTTATATCAATTGTAGAACTATTTTTATCAATTTTTTTTGTGATTATATTTATAACTCCACCAATAGCATCCGAACCATAAAGTGTTGACATTGAACCTTTTACAATTTCAATTCTCTCAATCATAGATGCTGGAATTCTATTTAATTCATAAGGACCTTCTGTTTCCCCTGATAATCTTTTCCCATCAACTAAAATCAAAGTTCCATTTGCTCCTGCTCCTCTGATTGAAACAGATGCTTTTGATGCAGAACTAGGATGAGGGAATCTTCCAAACTGTGCATTTATTGATGGTATTTTTTCAAATACATCTTTAAGTGTAGATGCTGCTATTTTTTCTATATCTTTTTGAGTTATAACAATAACAGAAGCACTAATGCCTTCAATATTTTTTTCAGTTTTAGTAGCAGTTGTTACCATAACTTCTTCTAAAGCAGTATTTGCAAAACTATTTTGAATTAAAGCTAAACTAGCGATTGTTGAAAGCAAGACTAAATTTTTCATTTTTTTCCTTATTTGTAATATAAATTTGAATTTGGGATTTCTCCACCTATTGATTTTGGTTCACTATTTTTTAAGATATTAAAGAAAAACTCTAAATCATCTTTTGCATCAATTGCCTTTATACTTTCAAATGAAATATGCTCAATTGAATCAGCTAAACCATTTTCTTCTAACATTGGAAGCTCTTTTACTATTAGTTTTGAAGCTTCAACAGGATTTTGTTTGTACCAATCAAGTGATTTTGAGTATTCTTCTAAAAATCTATTTATTAATTTTTCTTTTCCTTTTGTATCTCCTATATAAGCAATTCCTGCTTGTGGTAATTTGGCTTTTGTTTGAAATAATTCTCCCCACTCTTTTTGTAAATCAACACTTCTATACAAATCAGGAGCAACAACACTTATGGGGAATGATTTAGTTTTTCTCAAAGCTATAGAAATAGCAGGTTCAGCTAAAAGTGCATGATCAACTCTTCTTAAAATCAGCATTTGCATAGCATCAATTGGGCTTGATACATATCTAAAATTGAAATCTTTTTGAGGATCTAAACCATGTTTTTTGATAAGCTCTTTAAGAACAATATCAGGCATATCAGCTCTAAATGGAACTGCTATCTCTTTTCCTTTAAAATCTTTTAATGATTTTAGATTAGGATCTCTGCTTATCATTCCTAATATTCCCCAAATAGATACATTTAATAGTTTTATATCTACACCTTTGTTATATAAATTTGCAGCCACATTGGTAGGAAGTGCTATAAAATTTATATCACCATTTAAAATCAAAGCTCGTAATTCATCTGGATTCTTCCAAAGAACAAACTCTATATTTATTCCCATATCTTTTAGGGATTTGTTTTCTGCCATGTGAATAATAGGGTGAGATACACTTGCAAATGGGCCTGCTACTTTTATTGTTATTTGCTCTTTTATTTCACTTGAAAATAAAGACATAGCAATAAATAAAATACTTAATAATTGTTTCATATAAACTCCTTGTAGTTTTTTGTTAAATAATTTAAAATTTGTTTTAACCAGGTATTCCATCTGCTCTTTTATTAAGCAAATATGGAAAAAATATTTTCATATAAATAATAAATGGAATAGCCCATAAAATAGATGAACTAATATATGCCATCATTGTAAACTCTTCATAATACGGAATAAAACTTCTGATAAAAGTTGATAAAATGATTAAAATAAATCCTATGTTTAACCAAAAATTTGTAAATAATGTTCTTCCTGTATGAACAGTTGAGATAACAACCATTACCACATAAAATACCATTCCAAAAACACCACTTGTAAGAAAATGTCGAAAGTGATTTAAAGCATAAAGGCTATCATTTAAATAATCAAATCCTAAAAGCCCATAAGCAACAGCCATCAAAATCAGAATACTCATCAAATAAATAATAAAAGGTTTAAATAAAATATTATTATCTTTTAAAATAAAATCATTTAAGATATTTAAAATAGAAGCAGCACTTGCAAGTGCAAGATATGCTAAAATAGTATTTTGTGGGTAGAAAAATTCCACAAGTGTATAAAGAGTTACACAAAAAATTGCAAGATTGTATCTAGGAGATCTTGCATAAAAAGTTTCATCAATCCCCTCATATTCTAATAACTCATTAATAGCTTCCATATTAACTCGTCTAAGTGCTAGTAAAATAAGTACCATAAATAATCCAAGTGATAAAAGCATGATAGAGTGAGTATCAAATGAGATTAAATTTCCAGCACTGGCAAAAAATAATACTTGTGCAAAAATCAAAGAAACAAGTGAAAATCCAAGTGAGATATGTCTTTTTGTAACATCAGCAAATAATGGTTTGATTACAAGAGCTGTGATATAAATAAGTAAAGATACATTTAAAAAACCAACAAAATAAATACCTAAATAATCCATAAACCAAAAGCCTATTCGTCCTGCTATCCATAACAAAATAATAAGAGCCAATTTTTTACCAACAATAGGAACAGTTCCTGGAAATAATTCAGGAGCACCTGTAAGAAAAAACGCAACAATTCCTGCACTTCCAATTCCAAATATCATTTCATACATATGCCAATTTAAAATATTGTTTATAAAAGGAAGAGAAATATATCCTGCAAATGTCAAAGACCATAATATGATAGAAATCACTATATAAGGTGCAAGAACCAGAAACATAGGTCTAAAAGCATAAGCTAAATATGAAGGATATTCTCCTTTTGGATAGTGTGTATAATGACTAGTTGCGTATTGTTTTTTTGTTTCTTCTATCATCTTAATTCCAATTCAAATGTATTTATAATAGTTTCATCACTTAAAAGTTTTGCTGTTTGTTCATAAACAAATTTATTATCTCTTTGTTTTTTAGGAAATTCAAAATTAAATTTTTTAATAATGTGCCCCACTGGTTCTGCTTTTAAAACAAGTATTTCATCACTTAGTTTTATAGCTTCCATTAAGTCATGGGTAATAAAAAGCACACTTAGTTTTTTTTCTTCTATTTGTTCTATAAGTAAAGTTTGTAACTCTTTTTTTAATCCAATATCCAATGCAGAAAAAGGTTCATCTAAAAAAAGTAAAGTAGGGTTTGTAACAAGAGCTCTTGCAAAAGAGACTCTTTGTTTCATTCCTCCACTTAAATCTTTTGGAAATTTATAAAAGTCTTCTTTTTCTAAACCAAATTTTAAAGCAATTTCTTTTGCCTCTTTCTCTCTTTTTTCTTTTGATATACCTTGTGCCTTTAATCCTAAAGCAATATTATCAAGAACATTTTTCCATGGAAGTAGTCTTGCTTCTTGAAAAGCAAAAGATGAGCTTGTAAAACTATTTTTTATTTTTCCAGTTTCTAGTTTTAGTAATTTTGCACAAAGATGAAGTAGGGTAGTTTTTCCTCCACCACTTGGACCCACGATTGAAATAACTTTTCCTTTTTCTAGTGTAAAACTGATATCTTTTAAAATATCACTAAAACCAAAAGAGTGTGAAACATTTTGTACTTTTAACTCTTCTATTATCTCCATGATTCAACCTCTCTTTTTATAGGTTCTAAAATAATATATTCGATTAAAAGTAGAGTTGCTATCATAATTACAACAAGAGCTAAAGCTGTTGGAGTATCAAGTTGACTTCTAGCAATTGCTAAAGCTGAACCTATCCCATCATTTGCTGATAATAATTCAGCCATAACTACAATCTTCCATGCCATTCCTAAAGCTCCAATCCAAGCAGGGAAAATATAAGAAAAAATATGTGGAAAATATAAATCAAATAATTTCATTCTAAATGGAAGATGAAAACTATCAGCCATCTCT
>JAHIWE010000134.1 GCA_018816105.1 bacterium | reverse complement strand
TATGGGATACAGTTGAAGCATTAGGAATAATCCCTACGAAAGAAGCTTTAAATGATAAACTATCAATTAAAAAAGATAATCAAGAATTCACTACACCAAATAAAAAATATGTAGATCAAATATGTAACATAAAAAAAACATTTCATGCTATATCTTTAGATGATAATAGAGCTTATGTTTTTACCCCCATAATAATGACTAATAAAGAAAAAATTGATTATTGTCCATATAAAAGTATAGAAAATACAGTAGAAGAAGTTTGGTTTTCAGGTGCACATGCAGATGTGGGAGGAGGATATGATAAAAATAATACATTATCAGGTGTATCTCTGAACTGGATGTTAAATAAAATAAATAAATTTGAAGAAAATGATAAATTGCTTCCTTCTGAATATAAAGTTTTTGAAAATATTTATGGAACAATTCATAATGCAGAAGAAGGTATTAGTGCCGCATATAAAGAAGGAATAAGAATAAACATACTAAAAAAATATCTCGAGAAATCTCAATATGAAAAAATAAAAATTCATAAAAGTGTAAAGAATAGACTAGAAAATCAGCCTATTCCCAATGGTTTTGATTCGAAATGGTACGAAGATAATTTTTTTAAAAATTGTGTTGATGTTCAAAAAAATGACAAAGGAACTAAAATCACATTTAATGATTGTAAAAATATTACAATAATAGGTGATTAAAAATCCAATACTAGGCATATAGACACTTTAAATCTCTTGTCTATATGTCTTTAATAGTATTATATTTTTCAATTTTTTCAACTCTTATTTTTCTCACTACAAAATCATGCTTTTTTAATCATACTAAGTAAATACAAGAAAAGAACAGCACCAATTGTTGCCATAATTATTGCACCCAATAATCCACCTGTTGTTATACCTAATAATCCAAATACAAAAACACCAACTATTGCTCCGAAAATTCCCACGATAATATCACCTATAAGACCAAAGCCTCGTCCTTTCATTATATTACCCGCTAGCCAACCAGCCAACGCACCAACTGCTAAAAATATTATCAAGTTAATGATATTCATAATGTCTCCAATTTTTATTTTTTATGTTAAAGATAGATGTAAACAGTAAAACTGCTCACACAAAAGTAAAATAAGTCACAACTTTGTTTGTCTGCATACATTTGAAAGAACTGAAATGTAAAAGTATTACAGTAAATTCACTATACAGTAATATTTATTTTTTAAGATAGGTATGTAAAGTTTTTAAGATTTTATCTTTTTTTGTTAGAGATTTTTTTGACTATATTTAAAATAACAATTCTTCTATCATACAAAGATATCCTCCTTTTTTAGACTAAATAATAAAAGGATTACTAATAAAAAAGGATTATATCATCACTAAGTTAATTTGATTGTTTAGAATTATTTATCTAATTCTTCTTGATACTTTCTCATACCTGCATTAATCTCTGAGTATTGTTCTTGAGTTACATTATCATCTTTTGACCATTTTACTTGGTCAATCTGTCCATTGTAGTCAGATCCAAATTCTTCAATCTTTTTTGAAAACTCTTCTAGGTTGTTACATTCTTCTTTTTTATTGCTAACAGTATCTGTTAATTCTATAAACCAATCATGAGGAGACTCTCCCCTATTTTTTATTCTTGCTTCGAAAACTACGCTCATGGAATACCTTTAAATTTTTTTTTCAGGAAGATTATAACAAATTAAGATTAAATTATATTTTTTTAAAACCTTTGATTATTTAAAAAATTCATTGAAACTTTTAGCTGAATTGTTATTTTAATAATATAAAATTAGATATGAATAATAAGGAGAATATGTGGATTATCAAAAATTTAGTGAAATTTCACCTTGTGATTATGCGGGGACTTTAAAAAGAGAAAGCTTTATGGATGCTGGAATGAAAGAGTTATGGCCAAATATTCCAAGAATCTCAGGCCCTGCATTTACAGTAAATATGGTTGCAGGTGAAAATCTAGCACTTCATAGAGCTATTTATGAAGCACCAGAGGGTTCAATAATCGTAGCACAATCAAATACGATGGATTATGCAGTAATTGGTGGAAATGTAGCAATGATAGCTTTTAAGCGAGGAATTGCTGGTTTTGTAATCGATGGAGTTGTGCGTGATATTGCAGAGATTAGAGAAAATAGAATCCCAGTGTTTGGACGTGGTGTTTTAGCAATGCCAGGAACTAAAAAACAAGCCGTTCCTGTAAACACACCAATAACTGCTGGTGGGATAAACGTAAATCCAGGTGATATAATAGTAGCAGATGAAGAAGGAATCGCAGTTATTCCAAAAGATAGAGCCGAAGAAATATATCAAGAGTGCAAAGAAAAAGTGAAGAAAGAAGCTAGTCTTAGTTTTGAAGAATGGGCAGATAGACACAAGAAAAATATAGACTCTTTTTATGAGTGATTTTTTATTAAGTTAGAAAGTTGAGATTGGAAGTTTTGTTGTGGATGAAACTTCTTTTTCTCTAGGATTTTGAACAGTTAAAAATTTAATTTTTTAGCTTTTTCGATATTTTTAAGAGCTTCTGATAATTCATCTTTATCGCCATCTTTTAATACTTGTGATAAATATTCATCTCTTATTTCTTTGTTGTCTAAGTATTCTGAAATATTGAAATCTTTTAACTCATTTATTTTGAAATTTTTTTCTAATGATTTTATTTTTTGTATCTGTTTTTGTAAATCATCCATTTTTTACTCCTAATTTTTATATGCTAAAATATTTTGTTTATTGACTAAATAAATAAACTTGATATAATTATTCTCTAATTCCTTCGGGACGACCCATTTTTAAAAATGGGGTTTAATAATTAACAAGAATATAAACTTTTTATATGATTCTCACATGACACCCAGTAAGCCTTAAACCTTTGAGTTTAAGCTTGGGTTTTTTTATGCCTAATTTTTTATTAAATAATATAAACAGTAAAGTTCGATAAAAAATAAAACTATATAAATAGTATATTCCAATATATTTCTAATAAAAACATCTATATAGTTATACCATTTCTGATTATATTCATTTTTATTCTTTATTTTTGTAGTTTTATGGTCAATTAATTTATGATTTTCATATCGAGAAAGTATATGTTCGTATTCTTTTTGATATTTTTCATAATTTGTAATATTTTGTAAACTTATATCATCTATTATTTTTTCAAAGTCTAAAACTAAAGCATGTAATTCCCTACCTGAATCAAGGAATTTTTCTGCTCTTGCTCCAAAATTACTCATTGTTAATGCTGTTGAAATAGCTAATATAGTTACACTAAAAAAAATCAAAGAAATGTCAATATAAGAAGAGTTGATAATAGAATTAATATGAACTACATTTATTATAGATACAAATATTAATCCTAAAGAAAAAGAAATTACTGTCCATAATGAAAATTTATTATGACGATTAAGTCTAGTATTAGCATTAAATCTGTTAGTAGCTGTAATCATCATTCTTCGTTTTAATTCTAAAAATTTATTATTTTCCATTAACTTATTTTCCTATTATTTTAGATAATGCAAGAGAAGCTTCATTTTTTAATTTATTATTATTATCAATTGAATAATTATAAATTTTTTGAGCTATTTTATCTTTTAAATTAAAATCTTTTGGAACATAATCTTGTACTAACTTATACCATCTATTTATCATACTGTTATCACTAAATTTTAAATCTTCTAAAATATTTTGATTTTCTAATATCAAACAAGAAAAAAACTCTTTCCATTGTTCATAAGTGATTTTCTTTAATATTTCTCTATTTGCACTTTGTGCAGCTGTTGCAATACCATACTTATTACCTATGACTGATATAATTACTGCTTCTAAGCATTGAGATAATGCAAAATCAGGGATTACACTTCCCATATTATTTAATTTTTTTGCATAAGCAGCTTCATTATAAAAATTATTCATACTATAATGTATAGATATATATTCTTTTGCAACTTTAATATATGCATTTGAACGCGTTGTTTCAGGAACAAAATCATATCCTTGCACTTTTTCTAAAATAGTAGAAAAGGTTCTAAATATTTCTTTATCACCATCATTTATAGAAATTGCATATGTTTGACCTATATTTTTTTTATCTTCTATAAATAAATTATCCCATAAATTTTCAATAAAAATAATTGAATTATTTAAGACCAAAGTTTTTTCTATATCTTCAGTTGTTTTTATTAAATTCAATAATGTTCTAATTGTAGTTTTTATAAAAAAATAAGGTGAAGATTTCAAAAGTTCTACTTCTGAAGATGATGACTTAAATTGTTTACTTTTTAAATCCTCTCTAAATGTTTTAAATTCAATACTATTTACATCAATATCGTTTCCTAATATATATTGAGTTATATCAACAATAATTTTTAAAGAATCTAACATTCCCATTTCATCATCAACATTATCTGACATATAATGATTAATTAGCTCATTTGCTTGAATTAATTTGATTTGTGCAGTATTATCAATCATTCCTAATTCAAAGGCTAAATTAATTTTTTCTTTTTTAGAAATTGAATCAATTGAATCAATATTTAATTGTCCAACCATTTCAGCAATAAAATTTAAGCCAAAAATTTCTAATCTTGAATCAAGTTTCTTCATTGCTCTATTCCAAGCATATTCTATACTCATATCATACATTTCATTATTGAATGCATTAACTATTTTACTTGTTTCTTTTTTTGAGAGAACTTTTATATAACTTGAAATTGATTCTATACTTAATGAATCTTTATTTGAAATTGAAATTCCTCCATATGCTTTCCATAAAGGTTTATTATCATTTACTATTATTAGATTATTTTCCACTTAATTTAACTCCTTAAAATAATTATCTCCATCATGAGATTGAAAATATATTCCAACCAAACCCTCAATATTACTATTCTCGATTGAATACGCAGCTCTTTTTCTTGCACCACCACTTACATTTGTAGTATCTACATTTTTATTGTCAACAAAAATATTATAACCTAAGATTTGTCCATCATTACTAAGCAATGTAATTCCATCAATATTTAAAATAATTGAAAGTATACCAATATTGCTATAATATCTCTCTGCAATATTATCATTAGAAGAACAATTATTATAATAATTTAAATATTCATCAAATAAGTTAATTGGTTTATTAAATAATATTCCTTTTGTTATAAAATCATTTAAATTTCTATCTTTATCTTGAATTACTATTATTGTTCCATGAATTTTATTCATATTATGAAAAAGTGAATTTGCAATGCTTTTTGAGAAATTATTTTTATGTTCATTTTCAATTTTAAAAACAAATTTATTTACTAATTCACTAATATTTTTTTTTCTATCTATACAAATGTCTTCATGAGAAGCTGAAATATTTAAAATAAACTTATTTTTACTATTCCTTATTAATAACTTATGTTTATCAATTTTTTCTATTTCTATAAATTTTTGTTCAAAAAGAATCTCAACCAAATCTAGTGATCCTATTGTTCCTAAATCTTTATATATACCAACTTCATAATATTTATCATATATAGAGATATAAATATTCCAACCATTTAAACTAAATGGGGCTATAGATTTTATATTTTTTTTTAAATTTAATATTTTTGCTGAAGATAAAGAATTAACTTTTAATTCATTATCTTTAGTTTTTTTAAAAAAATTTATTATTTTATCTTTTCTTTTTATCTTTTCTTTATTCATAGGTTTATCAATTGTTGATGTAATCTTTTGAAATATATAACTAGGTAATAATCTTTTCAAATTATCTAAATCTTTTATAAATAATAATTTGAAAGTTAATTTTTGTCCTTCTTCTTCATAATTAAATAACTCAGGTAATAATTCATAAAATTGAATTTTTAACTGAACTCATTAAAATACACATATTCACTACTCAATTTATTTTCTTCCTTTTTGATAAAATTATTTATTTTTTATTTTATTATTATTTATGTTAAAACAATAAATCAATAATTAAACTTCCACAACCCGCTCAAACATCTCCTTAATCTCCATTTCATGGCTGATTAAAAATATTTGTCTATATTGCTCTTTTATAGTATGAAAGGCTTCAAGAATTTCCATTCGTCTTGCTTCATCTTGGCTTCCAAAAACTTCATCAAAAGCCAAAAACTCCACACTACTAGCACCACTTAGTTCACTGAGTGTTTTTGATATTGCAATTCTTAAAACCAAGTTTGCTAGGTCGATTTCTCCACCACTGAATCTTTCGATTGGGTATTTTTTTCCTTCATCGTAGATATAAAAGTCAAAATCATTTGATACTTCTATGTGTTGGTATTTACCTTTTGTGATTTGGGCGTACATGGTTGAGGCTATATCTGAAATTCTTGGGGCTACTTTTGAGTTTAGTTTTGTTTTGAACTCTGCTAGACTTATTTTGATTTTTTCATAGTCATTTAGGTCATCTTTTTTTGTTTGTACTTTGGCTAGTTGTATTTCGTTGTTATTTAGGCTTTCTTGGATTGTTTTGATTTGACCTTGGATTGTGGCTATTTTTATTTTTAGTTCATTTATAACAGCTGTTAGGCTATCTTTTTGAGACTGTACCTCATCGTATTGTTTTATTTTTTCTTGGTGTTTTACCTCATCGTAGTTTATAGCTTGGAATTCTAGGTCTTTTTTTAGAAGTTCTAGGTTGTATTTGTCTTGGTTTTGTATTGAAGTTTGTAGTTCCTCTTTTATACTATCTACTCTTTTTAGCATAGTTTCTAAACTTAATACATATTCGTATTTTGTTTTTAGCTCTTTTTGTTTTAGAAGTAGTTGTTCGTGTATAATGTTATCGTAAGAGTATATTTCTAGTTTTGCTAGTTCAGCTTTGTTTTTAACACCTTTTTGTGTCACTTTTTCAAAATGCTCTTTTTGGATTGTTAAGTCCCTGTTTTTACTCTCTATTAGATTTATTGCTTTTGATAGTTCAAAGTGTTCTTTTATATATGCTTTTTGAGACTCTTCTATTTGCTCTTTGTTTTTTTGTATCTCTTCTAGGTTTATAGTGGCTTTGTCTATTTTCTCTTTTTGTGTTGTTTTTACTATATGCTCTAATGAGAGTATTACATTATCATACTCATCAAGAAGTGGTCTTGTACATGTTGGACAATTTGACTCTCGTCCTAGGTTTGTGATGTTTTCTATCTTTTTTGAAATATCACTTATTAGCTTTTGTTCTCCTGCTATTTCTTGAAGCAGTGTTTTCTCTTGAGTTTGTATTTGTAGAAGTGTTTGTTTTATACTCTCTAGTTTTAGCTCAAGGGCTTTTTCTTTTTCTACTAGCTCTTTATGCTCTTTTGTTTCAAACTCTAAAAGGCTTATTGTCTCTTTTGATTTTTTGTATTGATCTCGCAGTTCATTTTGCTCTAGGATTAAACCCTCTTTTCTTATATGAAACTCTTTTAGTTTCTCTTGTTCTTTTATACTTTCGTGTAAGCTTATATACTCTTCTTTAACACTTTGTAATCCTCTAAGCTCTGTTTGTTTGGTATTGAGGTTATTTAGCTCATTTGAGAGCTTATCTTGATTTATTTGGTGAGATTTAATACTATTTCTTAGAAGTTCACATCTTGCGTGTAGGTTTTGTTTTTGCTCTTTTGTTTTTGTATAAAGTTCTAACTCTTGTTTTATAGTTTGTTCTTCTATTTTTGTATTATCTAAAAGTGTTGTTCTTGTGCTTATATCTTTTTGTATCACTTGGCTTTGTTTTGTATACTCTACTATATGCTCTTTTTTAATACTTATATCTTCAGCACTTAATAATACTTCTGCAAAAGCCCCTATTTCTCGTTTTAGTTCTCGGCTCTTTTCTATTAGCTCTTTTTCTACAAAATCTATTTTCTCAAGTCCTAGAAGTTTTCTTATCATCTTCTTTCGCTCTTCTGGTTTACTATTACTTAAACTTGTAAGTTCCTTTTGAGAAGCAAATAGTGTATGTACAAAAGCATCTTTACTCATCTTAGTTAAGTTTACTATACTTGTAGTTACTTCTTTTGCTCCTGTTGTTATAAGCTCAGAGTTTTTATATAGTTTTGCATTGGCAGTTAGTGTTTTTCCTCTAAACTCTCTTATTACTTTATACTCTATAGTGTCAAACTCAAAATCAAGTTCTACTATAACTGCATCTTTAGACGAAGCATTTGAGTTTCTTACTACTTCTTTATCACCTTTGCTTTTTAGTTCTCCATATAGGGCAAAGAGTATAGCTTCAAAGATAGTAGATTTTCCAGCGCCGTTTTTTCCAATGATTCCTATAAGTCCTGATTCAAAGGCTATTTCAAAATTTGTGTACTTTTTGAAGTTTTCTAGTTTTAGATTAGTTAGTATCATAACTTAGCTCCTCATATTTAGAAAATAGTTCTTGTACCTTTGATTTTAGTCTTTCATACTCTTTATCTTCACTCTCTTCTTTTATATGCTCTAAAAAATACTCTTCTAATGATATGGCTTCTAGGTTTTGTATATCTGAGTTTGAATCACTTTTTTTAAACTCTCTTTTTATACTCACACTCATGGCACTTGGAAATATATCTTTGATTTGTTTATTTTGTATATCTATGGAACTAAGTGGTGTAAGATTTTTTAGTTTTACTTCTACTATAGCATTTAGGCAATCACTAACATCAAGATTTTGTATAGAAGTTTCATAATCCTCACAATTTATCTCTTTTTGTCGTATAGCTCTTATGTTTATCTCTTTATACTCTATAGTTAAACTCTCTTCTAAAGTTGCAAGTATAAAACCCTTTGAGTTACGTTTATCATTTAGACTTGTTCTCTCACTGCTTCCACTATAATAAACATTCTCATATTTACCAACAGAGCTAAATCCATGCCAATGACCAAGGGCTACATAATCCATTTTAGAAAAAATGTATTCTTTGTCTGAGGGATAAACCCACTCTCCAAACTCTTGCATTAAATACCAAGCTCCAACACTACAATGCATCATCATAATATTTTTTTTAGATTCACTTATATTTGCTTCACATGATTCTATTTGCATCAGGGCTTTTGAGTCATCATTTAGATGAGGTAGAGTATGAAAGATTACATCAGGAAACTCTATTTTTTTATACTCTTGATTATATGAGACATAGATATTTTTAAAGTTCTCAAAAATCTTTAGAATTGGTGAGCTGAGGTTAGTTCGTGGAGTTGAGTGATTTCCAGCTATTAAGATAAATGGAATATCCAAAGACTCTATTTCTTTGAACTTTTCAAGGGCAAAGGTAATTGCTCTATTACTTGGACTTGATCTATGAAATAAATCGCCAGTATGGATTATATAATCTGGTTTGATTGTTTTGATTTGTTCAACTATTTGTGAAAAAGCATCGTAAAAATCTGCTTCTCTTTGGTTTATATTTTCATTGTTTATTATATCAAGGTCATTAAAACCTAGATGAGTATCGCTAAAATGTACTATTTTCAAAGTTTAATCTTTTTGTTTTATTTTGTTAATAAATATTATAACAGACAAATGACTCTCAAATGACTCAATTTCTCTTTTACTTGTTTTATTGCATATAAAATCTTATAATTCCAACCATGGAAGATTTACTTGAAATCAAATTTTTATCAAGCCTAGAAAATGATGGCTTTGAAATTCTCACTTTGGATAAACTATTAGGAAAATATGATTTAACAAATCACTATATGACTAAACCCCATCGAATCAAGTTTTATAATATTTTATATTTTACAAATGCAGATGATTATCACTATGTTGATTTCAAAGAATATCCAGTAAAAAAAGGCTCGTTGATTTTTTTGAATAAAAATCAAATACATAACTTTAGTAAAACTGCAAACTACCAAGGATATATCATTCTTTTTACTGATAAGTTTTTAAGTAGAAATCTTATAAATATCCAAAAAGTTTTTTATAATATCTTATCAAAGCCATATATTTTAGATAATTGTTTTGAAGAGTTTGAAACAATTTTCAAACAACTACTAAGTGAATATGAAGATAAAAACAATCTTTTTAAAGAGAAGATATTTACCCTACTTTTTAATTATCTGATTTTAAAATCTGAAAAGCTTTTATCACTCAATCTTGATAATAATCAAAATGAAAAATATCTTACAATATTTGAAGAGTTCACAAGCATACTACAAGAAAACTATCAACTATCAAGAAATGTAAACTTTTATGCACAAAAACTCAATATTTCACCAAAACACCTAAATATCTTATGTAAAAAGTTTTTAAATCTAAGTGCAAAAAATACTATTGATAATTATATCATTTTAGAAGCAAAAAGAGAACTAATCTCAAACTTACCTATAAAAGAGATAGCTTATAAATTGGGCTTTATTGAGACAACAAACTTTATAAAATATTTCAAAAAACAGACAAATATCTCACCATCCAAGTTCAAAGAACAATTAGGCTTTTAGTTTCATATTTACCATTTTTAATACTATTTTAACCTTTAAAAGATTTTCTATAAAGTGTAAACTTTCCTCATATACATTAAAGGATACAAAATGAAAAAAAGAAATATTTTATTAACAACAATTACTCTAATCTCTTTAGCATACTCATCATTAAATGCACAAGAGTTAAGTCAAAAGGAGAAAAGTATCTCACTTTTAGAGAAAGCTTTTTCAACAAATCAGGATAGAAGTGGTTTAGCTTATATAAATGATAAAAAATATATTCAACACAATCTTTTTGCACAAGATGGAATCAATGGTTTAAAAGGATATTTGGATTATTTAAAAGGCAAAGAGTTAGAATATAAAGTTTTAATTGCATTTGAAGATAATAACTACGCTGTAACTTTTTCTTTAGCTAAACAAGGAAAAGAAACAAATAAAGTTATTGATATTTTCAGATTTGAAAAAGGATTAATTATTGAGCATTGGGATAATGCTGAAGCACTAAAAAAAGATGACAACTTAAAAGTTGAAAAAACTGTTGATTTAGATAAAACCCAAGTAAATAAAAACTTGGTTAAAGAATTAATAGATAAAAAAGTATTAGATGGCACTTATCTAAAAAATCATTTGATTTTAGCTCAAGGGAATTTCGTTTTAGCACTAAATGAAATAGAAAAAGATAAGCAAAAGATTTCATTATATGAACTTTTTGATATAAAAGATTCAAAAATAGTTAAAAAATGGGATATAGAAGAAAAAATTCCACCTCTTACACAATGGCAAAATTCAAATGGAAAATTTTAAAGATGGCTTTTGCCATCTTTAAATAAGTTTATATTCGATTGGGATTTGTATTTCTATACTCTTATTTGTTTTTGGGAAAGATTTTGAAGCTTCTTGAATCGCTTCAATTGTGGCATTTTGTAAAAATTTATGTCCTTCTAAAATAGTTATATTTTCTATAGATCCATTTTCATTTATTTTAAATTTTACTACAACTATACCTTCAATTGAGAGTTTTCTAGCACGTTTTGGATATTTTATATTTTGATTTATTAGCTTTCTAATTTGTGCTAAATGCTTGTCTAAATATACCTTTTTATCATCTACTTTTGGAAGATCATTTATTTGGTTTTTAACTATTTCTTCACTTTGTATATGTTTTTGTACTATTTGTTCTTTAACAATAGTCTCTTTTTTAGGATTTTCTGAATCTTTTATCTCTTTTTTTGTAATCTGTTTTTTTTCTACTATTTCTTTCTTTTGAACTTTTTTTATGACTTTTTCTTTTGTTTCTTTTTTTAGCTCTTTTTTTATTTCAGGCTTTGGAATTTCTACTATTTTTTCTTCTTCTATTTTCTCTTTTATCTCTTCTTGTATACTATTTTCTACTACTTTATCTTCTACAATTTCTTTTTCAATAGGTTTCATTTCAATATGATTTAAAGATATTTTTTGTTTTACAGTTGGTTTATCTAAAATTATTTTATTGTTTTTTAGAAAATAGAAAAATCCTACGTAGAATAGAACATAAATTCCAAAAGCAATAAAAAATGAGCTAAAATATCTACTCATTTTTTAGTCACAATTGATATACTTGAGTATTCGTATTGTTTTAACATATCTAAAACAGATACAAAAATATCAAATTTTGCATTTTTATCACTATTAATATGAATTGGCGTATCTTTAGGAAATTGTAATACGTGCTCTTTTATATTGTCTAAACCCTCTATATCATTATTACACAAAAGAGTTCCATCCTCTTTTATAAAAATTATTACTTCTTTATTTACCTTTATATTATCAGCATTTGAAGCCTTTGGTAAAGATATTGGAATAATACCCTTTGATATAAAAGTTGATGTCATTAAAACAATAGTTAAAAGTACAAGTAATACATCAATAAATGGTATTACATTTATTGAATCATACTTCTTCAGTTTCATATTCACACTCTAAAACTTCAGCATAACGTCCAAGAATATTATAAAAAATCTGAGAAGCAATAGCCACCACAAGCCCAACAGCAGTTGCTTTTAGTGCAAGTGCTAAAGAACTCATGATTTTTGCAGCTTCAATATCACCATTACTCATGGTCATAAAGGTAAGCATAATAGCCATTACAGTTCCAAGTAGTCCAATATATGGAGAATTAGAAGCAATAGTTCCTATGATAGTTAAATGCCTTGTAAGTGCAATATCTAAAGACTTTTTATTTTTATAGCTTTTTACATCCATTTTTTTATAAAAAAGAACTCTTTCAATAAAAAACCAAAATGAGATAAAACTCATAAATATAAGTAATGCAATTACTCCGTAATCAACTAGATTTTTTAGTAGTTCTATATTCATTTGTTTTCCATTTTCATTTGATGATTCGAGTGATTATGTCCACCTTTATTTGCTCCATATGTTTTAAATACATACCCTGTATAAAAATTTAAAGCCATATAAAAGATAATCAAAGCAGAAGCAAAAGGAAATGCTAAAACTTTTAAAGATTTTTTACTATCTATTAATTTAAATCTAATAATCATTAAAATAAATGCCCAAATATATCCAATATGAGTAAATGCTTTAAATATATGAACCCACTCATCTCTTCTACTAGCCAAGGGTTGCATAGAATCAATTCCTAAAGCAAAAGCTTGATTAAAACCATTTACGATATTTGAAGCATAAGAGTAAAAGAAAAACTCTCCAATATGTGATAATCCACCAATTATAAATAGTGGAGCAAAAGCATATCCAAGAGTATAAAATGTCTTTTCAAAAGTAACATTCATAATCTTTGAAGCTATAAACATTCCAGTAACACTAAAAAATACTGTAATAACAACAGCATATAAAAAAGCAAATAGTCCAACCGTATCAATACTTCCAAAGTTTATAAATGACTCAAAATATCTAGCTGTTTTTGTCCAAAAGAACTCTTCAACAATAGCACTTCGCCCTAAAGCGTGGTGAAATCCCATAGTAATACTAATGGCAGCAGTTATAAAAATCAAAGCCCAAACTTCAGCTTTAGAAGGTTTAAACTTATTTAATAAAACATTTGAAGGTTTTTTAAATTTAAAAGCCACACTTTCACAAGCACTTGAGCAATCCATACATAAAGTACAATCTTCCATAGAATTCTTTTTAGCAAAAGTAAAAGGTTTTAAGTCATAAGAACAAGCACTTGCACACTCAAATGTTTTACAAGATTGACAATGTTCTTTATATGTTTCAAGTTTAGTAAAACTAACTTTTGAAAAAACTTTTGTCATAGTACCAATTGGACAAACATACTTACAATAAGCCATTTCATCATAAATATAATAAAAAACAACCGCCACTAAAGTCATAATTGCAAATAATAAAGCTGTTGCATAGGGAGTTTTGAAAAACTCAGGATACATATAATACGTAAGCCACCAACCAATAAATAGTAAAAATACTCCAATAAAAGGATTTGCCAAACTTTTTGGCACTTTATTTTTTAAACCAAATTTTGTAATATATTTACCTATAAATCCATGAGGACAAACCCCACAAAAGATTCGCCCAAATGTACCTAAACTTACAACCATAAAAAAAGGCCAAAACAAACCCCAAAAAAGACCAGTTGTAAATAGATTTTCCTCTTTAGTAGGATTTATAAACCCAAAATAAATTGCATACAAAAATAATGAAAATACAAGCACTTGTATAGTTCTTAGAAATACTCTATTTTTAAATATAAGACTCAAGATTGTCATTCCAAAAATATCATTTTTATCTCTATTAACAAAATTTACCATTTTTTATACCTTAAAACTTATAAGAATAAGTAAGCATTGTACTTCTTGGAGCTGCTGCTTTGTAAGTTTCTTCACCTGAAGTACTTTTTGAAGCATCCATTGCATAATATTTGTCAAATACATTATTAACATTTAACTGTATATTATGATTTTTCATTTCATAACCTATCATCAAATCAGTTATTAAATCATATCCTTCATATTTTTGGGTATTTGCATTATCCATATAATAACTACCATATGTTTTTGCTGTAACTCTAGATTTGAATCCATTGTCTAAATTTAAAGCTAAAAATATTGAATATTGTTTTTTTGGAATATATGGTAAATAATTACCATCCCTTGAAGCTTCTGTCATTCTTCTTAATGTTGAACTATAATATGTCTCTGTGAATGATTTGTATGTATAATCACTATATGCATATGCTCCACCTGTTTGAAGATTTTTTGTTAAATTATAAGCTAAATTAAACTCTAAACCTCTTTTTTCAGTTTCTCCTGCATTTGCATAGTCAGTTTGGCTACTTGAATTAATAATTTGTACAACTTCATCTTTTACATTATTTTGATATACTGCTAAATCATAGGCAAAATCATTAGATCTATTTTTTAATCCAATCTCATAATTAATGCTAGTTGTTTTATCTAAACCTTCATTTGTTCCAAGTTCACTCGTTGTTGGGGCTTGATTCGCTCTTGATATAGATGTATAAATATTTGTAGTATCACTTATTGCATAAGAAAGACCTAATTTATTTGATAAAAGAGTATATGATTTATCAATATTCTCCTCTTGTGTTGATGTTAAATAGTTATATGAATCGTTACTATAGTTATAAGTTATATAATCTTTTGAACTTATATCAAAATCCAATTTATCTAATCTAGCACTTATATCAATTGATAATTTATCACTTGGTTTAAAAGATTCCATCGCATAAATACCATATAAAGTTGTATCTGTATCTTCACGACTTGCTAAATCACCTTTTTCATTTGATAAAGTTTTATTAATTGTAGTTGTAGTACCACTCCATGATGTTGTAGTTGTAGTATCTAAATCTCTATAAGTATATTTTTTTGCATCATTTGTTTTATCTTTTTTCCAAGTAAGCCCTGTTACAAATATTGCATCATTTGAAAAAAGTTCATGATTATTATTTAATTCTAAATCAGTTCCAAATACATTATTATCATCACTATCATTTATCATTCCAGTTACAGGATGATAATGATCCCATGTATTAAAGTAAAATCTTGGTTTAAATGTGAAATTTCCAACCTCTTTTTCATATTTTGTATTTAAAGATAATATTTCAGAATCTCTTGCACTATTTTGCCAAATATCAGAAGTATAATGTTGCTTTCCTGTTTGTTTAAACTCTTCAAATTCAGTTTTTGTCATAGATGCTGGCAAATTCATATTTGATTTAGTATATGCAATTTCAGACTCTATTGTAGAATCATCTTTAAATATATGTCCATATTTTAAACTTAATTGGCTTGAATCAAAATCATTATTATCTCTCCAAGAGTTATCAATTTTTCTACTACTAAAAGTCATCGAAGCAAAATCATTCTCAGTAATTTTATCACCTACTTTTAGATTAAGATTTTGTTGCCCATCATCTCCAATACCCAATTTTATTCTATTACTTGAATCATCAAATACAGATTTTGTAACAAGTTGAATTACTCCTCCTGTTGCATTTGCAGCATTTATAGACCCAGGACCTTTTTGAACTTCAATACTTGAAACATCTTGCATATCAATATAATCAAATCTAGTAAAAGAATCAGGATCAGTCATTGGAACTCCATCTTTCATCACCATGATTTCTCTTACGCCATATCTAGCTTTTAATCCAGCACCTCTAATAATCAATTTTGGACTTGGACTATTTGAAGATGATTCTGCAATTACACCTGGAATATTCTCTATTGCTTGTTGAATATTTAAGATATTTTTATCTTCTATTGTTTTTTCATCAACAACTGCAATACTTTGAGTTACTTCTTTTGTAGCTGTTTCTACTTTTGTGGCTGTAATAGACATTTGGTCAAAGTTTAGAACTTCATTTGCTAGTAAGTTGGCATTTATGGCGATTAATGCAAAAAGTGAATACTTAAGTTTCATTTTGTTCCTTAAAAATAATTTTTAAGATAATAAAATAGTTTTGTTAATTTTTTATTAATTAATTGTTAATGTTTTGTTAAGTAAGAAATATTTTTTAAATAAATTATCTTTTGTAATCTATCAAATAATAAGTTTTAATAATAATACTTTCATAAGTTTTTAATATAATATTATGTAATATCACAAAAAATATTATTATTAAGGATTTATATATGATTTTAAGAAAAAAATTCTCACCTATGTGTTTTTTATCATCTTTAGGAGCGGGAGGTTTGAGTGTTTCATTTTTTATGTATCTAATGTTTCTAGTTCCACACCCAAATACTCCAATGGCTACATATGATTTTATAATGCCAGCTTTATTAAAAGGTGATTGGTTATCATTTGTTGTTTCTTTTTCATTAGTATTTATTATTGCTTTTGCATTTTTGCATTTTAAATTATTGATTTGGAATACTAAACAATACAATTTATATAAAAAAACAGCTAGTTATCAAGAGTTGATAAATTCAAATTCTCAAATTACACTTATGACTCTTCCTTTAACTTATGCTATGACTATTAATGTATGTTTTGTTTTGGGAGCTGTATTTGTACCTGGTCTTTGGGGAATTGTTGAGTTTTTATTTCCATTTGCTTTAATTGGATTTATGATTGTTGGTTATTTTGCACTAAAAATATTTCTTGAGTATTTTTCTAGGCTTTTAATCAAAGGCGATTTTGATTTTTCTAAAAATAATAATCTATCTCAAATGATTTCTATTTTTGCTCTTTCTATGATTGCAGTTGGATTCGCTGCACCTGGAGCTATGAGTCATAACTTGCTTATAAACTCTATTGGTATTTTTGGAGCTTTATTTTTTGCATCACTTGCTGTTTTATTAATGCTTATAAAACTTACAATGGGGTTTAAAGATATGTTTGAAAAAGGTTTAGGTTTGGAAGCTGCTCCTTCTATTTGGATTTTAATTCCAATATTAACTCTACTTGGAATTACATTTATTAGAGTTTCTTTTGGCTTAGAGCATAACTATTCAACGCCATTGGCTAAATCATCACTTTTTGTATTTACATCAATTGTTTTATCATTACAAATTATATTTGGAATTTTAGGATACATGATTATGAAAAAAATGGGTTATTTTGAAAAATATATTGAATCAAGTGATAAATCAGCTATTTCATTTGCTCTTATTTGTCCAGGGGTTGCATTTTTTGTTTTTGGTATGTTTTTTGTAAACTTTGGATTAACATATAATGGAATTATTACAAAATACTCTATTGCATATTTTATAATTATGTTTCCATTTATTTATGTTCAAATAAAAACAATTATCTACTTCTTCAAACTTTACAAAAAGTTTTCTTTTTAAAAAAGAGAAGTTATAACTTTTCTTTTTATTTAATTATAAGTTTTATTTATCTATACTAAATAAGTTTTATTTATAAAAATAGAACAATTAAATATAAGGAAATATAATATGAAAAAAGGTTTGCTAGTTTTATTATCATCACTATTGTTAACAACAGCATCTCTTGCAGATGAGAATTCTGCAAAAGGATTAAATGTAATTATAACTTCAGAAGATGCTCAAACTCAAATGATGGGAATGGTTTTATCAATGATGACACTAAAACAAAACAAAGAAGTAAATATGACTCTTTGTTCAAAAGCTGGTGATTTAGCTGTAAAAGGGATGGAAAGTCCACTTCTAAAACCACAAGACAAATCTCCGAAGATGATGCTTCAAGCACTTATGAAACAAGGTGCTATTGTTAAAGTTTGTCCTTTATACTTACCAAATGCTTCAAAAGATGAATCAGTATTACTTGAAGGTATCACAGTTGCAAAACCTGCTGAAGTTGCAAGTAGTTTATTAAACAAAGATTATCAAAATCTAAGTTATTAATTTTATTATATAAATTACAAAAAGATAGAAACTTTTAGTTTCTATCTTTTTTCTATGGTAGCACTATTTTTGTGAGTTCTTAAAACCACAACTTTTTCACCTTCAACAAACTCTTTTTCATCTATTTTTGAATCAATATCCCAATAAGTAGCCTTATAAAAAACTTTTGAATTCTTTATTTCACCTATTCCTTTTTCATCTAAAAAATTATCAGAAATATCTCTTTTTGATTTCAAGAAAGATTCCAATGTTTTTTTTCTCAAAAGTAATAATAAAATTAAAGAAATTAATGAAGCCGTTGCTATTTGCCAAATTCCATCATCAAAAATATAAATATAAGAGATAAAAGCTGTTATTACAAACCCTACTCCAAACCAAATTAAAACAAAAGATACAATTACAGCTTCAAAAGCTATTAAAGCAACTCCAATTGCCAATAGAATATAAGGGTCAATTACACTAAGAATTATTTGAGTTGACATTACTTATACCTTTGAAAAATGCATCACCCAAAACAGAAGTTGCTCCAACCATTTGAGCCACATCATAAGGTAAAATCATTTTATCTGTTGAACCACTCTCAGCCAAAGCTCTAAATGCTGCAATTCTATCTTTTGCAAGTAAAAATTCTGCTGCTTTTTCATTTTCCATCATAGAAATATTTATAAGTCTCATAGCTTCTTGTTGCCCAGCAGCGAGCTGTTCTTGTTCATATCTTTTTGCATCTGCCATTCTCTCAATTGCTTCTGCTTTTAAAATCTCTTCTTGTTTGAAACCCTCAGCTTTTCGTATAACAGCTTCTTTATCAGCTCGGGCTTTTGTTTCAACTGCTCTTTTTGATCGCTCTGCTTCCATTTGCATATTCATTGCTCGCTCAATTTCAGCAGGAACTGAAATATCAGAGATTTCAACTCTAGTTACTTTAATTCCCCAGTTAGCAGCGGCACTTCCTAGCTCATTTTGAAGTTTTGCATTTAATGTTTCCCTATTTGATAAAGTATCATCTAAATCCATTCCACCAATTTCAGCTCTTAAAGTTGTCATTGCAAGATTTGCAATTGCATTTTTAAAATCAACCACATTATAAGTAGCTTCCATTGCATCATCAACTTTACAAAATACAATCCCATCAATAGAAATATTTACATTATCTCTAGTAATTACAGATTGTTTTGCAATATCCACTAACTGTTCTCTTGAAGTCAATATTGCTCTTACTTGATCAATTATTGGAATAATAAGATGAAAACCACCATGAAGCTCTTTGTTAAACTTTCCTAATCTCTCAATTACATATAAATCAGATTGAGGGACAATTTTAACCCCTTTAACAATAATTATTAATACAAAAAATATTATTGCAACAGCAAATATAATACTTGTTTCCATAAAATTCCTTTTTAAATTTTTTATATTTTATATTATAATAATTTAGATTAATATGTTTTATCTTTATGAAAAATAAAGCTTTAGAAGATTAGATTATGGGATTTATCCCATAATCTTTTTAATTAAATTCAGGTTTTGCAGTATTTATTGTAGATTCTGGAAGTTGAGGATATGAAATATCAGGTTTTACACCTTTTAAAGTTTTAAGAAATGTTACAATTGAAGTAGCTTCACTATCAGATATAACTATTCCTAATTGAACAGAGCCCATCTCTTTTACAGCATCATTTAAAGACCAAATTTGTCCATTATGAAAATATGGAGCAGTTTCAGTGATATTTCTTAAAGTTGGTGTTTTTACCATTCCTTGAGCATCTCCTTTAAAATCCCCTACATTCATAAATTTATATTTTGCAGCTAATTCAAATGGTTGCATAGTTCCACCAAGTGCAATTCCTGTATGACAAGATACACAACCTTTATCTATAAAGGTATTTAAACCTTCTTTTTCTTCTTTAGTTAAAGCCTTTTCATTTCCATTTAAATAATCATCAAATTTAGAAGGTGTTACCAACGTTTTTTCAAAAGTTGCAATTGTTGCAGTGATTTTTTCAAAATCAACTTTTACATCTTTTCCATATGCAACTTGGAATTCATTTACATATTCAGGAATTGAATTTATTCTTTGCTCAACCAATGCTGGAGGTGCTGCCATTTCAGGACCCGCTTGAACAGGACCTTGAGCTTGATCAGCTAAGTGAGGACTTCTTCCATCCCAAAACTGTGCCTTGAAAAACACTGCATTATATACTGTTGGTGAATTTAAATGATGTGGATTTGCAGTCCATCCATGACCAATTGCAGCTGGAATTCCATCTGCTCCACCAAGCCCTAAATTATGACAAGTATTACAAGAGATTAATCCACTTTTTGAGATTCTAGGGTCAAAATACAATTTTTTACCAAGTTCTGTTTTTTCTTTTGTGATTGGATCATTTTTATCATCAATCAATTTCATTAATTCAGCTTTATTAGCAGGAATTGCTTTTAAACCATTACTCACAGCTTTTTCAACTAATGATGTTGCAAATAAAGAACCTGCACCTAAGACACATACAGCTAAAGATGTTACTAATTTCATTTCAAACTCCTTTTTAAATAATATTAATTGTAGGAGAATAATTATTAAATAAAAATAAATTTTCATTAATTTTTATATAAATATTATAATTTATTCTTATAATATAAGATAAAAAGTATCCTATTTATAAGTGTTTATTAAAATGTTATCTTAGTATTTATACATAAGTTAAAGTTATAATAATAAGAGAAAAGACTATATCTTAGGATTTTTATTAAAAAGAAAGAAAATTATTTTTCTCATATTAAAGAAAAGTTTATATAATATTTTAGAAAATAGATTATCATATTTAAATAAGAAATGAAGTTTTCCAATAAAAGTTGTTTTATCAACAGCTGTATTTAAAAATTGTAATGCAAGTGAGCCTTGTAAACATCTTTTTTCATAAATAACAACAAAACCATCATTTATATCTAAATTATTACAAAGTTGTTTTATTTCAGTAAGATGAAGCCTTACATCTTTTAGTATTATTTCAAAGTTTTCTTTTAATTTTAAGAGTCTTACATAATTATCACAAAAAAAACATTGTTTATCATAATAAAGTATAATTGTTTTTTTCAAAGGATATTTTTCAAATTTAAATTAAAACTATTTCCATTTTCTAAGGTATCAATATTTATAGTGATTTTATTTTTATCACAAAATTCTTTTACCATAGCAAGCCCTAAACCAAAGCCATCTTTTGAAGTATCTTCTTGAAAATATTTATCAAAGACTATAAAAAGATTTTTCGTATCTATTTTCTCACCTGTATTATAAACAGATAAAATTCCATTTTTATATTCGATATTTACAAGAGGATTTTCTTTTATATTATGTTTTATTGCATTTGAAATTAGATTATCAATTGTTTTTTCAAAACCATTTAAATCTGTAAAAAGTTTGATATTTGGTACATTTGTAGTAATTATTGTATTTTTTTTAATATCATCAAATTTCTCACAAGATATGGCAATAATTTCATCTAAATAAAACTCTTGTTTATCAATTTTATCAATCTGTTTTTTGATATTATATTCCATATTTTCATAAAGCTTTAAAAGATTATTACTAGCTTGGTTTATTCTATTAAGTCTTTTTAAGCTTTTTTCATCACTAATAGTTTTTTGTAAAAGTTGTGCATTCATTTTAATAGTTGAAACAGGAATATTTAACTCATGTATAGTCTCTTTTATACTTTGTTGTAGCTTTTCGTCACTTTTAAAAAGTGGCTTTAGTATTGAGATTGAAAAACTCAAAAATATTGCTAATCCTAAAACTATTAAAGGAATAATTATATAGATAAAATTATCTTGATTTAGACCAAATTTTGAGATGAAAAAATAGTTTAGATACAAAATAATAATAAGAGAAAAAGTAAAGATGATAGAAATTGAGATTAAAAAATCTCTTTTTTTAGAGTTCAATTTTATACCCTATTCCTTTGATATTTAAAATAGCTTCTTTTCCTAATAGTTTTTTTATTTGATTTATATAAACCCTAATAGAGCCTTCACTATATTCTTCTTCTGTAGTCCAAAGTTTTGAAATAATCATGTTTTTTGTAACAATTTCACCTTTATTTTCCAAAAACAATTCAAGTAAATCAAGTACTTTTACAGGTAGATTTAAATCAACTTCATTTTCATAAGCTCTTTTATTAGAAGGATTAAAAGTAAGAGTATCTGATAGTTTAATTATTTCAAACTGTTTTTTATTTCGTTTTAAAAGTGCTTTTATTCGTAAAATCAATTCATCTAAATCAACTGGTTTTTTTAAATAATCATCACAACCTTTTAAAAAGGCATCATGTAATGTATCTTTATCTTTATAAGATGTTAAAAAAATTGTAGGAGTATTATCTTCACTTTGTCTTAGTTGTTCTAGTAAATCTAAACCATTTATTTTAGGAACATTTATATCAAATATATAAAGGTCATAATTCTTTTTGAAATTCAATTCCAAACACTCTTCACCATCAATTGCAATATCAACATCAAAGCCTTCATCACTTAAAAAATCCTCAACAGTTGAAGCAAAAAGTTCATCATCTTCTAAAAGTAAAATTTTATACAAATATTATCCTTATGTAATTGCTTAGATTATATTTAAGTAGTATTAATAAATTGTTAAATCCTAAATTTAATTAATATTCATAGATTTAAAATATAATATTGCAGAAATTATAAGAAAACCAACTCCCACAACAATTAATTGAGCTGATCTTTCTTTTTTTATAATAGCGTCACTTACTTCAAATACAGCAATAGATTTTAAAGTCCCATTATCTAAGTATTGCAAAAATTTATAACCTTTTTTTTCATACTTAGTTTTTACTTTTTCAAGCTCTTTTTCTCTTTGCTCTTTTGAAAAGCCACCTACAACTATATTTTTTTTAGCCATTATTTAAAATCTTTAAAGTTTTGTCTTAAAGCTTCATAAGCAATAATTGAAACTGAGTTTGCAATATTTAAACTTCTAGCCTCATTTGTCATAGGAATTGTGATACAAGTTTTTGGACTTTTATCTAAGATAGTTTGAGGAAGTCCAGCATCTTCTCTTCCAAAATAAAAATAATCTCCTGTTTTTAATTCAGCATCAAAGTAAACTTGTTTTGTTTTTGTTGTTGCTAAAAAATGTCTATCATTAAATGGATTTTTTGCCCAAAAATCTTCAATATTATCATACTCTCTAACATCAAGTTCAAACCAATAATCAAGCCCCGCACGTCGCACTTCTTTTTCAGTAATAGCACCAAAACCATAAGGTTTGATTAAATGAAGTGTACAATTCAATGCAAAAGCAAGTCTACCAATAGTTCCCACATTTCCAGGCATTCGGGGTTCATGTAAAACTAAATTAAACATTATAAAATCACCGTTTTATTTCCATGAACAAAAACTCTATCATGAAGTAATAATTCAAAGGCATTTGAAAGCACAATTTTTTCTACATTTCTTCCTGCATTTCTCATATCTTCCCAAGAATAACTATGATCAACCCTTACAACATCTTGGAATATAATTGGACCTTCATCCAAATCATTTGTAACATAGTGAGCAGTTGCCCCAATAATCTTAACACCTCTTTGATGTGCTTGTTTATATGGGTTTGCACCAATGAATGCAGGTAAAAATGAGTGGTGAATATTTAAAACTTTTTTAGGGAAAGTTTCTACAAATTTTGAAGTTAAGATTCTCATATATTTTGCAAGAACAATAACATCAGGCTCATACTCTTTTATTTTTTCAATCATTTTATCTTCATGATCTTCTCTGCTTATTCCCTCTGCACTAATACAAGTAAATGGAATATTGAATTTTTCAACTAAATCTTGTAAATAATCATGATTTGCAATAACAGCTTTGATATTTGCATTTAATTCACCTGCAATATATCTAATTAGTAAATCACCTAAAACGTGTGATTCTTTTGTAGCCAAAATTACTACATCTTTTTTAGCTTTTTTATTTAGTTTGATTTCTGCATTTTTTGGCAGAACTTCTTTTAACTCTTTTAAAAGAATGTTTCTAGAAACATTTCCAGAAATAACCGTTCTCATAAAAAACTTATTTGTATCTTTATCAACATACTCAGCGTTTTGCTCTATGTTTAAGTTGTTTGCAAAAAGAACTTTTGAGACATTGTATACTAAACCTTTTGCATCTTCAGTATCAATTAAAAGTATATACTCTTCCATTTCTATCCTATTTGGTATTATTCTTTTTTAAAAATTAAGCCAGAATAATACCATTTTATTAATTAATAGATAATTGAAAGATGGTTCAAGATTACACCATTAAAGCAAGTTTAGCTCTATATGTTTCCAAATCAAACTCTTTAACTCTTGCAACTCCAGTTTCAACTGCACCATTTGCAACAGCTGCTGATACTTCTACCATTAATCTTTTATCAAATGGAGTTGGAATAATATATTCTCTTCCATAAGTTAAATCACCAAATAAAGCTCTTAAGTCTTTAGTTAAAGGCTCTTTTGCAAGATTTGCAATAGCCTTTGCAGCTGCCATTTTCATAGGCATATTTATTTTTCTAGCTTGAACATCTAATGCACCTCTAAAAATAAATGGGAAACCAAGAACATTATTTACTTGATTTGGGAAATCTGATCTTCCTGTTCCTACTATTGCTTTTGGTCTAACAGCTTTTACTTCTTCTGGAAAAAGTTCAGGTGTTGGATTTGCAAGTGTAAATACAATTGGCTCTTCACTCATAAGTGCTATATGTTTTGCTGTAAATGTTCCAGGTCTTGATAATCCCAATACCATATCAGCGTCTGTAAAGGCATCTTCCATAGTAACAGCATCAGTTGAAGTGATAAAATCTTTTTTATATTTATTAATATCAGTTCTTCCTTTGTGAATCACACCTTTTGAATCACACATGATTAAGTTTTTAACACCTAGTTCTTTATACATAGTTGAACATGCAATCGCAGATGCCCCAGCTCCCACAACAACTACTTTCATATCTTCAACTTTTTTACCCATCATCTCAGCAGCATTCATAAGTGCAGCTGTAGTGATAATTGCAGTTCCATGTTGGTCATCATGCATAACTGGAATATTTAGCTCATCAACTAATCTTTTTTCAATTTCAAAACACTCAGGTGCTTTAATATCTTCAAGATTAATTCCACCAAATGTAGGAGCAATAGCTTTTACAATATCACAAAACTTATCTATATCAGTTTCATCAACTTCAATATCAAATGAATCAACAGCTGCGAATTTTTTGAATAATACAGCTTTACCTTCCATAACAGGTTTAGAAGCAAGTGCTCCAATATCACCAAGTCCAAGTACAGCTGTACCATTTGAAATAACGGCAACTAAATTTCTTTTTGAAGTATATTCATATGCTAATTCTGGATTTCTTTGTATTTCTTCACAAGGGTATGCAACACCTGGAGAGTATGCTAAAGATAAGTCTCTTTGAGATTCTAGTCTAGTAGTAGTTGCAATTGCTACTTTTCCTGGACTTGGAACTCTATGATAATCTAATGCTTCTTCTTTTGTAACTTTTGTACTCATTGTTTTCCTTTTTAATTTCTGCTTCTGAAATGAATTTCGAAAATAGTAACCAAAAGAAACTTAAAAAATATAAATTTACAAAAAAAAATTGATTTAATTTTTAATTAAGTAAGTTATGTAAAAATTATGTAAGTCTTAATTGAGTATTAAATTATAATATTAATTTAATACTTTAATATTAGAAATAATTATAATGTAATAATTCCTGCAAACCTTCCTGTTTTATTATTTTTTCTAAATGAAAAAAATGGTTCATTTGAACATTTTGTACAAATATCAGAAACTCTTATATGTTTGATTCCTAACTCTTCTAAAAGCATAATATTAATTCCATGTAAATCAATATATTTACCATCACAAAATTTTTCTCCAAATGAAGTTTTAACAATATTTAATAATTCCTCACTTACTTCATAACAACACTTATGAATACTAGGCCCCATAATTACTTTCATATTTTCCACTTTACAATTAAACTCATTTATCATTTTATTTGCTGTGATTTGAGTAATTTTTAAAAAAGTAGAGTTCCTTCCTGAATGAATAGCTGCTATTACTCCTTGTATTTCATCAAAAATAAGTATTGGTATACAGTCAGCCACCATAACCATAAGAGGTAAATCTTTTTCATTTGTGATGATTGCATCACAATTATCTATAAGTTTTGGCGAATTTTTACTTACTACTTGTACATTGTTTCCATGAACTTGATTCATATAAACCAAGTCCTCTTTTTTATATCCTAATAACTTTGCTACTGTTTCTCTATTTTTATCCACATTCTCTTTTATATCATTTACATGATAAGCCAAATTTCCATCATCTGTTGTACTAAAATAGTATTTTATATTATTCATAATTCTTCTTTTATTTGCTTTTGCTATAATTTACCAAAATATTAATCAGTTATTGTTTAAGGATAAAAATATGAATAGATTTGATAATGTAGCTAAAGACTGGGAAAGTAAGCCTTCAAGAGTACAAACAGCAAAATCAAGTGTGGATAATATAAAAGACATAATTGATTTAAAACCAAACTTTAAAATACTTGATTATGGTTGTGGAACTGGACTTATTGGTTTTGGATTAAGTACAGAAACAAATACCGTTATAGGTATGGATTATTCTGCTGGAATGGTTGAAAAATTTAATAAAAAAGCAAATGAATTAGGTTTTTCAAACATAAGAGCAGTTCAACACAATATAAATGAACAAGAACTACCACAAAACGAATTTGACTTAATAGCTATTTCCATGACTTTACATCATATAAAAGATACAAATATGTTTATTAAAAAAGCCAAAGATGCTTTAAAAACTGGTGGATATTTATGTATAAATGATTTAGTTACAGAAGATGGAACATTTCATGATGAACATAAAAATGAAGGAGTTGAGCACTTTGGTTATGATAAAGATGAACTTTGTAAATTAATAGAAAATAATGACTTTGAACTGATTGAATATAAAATTGTTTACACAGATTATAGAAACAACAAAGAATATCCTATTTTTCAAATTATTGCAAAATTAAAATAAAAGATTTGTTTAAATACAATTTAAAAAAATATTAAAGGATAAATAATGGATGAAAAAAATAATGGATTTTTAAAAAGAGCTGATGCACATATTGCACTTGCAAATGAACAATTAAATCAAAATTTAACTCAAGGTGAAATAAGTGCTTCATTTATGTACGGTTCTGCTAGATTTAGTGCATGGATGGCTGCATCTTCTTTTGAATCATCAGAAGATATGAAAGCTGAAAAACAAAAAATTGTTGAATATTTTATGAAAGAGTATAAACTGGCACTAGAAGAACACTTGGATAATCACATAGAAAATTTTGATTTTTCTCACAATAAGTCTTAAAAATAAGGAAATAAATGTCTGAAGCTAAAAAACAATTTGTTATATTTGGAAATCCAGTATCTCATTCAAAATCACCACAAATGCAAAATGCAGGATTAAATCATATTAAATTTAATGGTGAATATAAAAAACATGAATTAATTCACGGAGATACAATAAAAGAAGTTTTTTTACAAAATAACTATACAGGGGCAAATATTACAGTTCCACATAAAGAATTTGCCTACGAAAATGCTGATGAAGTAAGAGGATTGGCAAAAGAAATAAAAGCTGTAAATACATATATAATAGAAAATGGAAAAGTTATAGCTTATAATACAGATGCACCTGGATTCTTAAAAGCAATAGAGAGTTTTGGAGATGTTAAAAATGTTTTACTTTTAGGAGCAGGAGGAACTGCAAAAGCAATTGCACTTGCTTTAAAATCAAAAAATATAAATGTAACAGTTTTAAATAGAAGTGAAGGAAAACTAGAATTTTTCAAAAAACATAATATCACATGTTTTTCATGGGATAATTTTGAGCCTAAAAATTATGACTTAATAGTAAATTCAACAAGTGCTGGATTAAAGGATGAATATTTACCTTGTGATAAAAAAATATTAGAAAGAGTTTTCAAAGATGCCTCTTTTGCATTTGATTGTGTTTATGGAAAAGTAACACCATTTTTAGCTCTTGCACTTGAAAATAAACTTGAAGTAAAAGATGGTGAGGATATGCTTTTATATCAAGGTGTCTTGGCATTTGAATATTTTACTAATACAAAAGCTGATAATATGGTAATTGAAGCTATGAGAAAAGGTTTAAAAGGAGAATAGATTTTCTTCCATACGAAATAGGATTAAAATGAAAATATTATTTGTACAACTACTTTTTATATTCTGCTTTTCAATACAATTAATAGCAAACTCTATTACTTTTACAACAGAAGAAAAAGAATTCATAAAAACAACTCCTTTAGTAAAAGTTGCTATGATGCCTGATTTTACACCATTTTCATATATTATTCAGAATACTCATGTTGGATTTGAGCATGATTTATTAAAAATGATTTCTGAACGAACTGGTTTAGAGTTTGAAAAAACTATAGATAAATGGACTACTATTTATAATGCTTTTAAAAATAAAGAAGTAGACATGATAACTAGTATTTCATATAAAAAATTCAGGGAACCTTTTACTAGTTTTACAAGTTCTTATTATGATATTCCTATCATGATATTTATAAGAGATGATTTTGGAGAATATCATGGAATTAAAAGTCTTAAAAATAAAAAAGTTGGTGTACTAAAAGATGTTTTTTATATTGAAGAATTAAAAAATACAGAGAGTATGAACCTAGTTTTTTACGATAATTACGCTGATTTAACAAAAGATTTGGTATTTGGAAAAATTGATGCTCTAATTCAAAACTTGACTAATATAAACTACTTAATTAAAAAAAATGTTTACACAAATTTAAAATTAGCAAGTGAATTAATTCTTCCAAATACCACTAAAGAAGATTTACGATTTGGCATACAGCCTAAAAATATCATACTTAGTTCAATCATTCAAAAAGCACTAAATTCAATCACAAAAAAAGAAAAAGAATCTTTGGTAAATAAATGGATAGGATCAATTAAAGAGTATGGTGGTAGACACATTGAGCTGAAAGAAAATGAAATAAATTACTTAGATACAAGTATCATAAAATACTGCATAAACCCAAGTGGTTTACCCTTTGAGGGACTTAATGACAAAGGTGAGCATATAGGCATTAGTGCTGATTATTATAAATTATTTGAAAAAATTCTTTCGGCAAAATTTGAGCTTGTAAAAACAAAAAACTGGAATGAATCAATAAGTTATATAAAAGAAGAAAAATGTGATATGTTAGCTTTAGGGATGGAAACACCCGAACGAAAGAAATATTTAAATTTCACGAGTTATTATTTAGATGTTCCTTTAGTAGTAGCAACTAGAGTTAATGTTCCATTTATAAATGAAATTATAGATTTAGAAGGTCAAAAAATAGGTATTATAAAAGGTGATGCTTTTGTAAAAATACTTAGAGAAAAATATCCATCTTTAAATATAGTAGAAGTTGATGATATTTATGATGGATTAGACAAAGTTAAAAATGCTCAACTATTTGCTTATATTGATACTTTAGCAAGTATTGGCTACGAATTTCAAACAAAATATTTTGGTGAATTAAAAATAGCTGGGAAAATATCTGAAAACTTAAAATTATCAATGGCTGTTATAAAAAAAGATGAAATACTATTAAATATTTTGCAAAAAACAATAAATACAATCACAAATGAATTACATAGAGAAATCTTCACTAAATGGGTTCCTATAAAATATGAAAAAAGTATTGATTATGATTTGGTTTGGAAAATATCTATTGGAGCTATTTTTTTGATTCTTCTTATTATTTATTGGAATAGAAAGATTATAAAAGCTAATACCTTATTAATAGAAGCACAAAAAGATATTGAAGAAAAAAATAAAGAGTTAGAAAAACTAGCTATCACTGATAAATTAACGAACTTATACAACAGAAGAAAACTTGATGAATTACTTGAGAATGAAATTCATAGAAGTGAAAGATTTGGACGTACCTTTGGTTTTGCTATTTTAGACATTGACCACTTTAAAAAAGTAAATGATACTTATGGTCATCAAGTTGGAGATGAAGTATTAATCGAAATTGCAAATATATTAAAAGAAAATCTTAGAAAAACTGATTTTGTAGGTAGATTTGGAGGAGAAGAGTTTGTAATAATTTGTCCTGAATCTACAATAGAAAAAATAAATGATTTAATGGAAAATTTTAGATTAATCATCAAAAATCATAATTTTAAAAAAATCAAAAATCAAACTGCTAGTTTTGGGGTAACAGTATCAAAAAAAGGTGATGATAAAGATTCTATCCTAAAAAGAGCAGATAAAGCTCTTTATCAAGCCAAAAATAATGGAAGAAATAAAGTATCAACTTGTA
>JAHIWE010000133.1 GCA_018816105.1 bacterium | reverse complement strand
GATGAACTTTTTTCTAAGTGTAAAGAAGACGAATTATTAAGAGTAGATATGTTGTTATTTATACTGTTTACATCCATTTTTTACTCCTTCGAATAATTATCTTAAATTATATTTAATTTATACTAAATAGAATATAAATTTTGGCTTTTAAATAATATTAGTAAATTAGTTAATTAATCAAAAGGAAGTTTAATCAATCTTTGAGTAAAATAAATACTTATTTTTAGAACAACGGAGAATTATTATGAAGATGACTGGCGCAAAAATGGTTGTAGAATCATTACATCAAGAAGGGGTTGAAGTAGTATTTGGATACCCTGGAGGCGCTATTATGAACGTCTATGATGAAATATATAAACAAAACTATTTTCAACACATTCTAAATAGACATGAACAAGCTTCAATAATTGCAGCTGAAGGGTATGCAAGAGCTACAGGTAAAGTAGGAGTTTCAATAGTAACATCAGGACCTGGATTTACAAATGCCGTAACAGGACTAGCTGATGCTTATATGGATTCAATTCCATTAGTTGTTATTTCAGGACAAGTTCCAACAACAATTATTGGTTCAGATGGATTTCAAGAAATTGATGCTGTTGGAATTTCAAGACCTTGTACAAAGCATAATTATTTAGTTAATAATATTGAAGATTTACCAAGAATTATTAAAGAAGCGTTTCATATAGCAAGTACTGGAAGACCTGGACCTGTTCACGTAGATATCCCAAAAGATATCACAGCACAGGTTGCTGAGTTTATTTATCCAAGTGAGATAAATTTACCAACATATAAACCAACTGTTAATTACAATAAAAGACAATTAAAAAAAGCAATGGAAGCTATTTCTAATGCTAAGAAACCATTACTATACGTAGGTGGTGGAGCTGTTTTATCAAATTGTGCATTTGAAATTAGAGAATTAGCTAAAAGATTAAATATCCCAGCAGTTGAGACATTAATGGCAAGAGGTGTAATGGGTGATGAAAATCCATTATTCTTTGGAATGTTAGGAATGCATGGAGAGTTTGCAGCTAATATGGCAGCACATGAAACAGATTTATTAATCTCTTTAGGTGCTAGATTTGATGATAGGGTAACAGGAAGACTTGATGAGTTTGCTTCAAAAGCAAAAATAATTCATGTTGATATTGATCCTACTTCAATTGCAAAACTAGTAGTTCCTGATTATCCAATCGTTGGAGACTTAAAAGTTACAGTTAAAGCTATGCTTGAAGCTATTGAAAACGGTGAGAATGAGTTTAATGATTATACAAATTGGGTTGAATTATTAAAAGATTATAGAGAAAAAGAGCCTTTAAGATATATTGATTCAAATGAAGTTATTAAACCTCAATGGCCAATTCAAAGAGTTGGAAAATTATTAGGTGCAAAAGCAATCATCTCTACTGATGTTGGTCAACATCAAATGTGGACAGCACAATTTTATCCATTTTCATATCCAAGACAATGGATTACATCTGGTGGTTTGGGAACTATGGGGTTTGGATTACCAGCTGCTATGGGTGTGGCAAGAGCTATAAAAGGAACAGATAAAGTATCTATTAACTTTACAGGTGATGGATCAATTTTAATGAATATTCAAGAGCTAATGACTTGTGTTGAGTATGAATTACCAGTTATTAATATTATTTTAAATAATAACTATTTAGGAATGGTAAGACAATGGCAAACGATGTTTTATGATAATAGATTATCTGAAACAGATTTATCAGCACAACCAAACTTTAAAATGCTTGTAGAAGCTTTTGGGGGACTTGGATACAGAGTTACAACAAAAGATGAATTTGATGCAGCTTTAAAAGATGCAGTTGAGAAAAAAAGACCAGCAATGATAGAAGTTGTTGTTGCTAGAAATGAAGAGGTATTACCAATGGTTCCAAATGGTCATGCATTAAATGAAATGACTTTAATCGAAGGAGGAAAATAATGAACAATTTTAATCATTATTATGATAGTGAAACTACTAGACAGGTTATTTCAGTAGTTGTATTAAATGAACATAACGTTCTATCAAGAATTGTTGGATTATTTTCAGCTCGTGGTTATAATATTGACTCTTTAACAGTAGCTCCAATTACTGATAGTCAATACTCAAGAATGACAATTGTAACAACTGGTGATAAAAGAGTAATTGATCAAATTGTAAAACAATTAAATAAATTAATTCCTGTTCTTAAAGTAAATGAACATAAAAATGTTATTGAAAAAGATACAGTTTTAATGAAATTTTCAATTGATAATAATTTATCAGACATTGATGTAATTGCACGAGCTTATCATGGAAGTATTCAAAATGTAACTGATGATTCTATTATTGTAAGTGCTACTGATTCAAGTGCTAGAATTATGAACTTCATTAAAGTTATGCAAAAATTCAATCCACTTGAAGTTGTAAGAAGTGGTATTGTAGCAATGGAAAGATAAGAGGTTTTTCTCTTATTCTTTTCTTAATTAAAGGATAAAAATGACTCTTCAAGAAATTACAGATTCACTTGGTCTTACTTGCCAAGATGATAAAGAAATAACGGGCTTAAACACTTTAACAAATTCAAATGAAAATGAACTTACTTTTTTAGAAAACAAAAAATATTTAGCAGATTTAAAAAACACAAAAGCAGCAGCTGTTTTTGTTACTAAAGAAAATGTTAATGAAGTTCCTTCTAATACAATTGCATTAGTTTGTGATGAGCCATATATAATGTTGGCAAAAGCTAGTAAACTTTTTGCACCTAATGTTGTTGAAATGGATGGTGAAAAGCCATTAATTGGTGGTGGAACTAAAGTCATGCCGAATGTTTATATAGGTAAAGACTCAGTTATTGGAAGTGATTGTACTATCATGGCTGGAGCATTTATTGGTGATAATGTAAAAATTGGTAATAACACTATTATTTATCCAAATGTTTCTGTTTATAGGGATTGTATAATTGGGAACGATTGTATTCTTCATGCTGGAACTGTAATTGGAAGTGATGGTTTTGGTTTTGCAAATACAAAAGATGGTAAGTATATAAAAATTTATCAAAATGGCAATGTAAATATTGGAAATGATGTGGAAATTGGTGCGAACTCTACTATTGATAGAGCTGTATTTAAATCAACAATCATTGAAGATGGTGTAAGAATTGACAACCTAGTACATATTGGACACAATTGTAAAATAGGTCGAGGTTCAATTTTAGTAGCACAAGTTGGAATTGCTGGATCTACTACTTTACATTCATATGTTGTAATGGGTGGACAAAGTGCAACAGCAGGTCATATTGAAATTGCAGCATTTTCTACAATTGCTGCTCGTGGTGGTGTTACAAAAAGCATTACTGAGCCTAAGAAGTCATGGGCAGGTTTTCCTTTATTTGAGCATAGACAATGGCTTAGATTACAAGGTAAAATATCAAATTTATTAAAATAAAGGCTTTAAAATAGCAAAGAGAATCATATCATTAATTATATTATTTATTATTATTTATTTCCAATTTGCCACTTTTGAAAGTGGCAAAGATGTTGTAGGAAATGTTGGATTTGGTTTTTCTAACTTTTCACTAAAATATTTTGGATATTTATCATATGTATATTTATTATTATTTATTTATCCATTATATATACTTAACTTCAAAAAAAATGTAAAAGAAAAAGATTTACTATTAAATTTTTTAGTTGTTTTTTTATTATTGTTCGTTTGTTTAATTTTTCAAGCTCTTCTTATAGAAAACCCTTATTATAGAGGAGAAATTGGAAATATTCTAGTTGATTCATTAAGTCCTGTGATTGGACGAGCGGGACTTTATTTCTTTGTTATGGTGGGATTTATTATCTCTTCTTTAGTTTTATTTGAGAATTCAGATTTAGAAATAAGTGATTTAGCAAAATTTAAAAATAAAATAAAATTAAGAAATAGTTTAGATATTAAAAGAATAGAAAATAAACAAAGAGAAAAAAGAGTAGAAGAAAATACTAAAGAAGTTTTAAAAAATATAGATAAAAATTTAAATAAAAATATTGTAGAGATAAAAAATACTGCAAAAAATACAAAAGTATTAGAACCGGAAGTTTATGAAGTTAAACAAGAAGTAAAAGAAAAAGAGATTTATGAATCATCACTATTTGATAGTGATGATTTTGAAGAAGAAATAGCTATTGTTGAATCTCATAATTTAATAGTTGAAGAATTAGAAGAGAATAAAAAATTATTAGACCAAATAGAATTAGGTAAAACTGAAAAACCAAAAAATTTCAAATTACCACCAAGTTCATTTTTTCAAGATTCGCCAAAAGATAATAAATCAAAGGTATCAGAAGCATTTATTGATCAAAAAATAAGTGATTTATTAGATAAATTAGCAATGTTTAAAATTGATGGAGATGTTGTTAGAACTTATACAGGACCTGTTGTTACAACTTTTGAGTTTAAACCAGCTCCAAATGTTAAAGTATCTAAAATATTAAATCTTCAAGATGATTTAGCAATGGCTTTAAAAGCTCAAACAATAAGGATTCAAGCTCCAATTCCAGGAAAAGATGTTGTAGGAATTGAAGTTCCAAATGAAGATACACAAACTATATATTTAAAAGAGTTACTTGATAGTGAGATTTTTCAAAATTCAAAATCTCCACTTACTATGATTTTAGGAAAAGATATAGTTGGAAAACCATTTATTACAGACCTTAAAAAGCTTCCTCACTTATTAATAGCTGGAACTACTGGGTCTGGAAAGTCTGTTGGAATTAATTCAATGATATTATCATTGCTTTATAAAAATTCACCAGATAATTTAAAGCTTGTAATGATTGATCCAAAAATGCTTGAGTTTTCAATGTATAACGACATTCCACATCTTTTAACTCCTGTGATTACAAAAGCAGGTGATGCTATAAATGCCTTAGCAAATATGGTTAGTGAAATGGAGCGACGATATACTTTAATGTCAAAAACTAAAACTAAAAATATTGAAAACTATAATGATAAAGCAAAAGTAGAAGGTTATGACACAATGCCTTATATTGTTGTAGTTATTGATGAGTTAGCAGATTTAATGATGACTAGTGGAAAAGATGTTGAGTATTCAATTGCAAGGCTTGCACAAATGGCAAGAGCTAGTGGAATTCACTTAATTGTTGCTACTCAAAGACCTTCTGTTGATGTTGTAACAGGGCTTATTAAAGCAAATCTGCCAAGTAGATTATCTTATAAAGTAGGGCAAAAAATAGATTCTAAGATTATTTTAGATTCTATGGGAGCTGAATCATTACTTGGGAAAGGGGATATGCTGTTTACTCCTCCTGGAATGTCAGGACTTGTGAGAATTCATGCCCCTTGGTCAACAGAAACTGAAATTGAAAAAGTTGTTGATTTCTTAAAAGATCAAAGAGTTGTTGAGTATGATATGAATTTCATAAAAGATAGAAATACTCAAAGCTCATTAAGCTCTTCAAATACAACAGAACTAACAGAATTTGATGAATTATATGAAGATGCAAAAGAAATAGTATTAACAGAGAAAAAAACATCAATTTCATATATTCAAAGAAGACTTAGAATTGGATATAACAGAGCTGCTACAATAGTTGAACAACTCGAACAATCAGGTATATTATCTGAAGTTAATGCAAAAGGGAATAGAGAAATCCTAATTTAATCAAAATGTTACTTTCCATTTACATTGGTATATTATAATTCCAAATGTAAATGAGGAGTAAAAGTGATTAATATTCTAATGATTGAAGATGATACTGAGTTAGCAAAAATTTTAACGGCTTATTTAAAACAATATAACATACATGTAACAAATTATGAAACTCCAGAGCTTGGAATTTCTGCCCTTTCTTTAAAAAAATATGATTTAATAATTCTTGACTTATCCCTACCAAATATAGATGGAATTGAAGTTTGTAGAATTATTAGAAAAAGATATGATATACCAATAATAATATCATCTGCTAGATCATATCTTGGAGATAAAATTGCTTGTTTTTCATATGGGGCTGATGATTTTATGCCAAAACCTTATGATACACAAGAATTAATTTTACGAATAAAATCTATCTTAAAACGATGTAATCATCAAATAATTGAAAATGAGTCTTCTTTAAATAAAAAACAAATTTTTTCTTTTGATGATGCTAAAATGGAAGTTTATAAAGATGGTGCTCTTTTAGATTTAACTAATGCTGAATACTACATACTTCAATATCTTATTTTAAAAAATGGTTTTGTTGTTTCAAGGCAAGAATTACTTACAAATGTTGAATCTATCAAGTATGAAAGTACATATAAAAGTATAGATGTTTTAATAGGTAGAGTAAGAAATAAAATTGAAGAAAATAGCAAAAAACCAAAATATATTTTATCAATTAGAGGAGTAGGCTATAAATTGGTTAATCAATAAAAAAAGTTCAATATTCTTTCAAATTAAAGTTTTCTTTTTTTCTATATTTCTAATTATTAATATTTTAATATTAATTCAGTTTATTGTAGAGTTTAATGCTTTTAAGATATTAGAAATGAAAAGATATAAATTAACGATTGATCTTATTCATAACTTGAATGGAGAAAATACTCCTAGAGAAGAGATTAATGAAAAAATTTCTGGATATGAAATGAAAATAGCTGATGTAACAATAGATAAACTTTTAAGTCTTAAATATGAAAAAATAAATTTTGATGATGAATCTCCTATTGAGATTTATATATTAAATAATAAGAAATATATTTTTTTTAAACCAAGATTTAATTTTCCTCCTCCAATGCCTAGATTTAAAAGACCTGAAGAACCAAGATTTCAACCTCATCCAAAACCATTGGATTTATTGTTAATAGATGAATTCAATGAAAATAATTTTAAATATTTTTGGTTAATTATTTTAATAACAATAGATATTTTACTTATTTGGTTTTTTATATTTATAAGAAAAAAACTTAATCCATTAATTGATTTAAAAGAAAATATGATTAAATTATCAAAGGGTGAATTAATTGTTTCATCTAAGATAAAAGGAAAAGATGAAATATCTCAAGTTTCAAATGAATTTGATAATGCAATTAGACAATTAAGACAATTAAGAGAATCTAGAAATCTATTTTTGCGTAATATTATGCATGAATTAAAAACACCTATTACAAAAGGCAAGTTAATTTCAGACACATTAGAAGAAGATGAAAGAAGAGAGATATTAATTAGGGTTTTTCAAAGATTAGAATATTTATTAAGTGAATTCTCAAAAATTGAAGAGCTTACCTCTGGCAAATTAAATCTTTTAAAAAGTGATTTTAGAATAGTTGATTTAATTGATCAGGCTTTAGATATTTTACTTTTAGATGATAATTATATAGATATAAAATATAATGCAAATCCTATTATCAATGTAGATTTTGATTTTTTTTCAATTGTTTTAAAAAATCTAATTGATAATGCAATTAAATATAATACAAATGGAAATCCTCAAATTTTTATCGAAAAAAATCATATAAAAATTGTAAATAAAGGAAGTGCTTTATCAAAAGATATTAACGAGTATTATAAACCTTTTAACAATGATTATGAAACAGCTCAAAGTGGGCTAGGGCTTGGTTTATATATTTCCAATAATATTATTAAACTTCATAAATTTGATTTAGAGTATGAATATAAAGATTCTTATCATAATTTTGTTATCAAATTTAATTAATAGTTACTAATCATTTACTTATAAATACCCTATATTTACCTCATATAGTTAGAATTTGTATAATTCTAATAATAGGGGTTTATTATGTCAACTACAAGTTCAGTTACAACTAGTTCAGCGACAGATGCTTATGGAAATTCATATACAACTGCTGTTAGTAATGATCAATTACAAAGTGAAGATTTTATTACTTTAATGCTTACTGAATTAAAACTTCAAGATCCTACCAATACAGTTGATTCATCTACAATGATGAGTACTCAATTACAACTATCAACTCTAGAAGCAAATACTGCAACTGTTGAAGCTATGGAATCATTACAAGCAACTTTTGAGCAATCTGCATTATCCAGTTCATCAGCAATTATAGGTAATATAATTGAAAATGGAGATACGGATGATGAAGGAAATACTAAACAATATAAAGTCTCATCTGTATCTATGACTGATGGTGAAATATCTTTAACAGCTTATGAATTAACAGGTTATTATGATGTTTACTATTTTGATGAAGTATCAAGCTCTTCTGATATAGTTAATTCATCAAATGAAGATGCTTCTATTTCTTTAACAAATGGTGATGGTACAAGTTATAGTTTTTCTACATACAATAAGACTTATGAAGACTTAGCAACAGAAATTTCTCAAAAATCTGGAATTACAGCCAGTGTTGCACAAAATAATGATGGGAATTATCAATTAATAGTTTCAATAAGTGATGGATCTTCATCTATTTCTCAAAGTAATTCATCTTTAAAATATTCTCAAGACTCTGCAACATCTTATTCAAGTACTGCAAAAACTATTTCATATAATAATATTACTAAAATTTACTAACTGTTACTAATGGTTAGTACATTATTAAAGCTGTTTATTCTATAGATACCCTAAATTTACTCTAAATCCTTAATATTGATTATATGAAATCACTATAAAGGATTTAAAATGATTAGTGCATTATGGACTGGAATCGCAGGATTATCATCTCAACAAACAGCTTTAGATAATGAGTCAAATAACATAGCAAATGTTAATACAGTTGGATACAAGGCTTCAAGAGTTTCTTTTGCTGATTTAATGTATCAAGATAGCATTGGAAAAGGTTCTTCTATTACTAGTGCGGAAAAACAATACACTCAAGGAAGTTTAAATCTTACTGGTTCTTCTTATGATGTTGCATTAAATGGTGATGGTTTTTTTGTTGTTGCAAATAAGAATTTTTCAGGAACATCTGAAAATTATTATACAAGAGCTGGGAATTTTAGAATGGGTGAAAATGGAACCTTGCAAGATTCTTCAGGAAACGAAGTTCAAGGCTGGGCAATAAGTACTATTGATCCATCATCTGATGTTACTTCTACTAATTCTAATCTTACTTTTTTTACAGATGCTTTTAGTAAAATTGCTGGAAATCAAGTGGTTCAATTTTCAAATAAGATTGAAACATATGCAGCAAAAATGTCTGATTATACAAGTAGTGCAAAAAGTGATTCAACTGAATTATCAGGTTCGGGTATAAAAACACAATCAGCAAAAATTTCTGATATTGAAGCTCTAATTACCAATTATACAAATGCTCTAGAAAGTTATGCTCAAAATCCTTCTGCAACAAGTAGCCCTTCAATTGCACAATCTACTTTAATTGATTATCCTAATACAAGTACAAGTTTATTAGATAGTGAAAGTGATCAAATATATGTATATATAAATGGTGATAAAATCACACAAAATTATGAAAGTACTGTTGCCACTGATGATTTTAAAGCTGAATTAGATGCTGCTGGTATTACAACTTCAGGAACAACAACTGATGCTGAATATAATATTTATGCAAGTAGAGTAGCTACGTATAAAGCTTTAAGTGATGAAATCTCAAAAATTACAGGGTTAACTGCATATACTGTAAACTCTTCTACAAATGAGGCGAGCACTTCAAATGTTGATGTTTTGACTGGTTCAATAAAAATAGATTCAATAATACCTGGAACTTCATTTACAGTTGGAGATTTAGCTGAAGTTTCTGGAACAACTGAGTTAGTTGGAGTAAAAACTCAATTGACTTCTTCGGTTGCAGGAACTGGTGAAGCTAGCGTAACAAGTGCGATGGAAGCTTTAAGAGATGCAGTAGCTGGAATTCAACAAGATGTTTATGAAGATAGTGATATTTTAAGTGATGATAATGCAGTTACTTTAAGTTTTGATCTAGGAGATACAATATCTTTTACAATAGATGGAGTAACGGTAACTAGTTCATCAACTGCTGCAACTTATGATGATGCGATACAAGATTTAATTACAAAAATAAATGCAGATGCTGATTTACAAAAACAAGTGGAAGCAAAAACAATAAATGGAAAATTAGTTATTCAATCAAAAGATGCAGGTGTTGAATTTTCTGGAGTAATTAAATTCAATGATGCAGGTACACAATATACAAAAGAGAGAAATCAAGATATCAGCGGTAATAGTGGAGCTAATGCAGAATTTATGCAAATTGTTTCAACTGTTGATCAAACTACATCTTTATCTTCATTGCAATTAAAATTAAATACTTTAGGTTTAACAAATTCATCTTTTGGAGAGTTTTCTGTAGATGATAGTGGAATTATAACTATGACTCAAGATGGTATTGATTATGTAATTGGACAAGTTGCCATTGCTCAATTTACAAATAATATTGGATTAGAATCAATTGGAAATAATCTTTTGGCTGCAACAAATGATAGTGGGAATCCTATATATTCTATCAATAATAACAATGGAGTATCAGTTGAAAGTGAAACTTTAGAGTTAAGTACTGCAGATTTAAGTGAAAGCTTGGTTAATTTGATGGTATTTCAAAGAGCTTTTGAAGCAAATGCAAAATCAATTACAACAGCTGATGAACTTCTAACTACTTTAATAAATTTAAAAAGATAGTTAGGAGCTTATTATGGTTAATTCAATAAATACAGTTATGTATAATCTAAATTTATTAAATCAAAGAAATGAAAAAGTAATTTACGGAATGAGTAGTGGTGAAGCTTTAGAAAAAGGAAGTGATGATTCAACAAAGTATAATCAGATTTTATCTATTAGTAATAATGTAAAATCTTATAGTTCTATACTTGAAAGAATCCAGCTTTTAAGTTCATATAATACTACAAGTGATACAGCTGTTTCAAATATGAAAGTTTCATTGGAATCAGCAAGTTCTTTGATATTAAAAGCAACAACAGGAACTACAAATACAGAATCAAAAACTACAATTGCAGATGAATTAGAAAGTTTAAAAGAAACTATTTTTACTTTAGCAAATAGTAATACAAACGGTCAATATCTATTTTCAGGAAAAAGTTCTAATGTTCAGCCATTTCAAAAAGATGAAACTACTGGCAAAATATCTTATGTCTCTTCAGCTGATAATAAAACTGTTAATGTTGAAAACAATACTTATGCAACCCAAGGCTTAAATGGTATTGAGCTTTTATATAGCACAAATCAAACTGCACAATCTGGAGAAAATCTAACTTTTAACGAAAATGAAATCATTTTAGATGAAGATGGAAATCAATATAAACTACTAGATACTAACAATGACGGAAGTTATGATGGATTATATTTAAATGGTGATAGTTCTAATACAGCTTTATCAATTAGCGATAATGGTGATGGAACTTTTACTGTAAATAATACAGGAACAAGCAATTTAGAATCAAAACATTCTATCTTTGATGATTTAGATGAGTTAATAAATGCCTTAAGACAACAAGACTCAAATGGAAATACAATTTCCCAAGAAGATGCAAATTTGATTTTATCAAATGGTATTGAAAAATTAGATAATGCTTTTGATAATGTAAATTTAAACCATGCTAAATTGGGAATAAGAACATCTTTAATAGAAAACTATGAATCAATAGTTCAAGCAAAAATTACACATTTTGAAATTTTAGAAGAAAATTATGCAAGTGCTGATTTAACTGCTCTTGCAATTGAATCTCAATCTTTAGAAAACACTTATACCGCTTTATATTCAACAATAAACAAGATAAACAATTTATCACTTGTTAAATATTTAAATTAATTAAGGATTATACATGAGAACTGATATGGAAATGAAAAATTTAGAATCACAAGTAATTGAGTGCTACAGTTATTTTATGACTAATCATCAAAATACTAACTTTGATGCATTAGAATCAATGGTCTTACAATTACAAAAATCTATGACTTTATTAACAATGACAAATCTTGTAAATATTATTGATAGGGTAGTTGAAGATGGAAGAATAAAAGATGGTAAGTATTTTAAACAATATAATGTTTTTTCAATTCAAACTACAAGAGACAATAAAATATATTTAGTTTGCCATGAAGTTTTAGGAATAGATGCAATTGATGGTAAATTTATATTAGATGATATGTTATCTTATATAGATTTTGTTGATGTAAAAAAAATCTATTAAGTCTTAGTATGATTGATTCATTATATATTGCAAAAAGTGGACTTAATACTTCAAGATATTCTGTTGATGTTACATCAAATAATATTGCAAATGAGAATTCAGATGGATACATAAAAAGAGTAGTTAATACTTCTGAATTAAATACTTTAGAAGATGATATAGGGAATGGTGTATCTTTTGATGGAGTTACAAGAAGTGCAAGTGTTTATTTGTATGATAAATTAGTTTCACAAAGTAGTTTAGCTTCTTATTATGAACAAGAAGACTCAATTTTAGCTAATCTTGAAATTATGTTTAGTGAAACTGAAAGTAGTGGATTTTCAAGTACGCTAAATAACTTTTTTAATTCACTTGAATCTTTAAGAAATGACTCTACAAATTTAATTTATCAAAATGAGTTATCTACTCAATCTTCTTTATTAGTAGATAGTTTACAATCTTTGAATAATGAACTTGAAGATACTTTTAAAACTACAATCGAGCAATTAGAAGAACAAGTGGATAGTGTAAACAATATTTTAGAGCAAATTGTATATCTAAATGAAAAAATTATTCAAAGTAATACGTCTTCTTATGACTTATTAGATAAAAGGGATGCCTTAGAAAAAGAGTTATCAACTTATACAAATATTGAAGTAAATAGAGATAATGATACATATAATCTGAAAATTTCAGGAGTTAATGTTATTTTTAATAATACTAATCTTCATGAGTTAAGTATTAGCGGCGATTTTTCTGATTTAGACAATTTAGATACATCTTTAACTGTGTATAATAATAAACTCTCCTTAAGCTCTGGATCTTTAAAGTCTTTAACTCAAAATCTTACAAGTTCAAGCTCAAATATTTCTTCATATAAACAAAGTTTAAATGATTTTGCAAGTGCATTGGTGGATTATACATCAAATAATAGTAGTGTGGCTTTATTTAGTGGAACAGATGTAAACTCTTTAACTTTTAATAAAGATAATATATCTTCACTTACAAATGATGATTTAGAAAATTTAGCCCAAATTCAATGGGATGATAATATTTCAATAGGTTCTTCAAACAGTTCTTTCAGTAAGTTTTATCAAAATTTGCTAGTTACAATTTCTTCAAATGTAGAAAATAATAACTTTAAACTTGAATCTCAAAATGCAATCGTAAACTCCCTAGAAAGTACTTATAACAATTTAACAAAAGTAGATCCAGATGAAGAAATGATAAATCTTCTTCAATATCAAGCATCTTATGAAGCAAATGCAAAAGTAATTACCGTAGTTGATGAAATGCTACAAACATTATTAAATATGTAAAGGATAAAAAATGGCAGATGGAATTTTAGGTTTAGGAAGCTCAGGAAGTTTAGATTTGAATTCAGAATTATTAACAAAATTGAAAACAGCAGAAAGTACATCTGTTTTAGATCCAATTACTGCTGAAATAGCTGAGAATGAAACAGAATTAGAAGCTTTAACTGAAATTGAAACAATGGTTTTAGAACTTTTAGATTTAGTTGATGATTTTGATTTATTTACAAGTGAAACAAATATTTTTGATGAAATTACAGCAAGTACAACAGGAAGTTCTGTCTCTTTTGATGCAACTGATACTAGCAATTTAACACCTGGAAACATAAGTGTTACAGTTAGTCAATTAGCACAAAAAGATGTTTATCAATCAAATACAATATCTGATACAACAGCTACTTTGGAAGCTGGAATTATAACTATTAATATTGGTGATACAAGTTATGATTTTAGCACTGAAGGTAAAACTTATAAAGAATTAGTTAGTGAAATGAATAATAAATCTTTATTAGATGTTAAATTAGAACAAGTAAGTGATGATTCATATAGAATTGTTTTAAAAAGTAATGAAAGTGGACTTAGTAACGCCCTTAGTATTACCCAATCAAATGTAGATTTAGGTTTTGAGGAAGAATCAAACCATGTTTTAAGTGCACAAAATATGAAAGCTAGTATAGATGGAATATCTTATGATGTATCTTCAAATAAAGTTACAATGCAAAATGGTTTGATTATAAAAGCTGTAGAAGTAGGGACATCAACGATTACATTAGAAAGAGATGATGCATTAATTGTTGAAACAATACAAAGTATTGCTTCAAAGTATAATGATTTAGTTGATTTAGTTGATTCTTATATTTTAGGAGATGAAGATGATCCAGCTACCATATCTGATTCAAGTACTTTACGAACTATGATGAGTACTATAAAAGAGATATTATTTGATACTTATGGTTTAGATAATGAAGAAAATATGTTTATATATGGGATCTCTTTTGATAGTGATGGATATATGCAAGTTGATAGTACTACTTTATCTAGTGCTGTAAATAATAATTATGATGATTTAAAAGAGTTGCTAGTTGGATATGCAGAAAAAGAAGGAATAGGAACTAGATTAAAAACCTATTTAGATTCACTTGATGGATTAGATGGCCTTTTGACATCATATGAAGATAAATTAAACGAAAGAATTGATACATTAAATGATGATTACGATACAGCTTCTGATAAATTAGATGAAAAATATGAACAAATGGCTACGCAGTTTGCAGCATATACTGTTTTGATTACTCAAATGGAAAATTCTTTTGCTTCTTTAAAATCAATTATTGAAGGTTCAAGTGATTAATAATTTACAATTTTATAAAGAAAAATTAAATTATTTAATGAAAATTTCCCATATACAAGGTTATACAAGCATTATTGTTTTTAGATTAGCTACTATTTAATAAATTTTATGTTAGAATAAATAAAATATAATTAAGGAGTATGTTATGAATACAGGTATTGTAGGAAGACACATAGATTTAACAGATTCAATTAAAGAGTATATTAATAGCTCAGTGGAAGTATTTAAAAAATATAATTTAGATATTATTTCTGTAAACTCAATCATTTCTCAAGAAGAAAAACATGGTAAAAAAGCTTTTTCTTTTGAATTTACTTTAAATGTTGCACATTTAGATACAATTGTTGTAAAACAAAAAGATAAAGACTTATATGCTGCTATTGATATTGCTGTTGATAGAGTATCAAAAGTATTAAGAAGACATCATGATAAAATTGCAGCTCATAAAGCTACTAAATTAACAGAAGTTGTGGCAAATGAAATTCAAGACAATATTGCACTTGAGTTAGAAAAATTTGAAGATGAAATTGCTCCTGTAAGATTAGCATCTTATAAACCAATGGATATTGAAGAAGCATTAGATGATTTAAAAGCATCAGAAGCACAATTTAAAGTATTCATGGATAAAGATGATAATATGAGAGTTCTTTACAAAAGCTCTATCCAAGGTAAATTTGGGTTATATTAAGAAAAGCTTTTGCTAGGAAAAAGGTATTAGCTATACGCTAATACCTTTTTTAGTTTATGATAAAAAATAGGATTAAAAAAATTTATGGATAAAACATTAAAAAAAATTGCATTAATTGGGCAACCAAATGTAGGGAAATCTTCACTATTCAACCGAATTGCAAATAAAAGAATAGCTATCGTTTCAGAGTTAGCGGGAACGACAAGAGATATTAGAAAGCATGAAATTGAAGTTTTAGATAGAAAAGCATTAATGCTTGATACAGGTGGTATTGATGAAACAAATGATGCTATATTTTCAAATGTAAAAAGAAAAGCTATTGAGACGGCAAAAGAGGCTGATATAATACTTTTTATGGTTGATGGTAAAAGAATACCTGATGATAAGGATAAAGAATTATTTTATGAGCTTCAAAGATTAGGTAAAGAATTAGCCTTAATTGTAAATAAAATTGATAATGATAAAGAGTTAGAAAGACTTTGGGAATTCTTTGAATTTGGAATAGGAGATGAAAATCTATTTGGAATATCCGTTTCTCATAATAGAGGGACTAAAAACTTATTCGATTGGATTTATAAACATCTTCCTGTTAATCTAGATACTGTTGCTCAAGAAGAAGCTGAACTATTACAAAAACAAAGAGAAGAAGATTTTGATTATGATGATAATCAAGATTTTTCTAGTGAAAATAATGGTAAATTTGAATCAGAAGAAGCAGTTCCGGAGGAAGAAGTTGATGACAACAAAATTAAAGTTGCAATCATTGGAAGAGTAAATGTTGGTAAATCTTCTATGTTAAATGCAATTTTAGGAGAAGAAAGATCAGTTGTTTCTCCAATTGCGGGAACTACTATTGATCCCGTTGATGAATCTTTTGAATTTAAAGATAAAGAGATAACATTTGTTGATACAGCAGGATTAAGAAGAAGAGGAAGCATTGAAGGTATTGAAAAATATGCTTTAATGAGAACAAAAGAGATGTTAGATAAAGCTAATATGGCTTTAGTTATTTTAGATGCTTCTTCTGAACTTACAGATTTAGATGAAAAAATTGCTGGACTTGTAGATGAATATGGATTAGGTACAATTATTGTTCTTAATAAATGGGATGAAAATATTGAAACTTTCCAAAAAATGGAAGAAGAAATTAGAAGAAGATTTAGATTTTTATCTTATGCTCCTATTATGGCAGTTTCTGCAAAAACTGGAAGAAGTATTGAAAAATTAAAAGATAAAATTATTGAAATTCATAATAACTATACACAAAGAATTCCAACTTCTCAACTTAATAAAGTTATTGAAGAAGCAGTTATTAGACATTCACTTCCAAGTCCAAATGGTGCATATTTAAGAATTTACTATACAACACAATTTGCAACAAGACCGCCTAGAATTGCACTTGTTATGAATAAACCAAATCTTTTACACTTCTCGTATAAAAGATACTTAATTAATTATCTAAGAGATAATTTTAATTTTGAAGGTACTCCAATTCACGTAATAGCACGTGGTAAAAATGATAAAATGGGTGATGAGGAATATTTAGAAAGAGACAAATAAATTTAACTTCTTGGAGTTAGCCTTGAATAGAGTAAAAAATGATATATTTGCAGGAGTGACAGCAGCTGTTGTTGCTCTTCCTTTAGCTTTAGCTTTTGGTGTTGCTAGTGGTGCTGGAGCAATTGCTGGCTTATATGGTGCAATTATATTAGGTTTTTTTGCTGCATTTTTTGGTGGAACTGCAACTCAAATTTCAGGCCCAACAGGTCCAATGACTGTTGTTGTGGCTACAACAATAGCCACTTTTCCAAATGATATTGCAACTGTTATGACGGTTATTTTCTTAGCTGGTTTAATGCAAATATCATTTGGAATTGTAGGAATTGGAAAATGGATAAAATATATTCCTTATCCTGTAATTTCAGGCTTTATGTGTGGAATTGGTGTAATTATTATCATATTACAAATAAATCCATTTCTAGGTGTTGATGGTTATAGTTCTATTATTTACACATTAACTCATCTTTTAGATACTTTTGAAAAAGCCAATTATGAAGCTATTATAATAGCAGCCATAACTTTATCAATAATGTTTTTAACACCTAATAATGTTTCAAAAATTATTCCTCCTGCCCTTATTGCCTTGGTTGCTGTAACTTATTTTTCAATTCTAATGAATTTTAATATTAAAACAATTGGTGAAATTCCTATGGGATTACCTGATTTTGTTTTTCCTATTTCTTTTGACATATTAAAATTAAGTACAATCTTAACTTTAGCTATTACATTATCACTACTTGGCTCTATTGATTCTTTATTAACATCAATAGTTGCAGATTCTAAAACAAAAACAAAACATAATCCTAAAAAAGAGTTAATAGGTCAAGGTATAGGAAATATGGTTTGTTCTTTTTTTGGTGCAATTCCAGGAGCAGGAGCTACTATGCGAACTGTAATAAATATTAATAGTGGAGCAACGACAAAACTATCAGGGATGGTACACTCAATTACACTATTATTAATTGTGCTGTTTTTAGCTCCACTTGCCTCTAAAATACCTTTGGCTGTTTTATCTGGAATTTTAATAAAAGTTGGTTTTGATATTTTAGATTATAAATTTTTAAAAATCTTAAATAAAATCTCAAAACAAAATTTAATTATAATGATTACAGTATTTTTATTAACAATTTTTGTTGATTTAATTATGGCAGTTGGAGTTGGAATTACAATTTCTTCTATAATTGCTGTTTATCAAGTTTCAAGAAATACTCAAATTAAAACAGCACGATCAAGGGTCTCTTTTGATATAGATATTGATAATAGAGATATTCAAATTATAAAAGTAAATGGTTCTTTATTTTTTGGAACAGCATCTTTTTTAGAAGATAAGTTAGAAAAATTAAAAAATAGTAAAAAAATAATTATTGATTGTAAAAATGTATCTTTTTTTGATATATCTGCTATATTCACCCTTGAAGAGATAATAGAAAAATTTAAAAGTAAAGAATTGGAGATTATATTGGTCTTAAGATATAGACATAAAAGAAAAATATTATCTGTTGATACATCAAATGTATTTAAGAAAATTAAGATTTATTCTAATTTAGATGATGCAATAAATTATATACAAAAATATGAAATGATTAAATAATATGGCAAAAATATATCTTTTAAGTAATCAAAAATATTCAAATGTAGAAAATATAGAAGTATTTCAAATAAAATATATAAAATCTAATATAAATTTATTAGATTATGATGCTTTAATTTTCACTTCAAAAAATGCAGTTTATTCTATGGATTCTTTTAATAAAGATTGGAAAAAAATACCATCATTTGTAATTGCACCAAAAACAGCGCAAATTATAGAAAAACTAGGTGGAAATATTGCTTTTACAGGCCTTACTTCCCATGGAAATGAATTTGCAAAAGAGTTGGTGGATTTATTAAGAAATAAAAAAGTACTCTATATAAAAGCACTAAAAACCGTTTCAAATTTAGTTGAAATTCTAAAAGAAAATAAGATTCTTCTTGATGAACTAGTAGCTTATGAAACCACATGTAAACAATCAAATATTATTTTAGAAGACAATTCTATATTTATTTTTACATCACCATCTAGTGTTGAATGCTTTTTTAAGCAATACTCTTGGAATGATTCATATAAAGCAATTGTTATTGGAAAAACTACAGCTGATTATTTACCAAATCATATAAATTATCAAATTAGTTCACAAACATCAATAGATGAGTGCATAAATCTAGCAAAGCAATCTTTAATTTAAACTCAATTTTAAACATCTTTAGATAAAATAAGACAATCTAAGTAGTTCGGGATTTCCATTGTTGTGGGTCCGATAATTTTTAATTGTACGTGATTGTAAATATATGGTGTGCAGCTTTTCAATGCGTTTAAGCTCCTGAAATATAGATCTCATGTGCGTTTTTTGGCTTTTAGGGCCATTTTAATGGTTAACGGCTACTCGGATATTTTGAAATTATTATTTAAGGAATTATCGTGAATATATTGATACTTGGTAATGGTGGTAGAGAATACTCTATTGGATTAGCAATATACAAAGAAAATGCTCATAATCTATTTTTTATGCCAGGAAATGGTGCAACTGACAGATTGGGAACAAATATAAATATTAAAGATTATAATCAATTAGCTCTTTGGGCAAAAGATAATTCTATTGATTTAACTATTGTTGGACCTGAAGCTCCATTAGTAGATGGTGTTGTTGATATATTTAAGGAAAATGGTTTAACTATATTTGGACCAAGTGCCGCAGCCGCTGCTCTTGAAGGTTCAAAAGTTTATATGAAAAATATATTAAAAAAATATAACATACCAACAGCAGCATTTATAGAGACTTCAAATGAAAAAGAAGCTTATGATTTTATCGATACTATGAATTTACCAATTGTTGTAAAAGCAGATGGTTTGTGTGGTGGTAAGGGTGTAATTATTGCTCAAAGCATAAAAGAAGCTAAAGAGGCAGCATCTGATATGTTATCTGGTTCATCTTTTGGTGATGCTGGAACTTCTATTGTTGTTGAAGAGTATTTAGATGGTTATGAATTATCAATTTTTGCTATTTGTGATGGGGAGAACTATAAAGTATTACCAGCTGCTCAAGATCATAAAAGAATAGGGGATGGTGATACTGGACCAAATACAGGTGGTATGGGTGCATATGCCCCAACTCCTTTAGTAAATGATGATATTTATAGAAAAGTGGAAGAAAGAGTAATTATTCCTACACTTGCTGGAATGAAAGCAGAAGGTGCTCCATTTGAGGGTGTTCTTTTTATTGGAGTTATGGTTGTACATGGTGAGCCTATTATTTTAGAGTATAATGTTCGATTTGGTGATCCTGAGTGTGAAATTTTAATGCCTTTATTAGAAACACCTGTTTCTGAGTTATTTTATAAAGGTGCTACAAAACAACTTGATAAATTAGATATTAAAATTAAAAATGAATTTAGTGTTGGTGTAGTAATGGCAAGTGAAAATTATCCATATAGCTCTAGTACGCCTGCTGAAATAATTGTTGATAATATTGTAGATGAAGATTTATTAAATAATTC
>JAHIWE010000003.1 GCA_018816105.1 bacterium | reverse complement strand
ATATATATATTTATATACATATAGATTATCGCGAATATATAATAAATGATGAGGTATAAAAGAAAATGGAAACAGATAAAATAAATAAAATAAATAAAATGGTTGCACTAATGAAAAGAACAGATAAAATAAACTTTTTAATGAGAAGTAATTTATTTGAATTAAACACTTTGATAGAAAAGAGCGAAACAGAATTAAACGATTTAACAAAGGTAGGGTTAGAAGCAACAGGATTTAAATTTAAAAATGAGGTATAAAAGAAAATGAATCAAAAAGAAATAAAAGCGATTGCTGAGATAATAAAACATGATTGGTTAAACTTCGAAAGAATAAAGAAAGTTCACTCTGGGGAAGAACTTGTTTTTTATAAAGGACTGAAAACTGCTGAATCTCATTTTAAAAGTAAAATTTTTCGATTAGCAGACTATTTTGAGAAAGAAGATAAAGGGCTGTGTGCATGTCATAATAAATTCAATAAAAAACAATTCCTTTTGGATTGTGGGATGGAAGAATGAAAGAAAAAGATGATATGGTTTGGATAATTTTCATATTTATGGTTTTTGTAGGGTTAGTTTATTTATTGGTTTGGGGTTTTCATAATGATTCTTTAAAAGCAATAGCGTTAAGTACAATTTATATGGTTGTTCTTATATTTTCTATATTAGGAAGAAGAGAAAGAAGAAAGCTATTGAACAATCTTATAAACCAAATCAAAAATATAATGATTGGGATAAAGAGGATATTTCGATTGTTTATCTGAGTTGAATGAGTATCTTGAATCTGATTTAGATACAAAAATTCAAGAAGATAAGAAGAAGTTAAACCAAACCCAAGGAGAGTGAGAGAAGATGAAAGAATACTATTGTGAGAGTTGTAGACAGTGGACAAATACAGAAATTTGTGAGCATTGTAGTGGTGCTGATACTCAGATAGAGGTATGGTAAGATGAATCAAAAATAAATAAAAGCGAGGTATAAAAAATGGAAACAGACAAACAACAAAACAATAGGGAGCAAGTTAAAATGAAGGAGGTAGAAATGAGGGGTAATGATATTATGGACGAAATCAAATTTGAGGACAGTTGCGGCATCAATACATTTTTACAACACCTCCTTTCACTACCTAAAGATTCTTTTAACTGCTATCATCAAATAAATGATGAAGGTGAGATTGTTGGTTGGGTAATTAGAGATAAAAAAACAAACGATGAGGTGCACTATTAAAATGAAAAGAGAAAGGAAGTTATGTCCTAAATGTAATAGAGTATGTGAAAAAGATTGTGGGATTTGGTTTCCTATAGATTGTCCTATAATGTCCCATAGTCTTGGGTGTGATTATGATTTAAACATGGAGTGAACAAAATGCAAATAAAAAAAATAGTTTTAATTTCATGTGTTAGTAAAAAACTTCACCATAAATCTAAAGCTGAAGATTTATATATAAGTTCACTTTTTAAAAAAGGATTAGAATATGCAAAACTTTTACAACCAGATAAAATTTTTATTCTTTCTGCTAAATATGGATTAGTAAATTTAAAACAAGAAATTGAACCATATAATATTACTTTAAACAATATGGTAAAAGAAGAAAGGGTAATATGGTCTAAAAACATATTAAGTAAGTTAAAAAAATTAACGGATATAGAAAACGACGAATTTGTTTTCTTAGCAGGAAAAAAATATATAGAATTTTTATTACCAAAAATAAAACATTTTAAAATTCCGTTAAAAGACGCTTTACAATCTGAACCAAAAAATAGAAGGGGTATTGGGTGTCAAATGAAATGGTTAGATAATCAAATTAAATTATTGTAATTTCTTTATTATCCATATTATTAACCCGATTGAAAACAATACAAAGCCACCAGCCATTAAATCTTTTATACGAATTCTTGTATATTGTAAATTTCCATTTTCATCAATATTTGGAAAAAGTTTAAAAACATCTACATATAACCACTCTTCCCAAACACTATAGTTGATTATTATTTTATTTGATACGTTTTTTTCTGTTGTATTATCCAATGAAAATACAAAATTTATACTCAATAATAGTATT
>JAHIWE010000001.1 GCA_018816105.1 bacterium | reverse complement strand
GGTCAAGTTCATATAGGAATTTTGCACGATGATACAAAAGTTGCTGTGAAACTGCGAAGAAAAGGTATTAAAAATAGAGTTAGTGCTGATATAAAAATTATAAACTTTTTCAACTTTTTATTTAATCCCCTATTTTCGCACTACACAAAAAACTCAATAGAAGCTGTGATAAAAGAGTTTTCTTCGATGATTTTGCAAGAAGTAAGTCTAAACCAAGAGTTACAAAATCTTACAAAATTTTCTCAAACATACAAAGATAGTGGAGTAAGATTTCCTGTTCCTTATCCTACTTTGTCTTGTGATGATGCTTTAGTTATGAGTTTTGAAGAGGGATATAGATTTGATGATAAAGAAAATATCTTAAAAGAAAATATTGATTTTAAAAAAATCATTGGGACACTTGTTGGATTTTATACAACACAAATGTTGATAAATGGATATTTTCACGCAGATCCACATCCTGGGAATTTACTAATTACAAAAGAAGGTGAAATAATCTTATTAGATTTTGGAATGGTAAAAACAGTTCCAAATAGTTCAAGAATAGCAATTATTGAACTAATCAAAGCTGCAAATGAGAGAGATTATGAGCTATATATTAGTGCTAGTAAAAGATTAGGAACTATTGCTTATGAAGCACCAACCTCTGAATTAGCTGAGTTTACAAGTAAGATGTTTGATATTTTTTCAAATGATAATCTAAGTAGCGAATCTATGCAACAACTAGCCTTTGATGTGTTAGAAGGTACAAGAAATATGCCTTTTAAGCTTCCAAGTGATGCGATTTATATTTTAAGAGTTAGTGCCATAATTGAAGGTTTAGGAACAACTTATATTGAAAACTTCAATGGTATAAAAGATATTTTGCCAATCTTACAAGATAATCTTCCAAAGGCTTTGGGAGCAAAAGATAGTATAATTGAAACAATTGTTGATGAAATAAAAGATATTCCATTTACTCTAAAAGATTTAAAATCTGTAATAAAACAAGCAAGTAAAGGTGAGCTTCAAATCGAAGTATCAAATAATCAACTTGAATTTATTTCAAAAGAGATTAAAGATTTTATTAGACCAATTATTTTATCATTTGGTTTAATTTTTACATCAATATTTATGATTTTATACGATAAAGAACTAAAAGAAATGGCTTTAGCTCTTTTTATTGTGGCAATCATTAGACTTATTTATAAATAAAGGAATTTTTATGAAAATAGCAATTATCGGAGCTGGTTTTTCTGGCTGCAATTTATATAATAATTTAAAAGAAAAATATGAAGATATTACTATTTTTGAAAAAGCAAGGGGAGTTGGAGGAAGACTTAGTACCAAATATATTGAAGATAAGTTCATAGACTACGGAACTTCAAGCTTGATTCCAATAACAGATGATTTAAAGATGTTTTGTTTGGATTTATCAAGTAATGGAGTTGTAAAAGCTAAATATGATGAATTTATTCCAAAAAATGGAATAAATCAAATTTGTAAATTTTTGATAAAAGAAAAAGATTTAGTAAAAAATTGTAAAATCACAAAAGCCCGACTTGAAAATAATAAATGGATTTTAGAAGATGAAAATCATAATATTTATAAAGATTTTGATTTACTATTTATCACCATTCCAGCACCTCAAATACTACAAATGCAAATAGAACTTCCAGATGATTTAAAAGAAAAATTATCAAATATAAAATACGACTCTATTTTTTCTTTAATTTTATACTCAACTGAAGAGATAAAATTAGATAAAAATTTATTGTATGAAAATCCAGATATACAAAATATTATCAATAACTCAAGAAAATATCTATATAAAGATTTTAGCTCATATATAATTCACTCTACAAGAGAGTTTGCAAACTGTGTAAATGAAAAAACAAAAGAGGAAATTTGCGAGATTTTTTTAAGTAATCTTGATGATGAAACAAAAGAATTATTTGAAAGATTTACAATCATTGCTCACCTATGGAAATATGCCTTCGCAAAAACTTCTTTAGATATGCCCTACTTCTTAAATGATGAAAGAAATCTAGGTATTTGTGGAGATTATTTTAGTCATTCAAATATGGAAGCAGCACTTTTAAGCTCTGAATTATTAGGAAGTGTAAAATACTCCTAAATTATTTAGAAGTATTTTAAAAGAAAATATTATTTTATAAACTCCGTAGTATTATCTAAACTTTCTTTTCTTAGACATGATTGTTCATTTAATCTATATCCGAAAGGAAGTATACAAGCTATTTGAAATTTTGAAGTATCAAGTCCTAAAATCTGTTCAATATTTTCTTTTTCATAAGATTCAATAGAACAAGAATCAATACCTTTTATAGCAGCTGCTGTCATCATATGTCCTGAAGCTAGATATGTTTGTCTCGCTGGCCATGAATACATATTTTCATTGCTTAGGCAGCTATCTTCTGGATGATTAGGATAAATTCCTGTATAAAATTCTAATTTTTCTGCTGAAAAACCTTTTTTAGAAGATTTTGATTCAGAATCTGAATTTTCAATTTCTGCTAGAAAAATAACTAAATGAGAACAAGTACTAATTTGAACCTCTTCAGAACAAAGTGGACTTATTTTTGCTTTTAATTCTTCATTTGTAATAACTAAAAATTTCCAAGGTTTCATTCCAAATGAAGAAGTGGATTTTTTCCCAGCTTTAAGTATAAAATTTATATCTTCATCAGGAATTTTTTTTGTATTGTCAAATATCTCGCATGCATGACTAAAATCTAAAACATTCATTAATAAATTTTCCATATTATTTCCTTTAAGTCAGTTTAATTTAATTTACCTTCTATTCTCTTAACAAATGATAAAAATGTTTTTTATTTTACGCCACACAATTAAATAAATATTTTTAAATTATAGTCATTTTAACTATCTAATAAACTCAACCACATCTTCAAATTTTTCTCTTAATTGAGTTGATTGTTCATTTATTCTATATCCAAATGGCACAACAACAGCTGTTTGATATTTTGTTAAATCTAAACCTAAAATTTCATCTAGTTTATCTTTTTCAAAACCTTCAATTGGACATGAATCAATACCTTTAATAGCTGCTGCTGTCATCATATTTCCTAAAGCAATATATGATTGTTTTGCAGTCCATGAATAAATATTATCATCACTTGATAAAGTTTGTTTTAAATGATCAGCATATAAACCTAAATACATATCAAGCTTTTCTTGAGGCATTTCTCTTCTTTTAAATTTTCTTTCAACTTCACCTGATGATGGTTTAACAGCATCAATAGCAGCTAGGATAATTACTAAATGAGAACAAGAAGTAACTTGAACTTGATTCCAACAAACAGGTCTAATTTTTGCTTTTAACTCTTCATTTGTAATAACTAAAAACTTCCAACCTTCCATACCAAAAGATGATGGAGATTTTCTTCCAGCCTCTAAAATAAACTTCATATCCTCATCACTAACTTTTTTTGTTTCATCAAATACTTTACACGCATGTCTAAAATCCATAGCTTCCATAAACGTCTTTTCCATATTTTTATCCTTTTTTATATTAATTTTTCTAATTTTGAGATTTCTAAATTTTCTAATTTATTTTCTACTTTTTTAACAAACGTTAAAAAATGATTTGTTGCCATATGAGCATCTAATAATTCTTGATTTTCCCAAGTTTCAACAAAAACAAAACTATTTGTATCATCTAAATCTTTGTGTAAATCATATTGAATACATCCTGTATCCAAAGAATGAGTACTTTTGTGAAGTTGTTTTAACTCTTCTAATATCTCTTCTTTAAACTCTTTTTTTATTTTTACTTTTGCGACAATTACTACATTACTCATTTTTTATCCTTTAAAATTCTTTGCTAATACACTTTTAAATTTTTCTAATTCTAAATCTAAATTTAAATCACCTTTGAATATATCATGAACAGCATAAGTTTCTAAAGGTTTTAATCCACAAAACTTGAATGTTTTATGAACAGCAACATGAGCTTCATCTAAAGATAATCCATCAAATAGACTATTTTTATTATCAAAAGCAGATGCTGGGCAATTGTAAGTTAAAGATAACATATATTTTTTATCTTTCATTAAACCACCACTTCCGTATAGTTTTGAAGCATCACTTCTACTTCTTCCATCACTTTCATAGTGAACACCTTGAGTAAATGTTTCATCAATATATTTTTTTGCAATCCAAGGAAGCCCCATCCAATAAACTGGATATTGAAATAATATATAATCAGCCCATTTGAACTTTTCTATTTCTTCTTGAATTGTATAACCCTTTTCAATGTGAGTTTGTCTAACTTCAAAACCATTTTCTTCAAAAAATTTATTTGCACAATCTACATAATGGTTTGTTAACTCACCCTTTGCTACAACATCATAATATTGGTGGCCATTTAATATTAAAACTTTTTTCATATAATTTATCCTTTATTTTTTACTAAAATGCTCTTTGGTAAGAAGAGTTTATTTCTTTTGTATCACCTAGATCTTTTGCTAATTCAAAAGCTAAATTTGGATTTCTTAATAATGCTCTTCCAAAAGCCACAAAATCACAATACTTATTTTTTAGTAAATACTCAGCTTGTACAGCATTTTTAATCAATCCAACAGCAATAACAGGTGTTTTTTTAAGAGCTCTTTTTATCTCTTGAGCTTCATTAACTTGGTATAAATCATCAATTTTAGGCATATTATCAGGGTTTGATTGATTCCCACCACCTGAAACATGAATACAATCAACTCCTATTTCTTCTAATTTTAAGCAAAGATACACAGAATCATTAACACTCCATCCTTTTTTCATCCACTCATGGGCACTAATTCTTACCATTAAAGGTAAATCAACTTTTTTCTTTAACTCTTTTGCAATTTCTAAAACTAATCTGCATCTATTTTCTAAACTTCCACCATAAATATCTTCTCTTTTATTTGAAAGTGGTGATAAAAACTCACATAATAAATAACCATGAGCAGCATGAAGTTCAATAGCATCATACCCAGCATATTTAGCTCTAATAGCTGCTTCTAAAAATAGTTTTTTAATCTCTTTTATATCTTTTATACTAGCTTCTACAGGTATTTTATAAGGTAAAATTTCACTAAAAGCAATAGAACTAGGAGCAATTGGAACAGTGTCAATTACTTGACTTTTTCTTCCGGCATGTGCTAGTTGAATTGCTGTTTTTGCACCTAAAAGATGGATTTTCTTATTTAATCTTTTATGTTTTTTTATCTGTTTATCATCCCAAAGACCCAAATCTAAATCAGATATTCTTCCTCTTGGTTCAATTGCTGTTGCTTCAACAATAATGAGTCCAACTCCTCCTACTGCCTTTGAAGTGTAATGATAGTGATGAAAAGGTTTAATTTCTCCACTATTATCACTTGAATACATACACATAGGCGCCATTATAATTCTATTTTTTAAAGACATCTTACCAATATTTCCATCTTTAAATAAGTGACTCATTAGAAATCCTTTAATATATTTTGAAAATTATAATCCTAATGAACTTAATATTACCTTACAGTATTTTAGGTAAGTAATGGAATTTAATTTATATTATGATATAATTATCTAAGACAAAAGGAAAAAATATGTATTACATAAATGATAAAGAGTATAAATGCTCAGTTGCTATTACCCTAGATATTTTTAATGACAGATGGAAATTAGCAATTATTTGGCATTTATTAGATAATGATATGAGATTCAAAGATTTACATGAAACTATAAATGAAATAACTCAAAAAACTTTAACTGTAAAACTAAAAGAGTTAGAAGAAAAAAATATTATAAATAGAGAAGTTTATGCAGAAGTTCCACCAAAAGTTGTATATAGCCTAACAGATTGTGGAAAAAGATTAAAACCAGTGTTACAAGAGATGTACAAATGGGGAATTAGCTATGTTGATGAATTTGGTAAAAATGATTATATTGACTCTTGTCAATCAGAAATCTGTTTAAAAAGCTAATTTTACAAAGTTAAAATATGGATAATTTTGTATTAATAGCAATAGCAATTTTAGTGGGATATACTTTACAAAAATTTAAAATTTTTGCTAAAGAAACCCCACTTATACTAAATCAATTTATTATATATGTTTCACTACCTGCTGTTATTTTAATGCAAGTTCCAAAACTGACATTTTCATTTGATATTCTAATTCCAACTATAGTAGCTTGGCTAGTAATGGGAATATCAGCACTAATTGTGATATTTATCTCAAAACTTTTAAAATGGAGCAATGAAGTAACTGGTTCTTTAATGCTAGTTGCTATTTTAACAAATAGCTCTATTATGGGGATTCCTATAATTAATGCATATTTAGGAGAAGAAGCTCTTCCTTATGTTTTAATTTATGACCAATTAGGAACATTTATAGCCCTTGCTACTTATGGGACATTTGTGACCGCTTATTACTCAAGTAAAAGCAGTATTAACTCTAGAGTTATAATTCAAAAAGTTTTAACTTTTCCACCTTTTTTATCACTAATTTTTGCACTTTGTTTTTTAGGTGTTGAATTTAATCCACTAATTACAAATGTATTATCAAATTTTGCAGCTACTTTAGTGCCTGTGGCACTTGTGGCTGTTGGCTTACAACTTCAATTTAAAGTTCCAAAAGATGAAATACTACCTTTAAGTATAGCACTTATTATAAAACTAATATTTGCACCCATTATTGCTTATATTGTTTGTTATAGCTTTGGATGGTTAAACTTAGCTGGAATTACATCTATATTTGAAGCTGCAATGGCACCTATGATAACAGCAGGGGCAATCGCTTCAATTGCAGGATTAGCTCCAAGACTAAGCACCGCAATTGTAGGATATGGAATAATATTTTCATTTTTAACAACTGCTATATTATATAAAATCATAGGATAGAGAATGGATACAAAGGATTTTTATAAAAATTTAAAACAAGTAAATGATTTTTCTAAAATCATGCAAGATAGTAACTATTGTTTAATTCCAAATGATTGGTATGTAATAGTATCTGATATAAAAGACTCAACAAAAGCAATAGAAAAAGGAATGTATAAACAAGTAAATTTTGTGGCTGCTCTTACTATTATTGGTATATTAAATATAGATAAAGAAGAGGATTTTCCTTATGTTTTTGGAGGTGATGGTGCTAGTTTACTAATCCCTCCTTCTTTACTTGAGAAATCAAAAAAAGTTTTAATTGAAGCTTCTAAAAAAGCAAAAGAGGCTTTTGATTTAGAGCTTAGAATTGGTGTTATTAATATAAAAGAAATAGAAAAAAGAGGCTCTTTTATTGAAATTGCAAAACTAGCAATTACTAAAGATTATACACAAGCTATTATTAGAGGAAATGGCTTAGAACTAGCAGAAGAGTTACTAAAAAAAGAGTACGAAACTTTTAAAATCCAAGATGATTTAAAAAATACTTACACTGCAAACTTTGATGGACTTGAGTGTAGATGGGAAGATATAAAAACACTAAAAGATGAAACTATTTCTATTTTGATAAAAAGTATAAATCAAAAAGATTCAAATGAAATCTATACAAACTGTATTAAAAACATTGAAAAAATCGCAGGAAATTATGAACAAAGAAATCCTATTAAAGAAATAGATCAATTAAATTTATCTTTTAATCCTATGGTTTTAAATGCAGAAGCATCAATTTTTTCAAAAAACAAAATCGGAAAAATTTTTACTATTTTAAGATTGGCATTTGAAAATCTTTTAGGGCTTATTTTAATGAAATACTCAATTGGACAATGGGGAAAATATAAACAAAGAATTATAAGAACAACTGATACAGAAAAATTTGATGATATGCTTCGAATGGTTATTTCAACCAATACAAATCAAACAAAAAAACTAGAGGAATATCTAGAAAATCTTTATTTAAAAAAAGATATTGTTTATGGAATACACAAATCAGATTCAGCTTTAATGACCTGCTTAATTTTTCAAAGACATGCTAAACATATACATTTTGTTGATAGTTCTAAGGGTGGATATGCACTTGCAGCAAAAGAATTGAAAAATAGGCTAAATTTTCTTTAATACTACACACACTCTTAATAGAAAAAGGATACAATACGCAAAAATTTATATTAGGGATTCTTATGTTTGATTTTACTAAAAAAGTACTAATCAGTTCTCTTCTTTTTACTTGCTCGTTAAATGCTGCAAATAAAGAAGTGTCAAAAAATGAAATTGCTCAAATGGAACAACTAGAATTGTTAAAAAGAGCTCAAATAAAAATTACAAAAGCTTATGATATTGGAAGTTTATATATATTAAATATTACTGTTCAGGGAAATGCTGATGAAATTTATCTAACAAAAGATAAAAAACTTATTCTTTCAGGTGATGTAATTGATGTAAGTAATGGAATGAAAATTACTGCACCTGCTGATTTAACAGGAGCTAGAGGAAAAGAAGCATTTACTTATGGAAAAGGAACGGAAGAGTATTTCTTATTTACAGATCCAGAATGCCCATATTGTAAAAAATTTGAATCATATCTTCCACAAATAGCTGATAAAGTAAAAATCAGAGTATTCTACTTCCCATTAGAATCTCATGAAAATGCAAAAGATTTATCATTATATATTATGAATCAAAAAACAAGTTCAGAAAAAATTGAAGCAATGTTTAATGCAAGTGAAAATCTTGATGCTGCAAAAAATGCAAAATATACTCAAGCAGAATTAGCTAAACTTGAAAAAAGTTTAGAAGAGCAAATTCAAATTGGAATGAAATTAAATGTTCAAGGAACACCTACTATTTTTGATAAAGATGGTAAAAGTATTGTTTGGGTAAATCTTTTAGAAAAATTTGGAATCGAAGTAAAATAAATCTAAAAAATAAGTATCTTTTTAAAGATACTTATTTTATCTAAAATAAAAAACTAACTAAAAAATAACCTATAAAAATCAACCATAAAAATAAAACACTAGATAAATAAACAGGTTTCAAACCCACCTTTTTAAACTTATCAAAACTTGTTTGCATTCCAAGCGCACTCATAGCCATAGTTAAAGCAAAATTATCTAAATAATTTATTGATATTACCATTTCACTTGGTAAAAAATCAAATGAATTAAAAGCGACAACAAATATAAAAATAACAGCAAACCAAGGTATTACTATTTTTGTTTTGTTTTTATTTGCACTTACAGTTGTTTTAAGAAGCCAAAAACTTAAAATCAATAAAAAAGGAGCTAACATCATAACTCTAATCATTTTTACTATAATTGCATTTTGTGCAACATTAGAACCTAAAGATTCAGCAGAACCCACAACATGAGCCACTTCGTGCAAAGTTGCACCTATATAAACTCCCATATTTTGTTCATCAAAACCTAAAACTCCAACCTTATATAAAAATGGATACAAAAACATAGCAATAGTTCCAAATACAACCACAGATGAAACTGCAATTGCACTTTTATATGCTGGTGATTTTAATACACTCTCAGTTGCCAAAACAGCAGCAGCCCCACAAATAGCACTTCCTGCACTCGTTAAAATAGTAATCTCACTATCGAGTTTTAAAACTTTTGTTCCAAATATATATCCAAATATAAATGTAGTAAAAACAATCAAAAATGCAATTAATATTCCTTGAATTCCAACATCTTGTAAGTTTTGAAAAGTCAATCTAAATCCATATAAAACAATCCCAACTCTTAATACTGTTTTTGTACAAAAAACAATACCAATTTCGAGATTATTAGAAAAATATTTTTTAACACTATTTGCATAAATCATACCAAGCAAAATACCTATAATCAAAGGTGAAATAGCTAAATCTTTGAAAAAAGAGAGTTCAGATAAAAGTGTAGCAACTAGTGCAAAAATAAAAACAAATAATATACCTATCATCTTAAATTCCTTCAAATTTTTAATATTTTAGAAGTATATTCTTATGTTTTTAATTTGTAAAATATATTATATTTAATATAATGATTAATATTTTTAATAAGGCTTATTATGACTCTAAAAGAATTAAATTTTTTCTATAAATTAAGTGAAAATCCACAAGTAACCCAAGTAGCACTTGAGCTAAATATCAGCCAATCAGCTATTTCACTTGCTATTAAATCTTTGGAAAATAGTTTAAATGAACAACTATTTGATAGAGTTGGGAAAAAATTAATTCTAAATGAAAGAGGACGATACTTCAAAGAGAAAACTCTTTCGCACTATTTAGCACTAATTGATAGCCAAAATATTTTTCAAGAAAATAAACTAGCTGGAAATATAAAAATAGCTTCTAGTAAAACAATATCAAACTATCTTATGCCAAATATCTATTATGATTTTTTATCAAAATATGATGATGTAAAATTTGATATTTTAACTCTTAACTCAAGTAAAATCATAGAAAATATTTTAAACTCCAAACTTGATATTGGACTTATAGAAATAGATATAAACAACTCAAATCTAATAAAAGAAAAACTTTGTGATGATGAACTAATAATCGTAACAAGTGATGAAAATGCACCAAAAGTTAGCTTTATAGATACAATAAACAAAAAATGGATTCTAAGAGAAAGTGGTTCAGGAACAAGAGAAATATTTATAAATGCTTTAGGAAAATATGCAAATGATGTAAATATATTTATGGAACTTCAAGATTTTGAAGAGATAAAAACCCTACTATTAAATAACAAAGATACAGTAACAGCCATCTCCAAACACGCTGTAAAAAAAGAGCTAGACAACAAACAACTATTTGAAATAAAACTAACAAACTTTGAGTTTAAAAGAGAATTTCATTTAGTCTATCACAAGGATAAATCAAAAAATCTACTTTTTGAAACTTTTGTGGAATTTCTAAAAAGTAGATTTGAAAAGTGAACTTTAGATATTTGATTTAAAAGATTAATCTTTTTGTTCAAAAACCTTTAAATATTTGTGGAATTTTGTAGTTTTTATTTTTTGAACACTTTGAGGAACATGAAAACTCATTTGGATGTTTTTTGTTCCAAAAGTAAGAGTTTGTGGAAAAAACTAGAGATTATTCAAAATTCTAGGACTATCAAACTTTAATCATAGTCTTTTGCTTTATGAGAAAAGATTATCTTGTATATCTTTATTGCTTTCCCATTTTATAAAAATCTCTTCATCATATTTAAATAAACTTAATAAATATTTCATTCTATTTACAAATTGATTATTGTTAACATTTGCTTCATAGTAAAGATTATTATCAAGTTTTACACCTCTTCTTTGTTTATCATTATTAGGTTCTATTTGAAGTCTTTCTTTTAATTCATCATTATGAAATATCTCTTTGTTCTCATTATAAAGTTTGCTAATTAAATTATCATAAAGTTCTCCTAATGATCTAAAATATTTTTTCTCATCAAAATATATTACATATTCAATTTTTTCTCCCATAGTTTCTGAAATATCAAATATATTAACATCATTATTACTTTTTATTGTAACTATTGGAGCTTGTGGATATTTCCAAATTTCAAGAAATCTATTTGAAATTAATTCAAATCTTTGTTCGAAAACATTTATATCCCAAGTATCTTGTTCTTTAATAAATCTATTTAACCATAATCTACTATATTTATATCCTTGTTCACCGTTATCTTTATTCATATCTCTTTTTTCTATAAAAGTTTTATTGCTTAAAGAGTTATTGTTTCCTGATAGAGTTAAATTAGCTATTGTATGTAAATAAATTTCTTCAAAATTTTTATAATCTTCTTCGCTAAGTAAATTATACCATTGACTTATAGGGTTTCTTGGAAATATATGTTCAATAGTAATATCCTCACTATTTGTATCAACAATTTCTTTATTGTTATAATTTTCAAGTTTTTCAAACATATATTTTTTATTTGTAGGTTTAATGTTATACATATCTTTTTCTTTTAACGTATAAATTAATTCTTTATCTGTTGGAAATCTTTGATTACCTTTTTTAGCAAGTAAAACAAATTCTAATGCTTTTAGATAGTTATTATTACAATTTTCTAATTGCTTTACTATATCACTATGTAAAGTCATAAATATTTTATTTAAATTGTTTGTTCCAATTCCAAGAATAAATCTTCTCCAAACAAATGATTGAATAGTTTCAAGAATTCCTAGAAATTCTTTTCTATCTATAATTTTTTCAAAATAGTTTAAATATACTTGCATTAAAAATGGATATGATACATTAATTTCTAATGTATTAATGTCAGATAATCCTTTTCTAATCTCTTTATCTTCTTCTATAGATGGGTTTATTATTTTATAGTACATTTCTGCATATTTTTTTATCTCTGTCAAATTTTCTTTTAATGTTGTTAAATCAGATGTAGGATAATTCTTTTTAAATTCTTGATATACATTTTTAATGTTAGGTATCTTTTTATTTTTTAAAGTAAAGAAATCTCTCATAAAGTTTGATAATAGACTTTTTTTAGATTGTAAATCTTTAGTTTTATTTTCGATAGGAGACCAATAATTATTATAAATTTCACATTGTTCAGTATTATTTAATCTCATTAAAATATAGTTTCTAATTAAATCTGCTTGTGTTAATTCAAGTCCAGTAGAGTTTAGACTTTCGAATATCTTTTGAGGGTCATCTTTTTGTCTATCTAATGAAATTTCAACAAACATTAATTTTGCTAAACCATCTAAAACTGTATTAATATTTGAGTCATTAATATTTTCTCTGAAGTAATTGTAATTTTCAATAATTTTTGAATATTCATTATAAGTTTCAAAACCATCTTTTCTTAATAAATATTTTAAAGCTTTATCATTGTTTTCAGTAGGTCTCAGTTTTAGTTTTTCTTTATCTTCTAAGAATTTATTTATTAAATATGTTTCATTGATTTTTGTACTTAAAGCTTCATCTTTTTTATCTAAAGCATAATTGTATATAGCTATATATAACAATGTAATTGTAGTTAACCTTTGTTGTCCATCAATTACTGTTAATTCATTTGTAGAGGCAGTTCTATAGATATCATCGTGTACATAAACAATACTTCCTATAAAATGTCCATAACTTCTTGTGTCTTTTCCTACCTCAATAATATCATCAAAAAGTTTTATACATTGAGCAATTTCCCAATCATAATTTCTTTGATAAACTGGAATTATAAACTTAGTATCATTTGATGATAAAAACCTATTAATACTTATTTCTTGTGCGTGCATAATTACTCCAAAATAATTTAAATATTAATTTTATTTTACAAAATAAATTTAAAATATAATTAAATTTAGTCTAATTTAAAAACAAAACTTAATTTATATGTACAGGAGTAACAAATAAAAGAAATATATGCTAATAAATAACTTCGAAAAACAAAACTTTTCAAATAGTATAAAGCTCAACTAGTGAATATATTACACTCACTTACACTTTTTAGAATCATTAAAAGAAGTATTTTAAAGCATATTCTATTGAACAAATAGCAAAAGATAAAAGATTTGTCCAAATTTTTTTGACTATCACTCTTGATGAAAAGTTTATCTTTTTCAATTAGTAAATATCAAAATGAAAGATGATTCGGCTACAGTAAATCATACTTAAAATTTAAAATTATCTAAGTTTTAAAAAAGTTCATCAACCTGTACTTTTGAACATGTTACAAAATTCAAGTCTTTTTGGAAAAAGCTTTTAATTTATAAAAACTGCTCCAAAAATAAGGAGATTGTAAGATTAAGGCCTCACATCACTTTCCAATAAGTATAAGCTTCACAAAACAAGCCACAACATTTAACTACATAAAATCTAAAGTTAATATCAAACGCTTTTCATTGGTTATCAATTCTGGTGAACGATGGACTAAGCCTGCATTTTCATTACCTTCCCAAAGGGTACCTTTGAGCAATGCAACATCGCCACAATCTAATCGTTGGATATCGCTTTTTCTTTGATAAAGACCTGATTCACAGTCAGCCAAGCCGTTACAACCCCACCCTAGTTTTGTTTGATCAACCACCTCGTGCGGTAGCCATTCTGTTGCTGTACCTTGATAGGTTGTCACAAGACGGCAAGGCACTTTATCCACATGAAATTTAGGGCACATCGCTCGATCTAAAACTTTCAAACGCATGCCTGCTTGTTTAAGTTCAAACAAATAACAAAACATATCCACAAGCAGAGCTATATCTTCACTAACTTCAGTCATATTGTTATTAAAAGATTCGCTAATACGTGAAAGTGCATCTTGTGGTGTTAAAATCATTTCCTTTTGAAATGTAGGATTCAATGCCAAAAATTCTTTTACCGAAAATTGTTTCTCTCGTCGCCAAATAGCTATATTGATCTCTTCTTTATAGATATCGCTCAAAACCGTTGGCTGTTTATCCTGAGACATATATCGGGGTATACCTTCCGCTTGAGCACATTCACTAGTAATATTAAGATTTTTTTTATTCGTCATAATTTTTTCCTTTAACATTTATTGATGGTCATGTTCATCAAGCATATTTCTAATTTTTTTATACATATCTTTTGCATCTTTATTTGATAGTTTTTTTTCCTCAATCAGTTTTAAAACTTGATTTAATTCTTCGATAAAAGATACAACATCTTTTTTTGCTTCAATAATCTCTTCTTCTTCATTTCCTTTTTCTATTTCTTCATTTAATTCATTTAAAAAAGCTTGTGATTCTGGTAGCATCACATTAAATATTATACTTTCTAATTCTACTTTTATATTTTTCACTTATTTCCTCATTTTTTTATTTTTAGTTATTCATCATAGTTAAATTCAATTACGTAATCATCAATCTTTTTTTAACAAGTTCATGTTAATTTATAAATAAAATCTAGGATTTTTGTTCTTTTTCATAAATCGGTCTACAATATATACAAAATCTAGCATGTGGTTTAGCTCTAAGTCTTTTTATTCCCACTGGCTCATCACACATTTCACAAATATCATAAGTGCCATTTTCAATCTTTTTTAGAGCATGTTCAATCTCTCTTAATTCTTCAATTTGCTTTTCTCTAAGAATACTTAAATTATATGTATCACTTGAAAGCTCTGCAAAATCCGCCTCATCTCCTTTTGTGTCACTATGAAGCTCTTCAATAAAACTTTGACTTAATGTTGTTTCTTGAAGTAGTTTTTCCTTTTTCGCTAAAAGTTTGTTTTTTAACTCTTCTATATGCTCTTCTTTTAGCATAACATTATCCTTTATTTAAAGTAGGTGTCCTAGTTCATCTTTTTTTGTTTGTAAATAGTTTTCATTAAATTTATTTATTTTTGTGATTGCAGGAATTCTTTCAACAATCTCTATCCCACTATTTTCAAAAAAGTTAATTTTTCTTGGATTATTTGTAATAAGTTTCATCTTTTTTAGACCCAAATCTTTTAAAATATATTCAACTGCTTTATAATCTCTTTCATCTTCTTTAAAACCCAGTTTTAAATTCGCTTCTACTGTGTTAAATCCTTGGTCTTGAAGATTATAAGCATTTATTTTATTTACTAAGCCTATATTTCTTCCTTCTTGTCTATGATAAATAACAAGACCACCTTGAGCTGAAATTAGCTCTAAAGCTAAATCTAGTTGATTATTACAATCACATTTTAAACTTCCAATTGCATCACCTGTTAAACACTCAGAGTGAATTCTTACTATTGGTATTTCTATCTCAGAAAAATTTTTACTCATAATTGCAAGATGCTCTTGAGAACCATCTTTATAAGCTTTTATGTCAAAAGTTCCATATCTTGTTGGTAAATTTGCAATTTTAGATTGAATTATATTTTGCTTATTGTCTTCAAAATATGACCTATAAAAACAAGATTTAGCACCCGTGTGACAAGCTGTATTACCAATTTGTTCTACAATTACTAAAATTGTATCTTCATCACAATCAACTCTTAAATCTATTAGTTTTTGAATATGACCGCTTTCTTCACCTTTTTTCCAAATTCTATTTTTACTTCTTGAAAAATAGTGAACAATTTTTGTTTCAATAGTCAAATCAAAAGCTTCTTTGTTCATATAACCTAACATTAATATCTCATTTGTTCCATATTCTTGGGCAATAACTGGAACTAACCCATTAGATTTTTTAAAATCAATTTCCATAATTTACTCTTTCTTATTTTTATAATTTAATTGTATTTTTGAAATCTTAGCAAATAAGATTTAAATGCAACTTAGTTGCATTTAAAAACTCTTTAGTTAAAATGCCCCAAATTAAAAGGAAAATCTAGTATGGAAAAATTTATTATAAACTCTGCTTTAGACATGCATCTTCATTTAAGAGATGATGATATGCTAAAGCTTGTAGCACCTTTAACTTCAAAAAGTTTTGCAGGTGCACTTATTATGCCAAATCTACTTCCACCAATTACTACAAAAGAGGCTTTATTATCATATAAACAGAGAATCAATGAATCTTGTAAAGAAGATATTTTTACTCCCTATGTTACGATTTTTTTTCAAGTGGATTATTCATACTCATTTTTAGAAGATATAAAAGATGAGATAATTGCTGTAAAACTTTATCCTTTTGGAGTAACAACAAATAGTGAAACAGGTGTATCTTCAATGGATGTTGAAACTTTAAGACCAACACTTGAATCAATGAGTAAATTGGGAATTCCTTTATGTGTACATGGAGAAACAAAAGGTTTTGTGATGGATAGGGAAAAAGAGTTTTTACCTATTTATGAATCTTTGGCTATAAATTTTCCAAATCTTAAAATAATTATGGAACATATTTCAACAAAAGAAGCTATAAATTTACTTGATAAATATGATAATCTATATGCAACAGTTACTATTCATCATCTTCTTTTAACCCTTGATGATGTTGCAGGTGGAATGTTAAATCCCCATAATTTTTGTAAACCAATAGTAAAGAGATATGAAGATAGAGATGCTTTACAAGAAGTTGTATTACAAGCACATCCTAAAATTATGTTTGGTTCAGATTCAGCTCCCCATCAAAAAGAAAACAAAGAGTGCCATCATGGAGCAGCTGGAATATTTAATTCACCAATTGCATTACAACTTTTAACTGAATTATTTGAAAAAAATAGGAAACTAGATAACTTAAATGCTTTTTTAAGTTTAAATGCACAAAGAATTTATAATTTAAAACCTATTTCTAAACCAATTACTCTAATAAAAAAAGATTTTATAGTTCCTGATGTTTATTCATATAAAAATGAACAAGTAGTTCCAATGTTTGCGGGTAAAACTTTAGCTTGGAGTATGGAGTGATAATAAGAAGTAGATAAAGTTAATCTACTTCTTTTGGAAAAATCTAAGTTAAACTAACAGATTCAAGAACCCATAGATTACTGAACTTTCTCCAATTTTTAAACTAAATTAATAACTATTGATTACAGATTTTTTAGAAGTATCATAAACTAATTCATAATAGTTATTATTGTTAAATTCAAACTCTTGAATCACTTCAAGACCTAGTTTTCTTGTATGTGCTTCATATGAACGTGGATTTATTTTATTTATAAATGTCACTAAAATCGGATATTTTTTTGACATTTCAGCCCTTGCAAAATCAAAAAGAGCTCCTAAAACTCCTGTTCCTCTAACATTTTTATCAACACAAACCGGTCCATATTGATATGAGTTATCTACGCTTAGAGTTTGCCCCAAATATGTCAGGTTTGGTAAATCTTTTATCATATGAACAAACATAGGCCATATTGACCAAAACTGCCATGATGCACTCATAACATAAGCTACAACTTGCTCATCTTTAATAGCTATAAAAAGTCCTTGTTCTTCACTTATAAGTTTTGTTAACTGCTCTTTTGTAAAAGCAGTTGTTACAAATCCATCTTTTTTATCTTCTTCTTTTATACTATTTATTTGATATTTTGAGTGAAGTTCTAAAACTTTGTCTATATCACTAATTTGAGCTATTTTTAATTTCATTTTTATTCCTTTCATTTATCATCATTTCTATTGTTGCATTATCTACTTTTGTAGCACGATTTTTAAGATGTTCAATCACCATATCAAATCTTTCATCACTAAGATTTTGTCCAAATTTAAACTTTGCATTTATATCTTTTGGATTCAACTTATAAACGGCAACTGCATTTATCATTTTTTCGTATACTTTATCATCCAATGGCTTATAACCACCCTCTTTTTGAAGTTTCTTCATCAATAAACTTAATGCTTTTACTTTTTCATCATAAGATTCAACCATCTGTATTTGTCCATCAATTATTATTGATTTAAAAAAATGAGTTGCTGGACAAGCTAGTTGTTCTGTTGAACTAAAGTATGATTGAATTACTGAATAACCTTGCACTACACTAAAAGAAGCACTTGTATTTTCTTTTAGTATTTGCATTTTTTTACCTTTTTTAGCTCCATGAAAATAGATAATATCACCATCATGTACATAGTTTAGAGGCACACTATAAGGAGTATTATCAACACAAAGAGCAAGAGTTCCATACTCAATAGTTGATAAAGTATCATCAATAATCAAAGGATCTGTTATTTTAAAAACTGATTTCATTTAAAATACCTTTTTACTTTTTTTGTGGTAATATAACATTTATCTGTACTTAGTACAAGTGCCAAATTTTTAATATTTTATAGGAACAGTTTATGTATATAATAGAACCAAATAGTAAAATTCCACTTCATATCCAACTTTATAATGAACTAAAAAAAGATATTATTGAAAATCTAAATATTGGAGATAAACTTCCATCAATAAGAAAAACATCTAGTCTTTATAATCTTAGTAAAAATACCGTACAAACCGCTTATAATCAACTTTATGCTGAAGGATATATAGAGAGTTATCCAAAAAGTGCATATGTAGTAAGTGACACAAACTATGAAGATTTTACTCCTAAGAAAGAAATTGCGATATTAAAAAATAGTGCTTCTGTAGAATACAAATATGATTTTGCACCAGCAAGACTTTCAAAAGACACTTTTCCCTTAAAGCTATGGAAAAGAGTTTTTAATAAGGCAATTGATGAATCATTGGATTTTGGAGCTTATCCAAATGGAAAAGGAGAAGTTGGATTAAGAGAGGAAATAGCTAAATATCTCATATCTTCAAGAGGGGTAAAATGTCATTTAAATCAAATAATAATATGTCATGGATTTGGTGATTCTATGACTTTATTAGCAAAAATACTTCAATCAAAATATAATCATTTCGCTATAGAAAATCCAGGATATCATATAGCAAATCAAATATTTGAAGATTATAGATATAAAATAGATCAAATAGCAGTAGATGAAAATGGTATAAATCTAACTCAATTAACTCAATCAAATGCTAAAATTGTATATGTAACACCATCCCATCAATACCCAAGCGGAGTATCAATTCCAATATCAAATAGATTAAAACTTTTAGAATGGGCAAATTTGAAAGATGGAATAATTATTGAAGATGATTATGATAGTGAACTTAGCTATTTAAATAGACCTATTCCTTGTTTGCAAGGACTTGATAATAATGATAAAGTTGTTTATCTAGGAACTTTCTCAAAATCTTTTTCTCCTGCCTTAAGAATTAGTTATATGGTATTACCAATTCATCTTTTAGAGAAATTTGAAAAATATTATGATTCATACTTTTCTAAAGTATCACTTTTTACTCAAAAAACTTTAGAACTTTTTATGAAAGAAGGATATTGGGATAGACACTTGCGAAAAATTCGTACTTTAAATCGTAAAAAACATAATATAATGAGAGATTGCCTTAAAAAATATTTGGGTGAGACAATGGAAATAATAGTACAAGGAGGAGGATTATCTATAATAATTATTCCTATTGTACAATTTGATTTTGCTAAGCTGGAAAAACTTGCAGTTAAAGAAAAAATAAAACTCTATTTCACAAAAGACGAATGGAAAACTTTGAGAATGGGCTTTGGTGGGTTTAAAGAAGATGAAATAGAAAATGCTGTTATAGCATTTTCTAAGATTTGGAATAAAAGTTTAATTTAATAATTTAGATATTTCATCTATTTCTTCAGATAAAAGTTCAAATTCATTTATTTTCAAATCTTCAATCATATGTATTGAAGAAGTTGTACCATTTAATGGAACTATATTTATATGATTTAAAAATCTATAAAATATTTCAGCTACACCTCTTTCATATTTATGTGCTAATTTTTGCAAAAGTTCACTTGATAAAATATGTGGATTAGCTGTTAGTGACCAAAAACTCTCATAAATAATCCCTTTTTCTAAACAAAACTTTCTAATATCTTTATCATAACCTGATTGGGCATAAAATCTATTTTGAATAACACTTGGTTTTACTTTTGCATTGTTATATAAATAAACTAAAACATCTAAATCATAACAATTACTAATACCTAGTTGCCCTACTTCTTTTTTATCATAGAACTCTTGCATTTTTTCCCAAACCCTTTGAAGTTTAGCTCCTGGATATACAGGAGAGTGTAAAATATATGAGTCAATAAAATCTGTTTTTAGATTTCTTTTAGAAGTTTCAAATGATTTTTCGACTTGAACTTCTATCTCATCATTTTCTAAATAAGGCATATTTAACTTATCTTGTCCATCTATTGGAGTAAATTTTGTTTGTAAAAATATATCTTCTCTTTTAACACCACTTTCATAAGCTTTTAAAAGCCCCTGACCCACTAAATCTTCCCTATAGTGTTTTGGCTGGCATGCTGTATCAATACCCTTAAAACCTTTTATTATTGCTTGATAAACAAAATCAGTTGTATTCTCTTTTTTCCAAGCTGTTCCATAAATCATATTTGGCATTTGTATATTTTGATTTGATAAAAAAGTATTCATATTTTCTTCCTAGTTTTTATATAGATTTATTGTATCGAATATTAATATGAAAATTAATATAAAACAACACCTTTATAAGTTCATTTATGTTAGTGTACGAAAAAATTATATATATGTTACAAATTATTGGATTTTCATGATTAAATTGATTCTTTTAGGTATTCTTTCCGGTGCTTTTTTTAGTACAACTTTTGTTTTTAATGATCTTATGAGTGTTTCAGGTGGCCATTGGCTATGGTCAGCGATACTTAGATATTTTTTCGTAATTGTTTTTTTAGTTCTTGTTTTATTTTTACAAGGTGGAATAAAACGAATAATAGATGTATCTAAATTATTTATGGAAAACTATTTATTCTGGATAATAACAGGAACAATCGGATATGGATTTTTCTATGCTCTACTTTGTTTTAGTGCTGATTATTCACCAGGATGGGTAATTGCAGCAACTTGGCAATTTACTATGTTTTCAGGGCTTTTTGTTTTTATGATGTTTGGGAAAAAATTTCCTAAAAAAATTTGGATTTTTTCATTTATAATATTTGTAGGTGTTTGTTTAGTAAACCTTTCACATATGGAAAATTTTGATTTAAATGCTTTATTATTGGGAGGAATTCCTGTTTTAATTGCCTCATTTTTTTACCCAATGGGAAATCAATTGGTTTGGGAAGCTAAAAATGGAAATCATAAGTTTGTTCCTCAAATAACTTCAAAACTACTTTCAAATGCCTTTAATAAAGTATTTTTAATGTCAATTGGTTCTGTGCCATTTTGGATTATTTTATTAATAATTATCAATCCACCCTCACCTAGTGATTCTCAAATAATCACAACTGCTTTAATAGCTTTTTTTTCAGGAATTCTAGCAACTCCAATATTTTTATATGCAAGAAACCTAGCAAAAGATTCAAATGAAATAGCAGCGGTTGACTCAACACAAGCAAGTGAAGTTGGTTTTTCACTTATTGGTGGAATGATATTTTTGGGAAATGCTACTTTAAATATTTTTTCTATTGTAGGTATTGCTCTTATTATTGCAGGATTACTTTTATTTACAAAATATCAAAGTAGTTAGTAATTTTAATTATTAACTACTTTATTTCGTCCAGATTCTTTTGCACTATAAAGTAATTTATCTGCTTTTTTGTATACATCATCAATACTTACAACATCATTTGCATAATTACTATATAAACCCATTGAAACTGTAACATAAACACTAGCTTTACTATTTTTATGTTCAATCTTTAATTCTTCGATATTTTTCAGAATTTTATTTGCAAATTCTAAAGCTTTGTTTTTATCTTTTGATTTAAATAATAAACCAAATTCTTCACCACCTAATCTAAAGCAATAATCATCTGATCTATGTGCAGTTTTTTTCAAACAATTTACAACTTTTATTAAAACATTATCACCTTTTTGATGACCATAAGTATCATTGTATTGTTTAAAAAAATCAATATCAAGAATTATAAATGAAATAAATTGATTTTCTCTTTTTGAACTATTTAGGAATTTTGGAAAAAATTCATTAAAATGTCTTCTATTATAAATATTTGTTAGTCCATCAGTAATTGATATTTCTTCAATTTTCTTTTTATCAGTAATATCTTGACGTATTGAAACATAACCTATTTTATTATTATGTTCATCAAATTTAGGACTAATTGTTGTATATACCCAATAAGTACTTCCATCTTTTGCTATATTTTTAATCTCACCTTCCCATACATTATCAGCTTTGATTGTTTCCCATAATTCTTCAAAAACTTTTGCGCTCATATCTGGATGTCGAACTATATTTTGATTTTGTCCTATCAATTCTTTTTGTGAATGTTTACTTATTTTACAAAATGCACTCGAAACTTCTGTAATAATTCCTTCTAAATCTGTTGAAGAAGAGATAATAGTTTCATCAATAAGTGTATTAAAACTTTC
>JAHIWE010000132.1 GCA_018816105.1 bacterium | reverse complement strand
TTTAAATGGTGTTTTATTTGAAGTTGATAATTTCACCTCTTTACTTGAAGGTTCAATTCATCTAGATACAAGTTCTCAAGTTGCTTATGATAATTATCAAATCTTTTCAAGTGTTGATGAAATGAAAAATTCATCAAATAGTGTAACAATTATATTTGATGATGTAGAAGGAGTTCAAGAAAATTTTTCTCAACTTACATATAAAGGTGTAAATGTAGGTAAAGTTACAAAAGTATCATTAAATAAAAATCAAAAAGTTGAAGTAAAAGCAATACTTTATGATGACTATACATCTTTTGCAAAAGAAGGAACAATTTATTATTTAAAAAAACCTAGAATTTCTTTACAAGAAATTGCAAATGTAGGCTCAACTGTTATGGCTGTAAATATAGGTGTTATTAAAAGTACAAATTCAAATGTTCAAACAAAATTTGTAGGCCTAAAAGATCAACCTTCTATTGAAAAATCCCATTTTGGTACGGTTTTCCAACTAGAAGATAGCACTGCTTCAAGTGTAAATGTAGATGCTCCTGTTTATTATAAAAATGTTCAAATAGGAAAAGTAAGTAAGGTAGATTTAAATAATGACGGTTCAAAAGTTATTGTTGATTGTTTAATTGAAGATAAATATAAGAAATTTATTAGAAAAAATTCAGAATTCTATGATATTAGTGGTTTTGAAATGAAATTTTCAATTTTTTCTGGTTCAAAAATTGAGTCAAATACTTTTACTAGCATATTAAAAGGAGGGATTGTAGTAGTAACTCCTTATGAATATAATGAAATAGCAAGCTCTAAAGATAAATTTATTTTAAATAAAACATTAAGAGAAGATTGGAAAAGTATAAGTCCAAGTATTAAATAATTAAGTTATTATTAAGTTTTATAGTTATAGAATAAATTTATCAAAGGAAAAATATTTTCCTTAAAATTTGAAAGGATAAACTATGAAAAAAATAATGACAACAACAGCTGGTAATCCAATCTCAGATAATCAAAATTCATTAACAGCAGGATCACGAGGTCCTGTTTTAATGCAAGATTATCAACTAATAGAAAAATTAGCCCATCAAAATAGAGAAAGAATTCCAGAACGTGTAGTTCATGCAAAAGGAAGTGGTGCTTTTGGAGAACTTGTAATTACAGAAGATATCTCAAAATATACAAAAGCAAAAGTTTTACAAAAAGGTGAAACTACAAAAATGCTACTTAGATTTTCAACAGTTGCAGGAGAACGTGGTGCTGCTGATGCTGAAAGAGATGTAAGAGGATTTGCTCTTAAATTTTATACACGTGAAGGAAATTGGGATTTAGTTGGAAACAACACCCCTGTATTTTTTATCCGTGATGCTTATAAGTTTCCTGATTTTATCCATACACAAAAAAGACATCCACAATCAAATTTAAGATCCAATACAGCTGCTTGGGATTTTTGGTCATTAAGTCCTGAATCTTTACACCAAGTAACTATTCTTATGTCAGACAGAGGTCTGCCAAAATCATATAGACATATAAATGGATATGGTTCACATACTTATAGTCTAATCAATGCTCAAGGTGAGAGATTTTGGGTTAAATTTCACTTTAAAACTCTTCAAGGTATTGAAACTATTACAAATAAAGAAGCTGAAGCAATTGTTGCTAAAGATAGAGAATCAAATCAAAGAGATTTATTTGAAAATATTGAAAAAGGTAATTTCCCAAAATGGAGTTTTGAAATTCAAATCATGACAAATGAAGAAGCAAAAAATTGTAACTTCAATCCCTTTGATTTAACAAAAGTTTGGCCACATGGTGATTATCCTATGATAAAAGTAGGAACAATGACTTTAAAAGAAAATCCAAAGAACTATTTTAATGAAATAGAACAAGCTTCTTTTTCACCTTCAAATATAGTTCCTGGAATTAGTTTCTCACCTGATAAGATGTTACAAGCTAGAATCTTCTCATATCCAGATGCTCATAGATATAGAGTAGGAACTCATTATGAAATGTTGCCTGTGAATAGACCCATTGTTGAAGTAAATACTTATCATGCTGATGGATCTATGAATTATGAAGTAAAAGAGCCAACAAATGCATATTATGAACCAAATAGCTTTGATGGAGCTGTAGAAGATGCAAGTTTTACAGAACCTGCATTTGAAACAGGTGATGTAGCTGATAGATATAATCATCAAGAAGGTAATGATAACTTTTCACAAGTTACAGCACTATTTAACTTAATGAGTGAAAACCAAAAAGAGCAGTTGTTTTCTAATATCGCTGAAGCAATGACTGGAGTTCCACAAAATATTGTAGATAGACAATTAGCACTTTTTGAACAAGTTCATAAAGACTATGCTTTTGGAGTAAAAAAAGCTTTAGGAATTTAAGATGCAAGTATTATTAGATGAAGAGGAAAAAAGATATGAAGAACTTCAGGTTTTCGCTCTTGATTTTGCAAAACAAGGTAAAACAGAAGATTTAAAAGCAATGCTAAAAGCTGGAATGCCTGTAAATTTATGTGACCATAAAGGCAATAGTTTAATAATGCTATCTTCATATAATGGAAATATTGAAACAACCCAAATGCTAGTTGATATGGGTGCTAATGTTGATAAAAAAAATGATAGAGGACAAACACCACTTGCAGGTGTTTGTTTTAAAGGTTATTTTGAAATAGTAAAAATATTAGTAAAAAATGGTGCAAATATCTATGAAAACAATGGAATGGGAATGACACCTATTATGTTTGCATCTATGTTTGGAAACAGTGAAATTGTAAAATATTTAAGTGAGCAAAATAATAGTTTTAAAGGCAAAATTTATTTACTTATTTCTAAACTATTTGCTATTATAAAAAATATATTTAAAAAAGGAAAATAACATGAAAAAATCAATTATATTAAGTACATTAGTAGTTTCAGGTTCATTATTCGCAAGTGATTTAAGTGTTCAGTTTTCAGATTCTAAATGGGATGGAATTACAGTTCCAAAAGATGAAGTTTGTTCAAACTATAATACAAAAGCTGGTTCAACACCACCTTTAAAAATATCAAATATTCCAAGTAATACAGCAAAAATAGTTTTTACATATAGCGATAAAACATTTACAAAAATGGATAATGGTGGTCATGGAATATTATCATATAAAGTTGATGCAAATGAAGTAGAAGTTCCAGCACTTATGGGTGAAACATTTGAATTAGCAGATGGTTTTGAAGTTGTAACTGCTCATACGGGTACTAGATTCAAAAAAACTCCAGGAGCTTATTTGGCACCATGTTCAGGTGGAAAAGGAAATACTTACAAAGTTGTGATAAATGCAGTTGATTCAGCTAATAACTCCCTTGCTACTACTGAGTTAGTTTTAGGTAAGTACTAAAAGTTTTGGTAAACCTTTAAAATAAATTTCTATATATAAAATATTTAGAAATTTATTTTTAGGGGTTTACATTTTAAAAGAATCAGAAATTCCTTTTATTAATGTCTTTCTTTGCTCTTTATTAAAGGAAAAGTATTTTATAAATCTAGTAAAAAAGAAATAACACAAACTAATATTTTTATATATAAAAGAGAAATTTTTTCTTATGAAATATACTCTATTTCTATTTACATAATAAATTGAAAATAAACTCTCACTTCCACCTGTACTAATACTTACTTTGTGATAAACTATGGCTTTTGGGAAATATACAATTTTAAAACCTTGTCTATTAGATCTATAAAGAAAATCACTATCATCATAATAAACAAAATACTTTTCATCCATTAATCCAACTTTTTCAAAAACTTTTTTATCTAATAACATAAAACAAGTTGGCGCATAGTTTATTTCTTCAATATTTTCATATTGTCCAACATCAACTTCGAGATCACCTCTATGAGGTGTAGTTCCTTTAACCTTAGATATATGTCCACCCGCCATCCACAGCTTATTTGTATTATAATAGTATGTTTTTGGTACGATTATTGAGATATCATTTTTCACTGTATAATTAACAAGATCTTCAATAGTATTTTGATTAAATTCAATATCATTATTTAATAGTAATATATATTCACATTCATCTTTTAATGCTTGTTCAATACCTTGATTATTTCCTTTTGCAACACCAAAGTTATCATTGTTGTTAATAAAAATAGAATTAATACCAAAGTCATTTGATAATTTAATAGCTTCATTAAGGGCATCGTCATTTGGTGAGTTATCAATAACATACAAAATATAATTTTTGTATGTTTGATTATTAAGGCTTTGAAAAAATCCTTCTAAAACTTCTACACTATTGTATAAAACAGTCACAAGTCCTATTTTTGGTTTATTAGTTAGCACTTAAATTCCTATAATAATCTTTGTATGTTTGAAATAGTTTTTCTTTAAATTCATTGTTTATTATTTTATAATTTTCATTTAAAATATTTAATTTGAATTCATTTATCAAATCAACAACTTCTCCCAAAGTAGTGTCAAATATTACTTTTGGTTCAAAGTATAATTGTTTAGAATCTTTCATTTTTAAACTTGATAGAAATTCACATACTATATCTTGAACATAAGCATAATGCATTTTAATATTTCTATCAAATACATTTATATCTAAATTATTTATACTGTTATATATCCAAGTACTTATCCCTGAATTATAATTTTCTTTACATCCTTCTCCAAATAAATGAGGAAGGGTATATATAAAACAATTAATTTTATTTTTTTCTGAATATTTTTCTATTAAGATCTCAGATTCTCTTTTTGTTTTACCATACTCATTTTTTAATAGTTTTGCATGGATCGAAGAAGCTAATAAAATAGGAACAATTTTATTTTGTTTTTCTAAAATATTTAATATTGATTTAGTTAAATATATATTAGAATTTACAAAATCTTCATCACTACTATTTGGTCTTACTTCTCCAGCTAAATGAATGATAAAGTCACAATTAGAAATCAAAGTTTCTAATTCTTCAATTGTATTATTTCTAGTAAATTCTAGAATATTAATACTTTTATCATCTTTCATACATTTAAGTAAGTTTTTACCTATAAAACCCTTTGAACCGGTTACTAAAACGTTAGACACAATAATCTACTCCAAATTTAAATAAGTCATCCGTATCTTTAAGTAGTTGCTGTATTTTGTCTTTCTTAAGTAGAGGTGAAAGACTCATAATTAATGGCTACATATTGAGTATCATATGCTTTTGTTTTTTATATTACAAGCTGAAAAATAATTTCTTCGATGATATAATAGCATCTTAATTCTTTATACAAAATTAAAAGTTAAAAAATAAAAATATGAGAAAAAGATTATCTTAACATATATATAGAATATCTAGATAGAAAGTTTGGAAATTTAAGATTTAGAATTTTATAAGTAGCCATTCAATTTAATGAATGGCTACTTATGAATTTATTTTATATAGTTGCTTTTTTTATCACTTGTATCTAACTCTTGCCCAATTTCTTGGTATCTTTTAAAATAATCTTTTACAAATGAGTTGATTTTTGGATTATTTGGCATAAAATATTTTCCATTTTTTGTAGCATATAAATTCAAAAATTTACTTGCATCTAATTTGTCTAAATAATGTTTTGCTAAAGCTGTATAATTTACAATATACCACTTTTTTAACTCTTCGTATTTTTCATCACTTAAATCAATATTTAGTTTTTTATTTTCTTCATCCCAAGCTAAAATACCTGTATCAAAAAGACCACTTAAGTGAATTAGCCCTTCACAATAATATGGTTGAACTTCATCTACTTCCATCCATCCAATAAGTCCTACACTTCTTTTAACTAAATCTATTAAAACTTGATCTTTTAGGTGTGCTTCATCTGTGTCTTGATCTAAAAAGAATGAAATCAAACCACCTGTTGTTGCTTTAAACTCTTCAATATTTTTGAAATTTCCTGTTTTGTTCATTACAGATTCTGTTTGCTCATCACACCATAAAATATGTCCATATTCATGTCCAATTGTACTAATATCATAAACTTGGTGCCAAGATTGTGTTTCATTAAAAAGGAATGTTCTATCTTTTGTTAAAATTTCTTGACCGAAAATTTCAGCGCTTAATTTTAAAAATGGTTTTGCTCTGCTACTTTGTAAAATCTCATCTGAAAATGCAAAGATTTTTTTACCTTCTTCAAGGCTTACTATTTCATCATTTGGTACAACTTGTGCTGAGAACATACCATTGAATTCAGCTCCAAAAAATAGTGCTGGTCGTCCTACATAAAGCTGAACTTTATCTAAAGATTTTAGTGAAAAATCATATATTTTTTTATAGTTTTCATTTGGCTCAAAACTATTAAATATTTTTCCAAAAGCTGATTTGATTTTAGTTACTCTATGATCATTTTGTGCAAATTTTGGATTTGTTAATCTTATGTCCCACTCTAAAGCAACAGCTTTTCTAAAGTGATCTTCATAATACTCAAGTGGATGTCCAATTTGAATAGGTGTTTTTATTTTCATCCAAGCTCTATCTACATCTGCCCATTTAGAGACTAACTCTTCTGTTCTATCTTCAGAAAATGCTTTGATAAGTGCTTGAATATATAAAATGTAATCCCATTTTTGGTTATAAATTTCATCTTCTAGTTCTATTAATTTATCTGCAAATTCTTCTAAAGCATCTACAACTTCAGTTGTTTCTTTTTTGAAAGCTTGTATATATGCTTTTGATATATATTTATCAGCATCTTTAATTAGTGCTGAATAACATCTATCCGCAGTAATCCCACCATGTCCTAGATCTAGAAGTTTTTCATCTTCTAAATATTGCATGATTTTTTCTTCATTTCCATCAAATTTAGCCATTAAATCTTTGTTAACACCATTTATAATATGAGCTGTCCAAGATGTTTGCCAATCTGTCATTTGAAGACCAACATTATAAACACCTATGAAAATTTCCCTATAAAATGGAGTTAAAAGATTGTTTTGTACTATTAAATCAATAAGATTTGTGTGTCTTTTTTGCCAATAATCTTTTATAAAACTATAAGCTTTTTCTTGCAGTTCGATTATTTCTTTTTCATTTTTTCCAAGTTTTTTTAAAACTTGAACTAAAGAATCATCCCTTAAATTCACAAGTCTAGTAACAAGTGCAAATCTTAAATCACTTGTCATTTCAAGTTTTAGAGATTTTGCAAAATCATTTATGATTCCTAATTTATCAAACTGCTCATCTTCAAGATAAGCTATTATTTTATTAGTTTGTGTTTTTTGTTCATTTAAAAAATCATATATTTTTTCTAAGTCGTTTAAAAAGGTCTCTTTATTCATATTTTAATCCTTAATTTGATTATAATATTTTATCTATTTTGTACTTCTTTTTACTTAAATTAGCACTCAAATGTAAAAAGTGCTAGTTTTTATAAAAACTTTAGCTTCCTTTTATAAAGTTTTGATAAAATTCTCTTCTAAAATTAAATAAATTATAGGAGAAATGAAATGGCAAAACATCAATTTCAAACAGAAGTAGGACAATTATTACATTTAATGACGCACTCTTTATATTCAAATAAAGAGATTTTTATAAGAGAACTTGTATCAAATTCAAGTGATGCAATCGATAAATTAAACTATCTTAGACTAACAGAAGAAAATCTTAAAGATGCATATGCAGACTGGAAAGGTGAAATTAACATCACTTTTGACGAAGCTGATAAGTCTTTAACAATTATTGATAATGGTATTGGTATGAATGAAGCTGATTTAATAGCTTCAATTGGAACAATTGCAAAATCAGGAACAAAATCATTTGTTGAAGCATTAACGGGTGATGCAAAAAAAGATTCAAACCTTATTGGTCAATTTGGTGTTGGTTTTTACTCAGTATTTATGGTAGCTGATAAAGTAGATGTTATTTCTAAAAAAGCCGGGGAAGATATAGGATATAAATGGACAAGTGATGGAACAGGTGAGTTTGATTTATCTCCTTGTACAAAAGAATCATCAGGAACTGTTATCTATATCAAGTTAAAAGATGAAGAAGTAAGTGAATTTGCAAGTAAGTATAGAATTAAAAATATTGTTGGAAAATACTCAAACCATATTGCATATCCAATTTTCTTAAACTACAAAGAAGAAGTAAGTGAAACTTTAAGTGAAGAAGATAAAAAAGCAGGTAAAGAGGCTAAAAAATCAATAGAAGATAAAAGAGAAAAAATCAATGAAGCAACAGCTTTATGGATGCAGCCAAAAGCAAAATTAAAAGAGCAAGAGTATAATGATTTTTATAAATCAATTTCTCATGATTCAACTGATCCTATGCTTACAATTCATACAAAAGCAGAAGGTGTAAATGAATATACAACACTATTTTATGTTCCAAAAGTTGCACCAATGGATATGTATAGAGCAGATTTCCAACCAGGTGTTAAACTTTATGTTAAAAGAGTATTTATTACAGATTCTGAAAAAGAATTATTACCAACATACTTAAGATTTGTAAGAGGTATTATTGACTCTGAAGATTTACCTTTAAATGTTTCTAGAGAAATTTTACAAGAAAATAGAGTTCTTGCAAATATCAAACAAAGTTCAGTTAAAAAAATTCTTTCTGAAATTAAAAAACTTTCAAAAGATGAAGAAAAATATGCTGAGTTTATAGCTCAATATATTAGACCTTTAAAAGAGGGTGTTTATCAAGATCATATGAATAAAGATGCAATTTTAGATTTATTAAGATATAAATCAACAAAAGCTGAAGCTGGAAAATTAACTTCATTAGAAAGCTATAAAGAAAGAGCTGATACTGAACAAAAAGCAATTTTCTATATCGTTGGTGAAAATGAAAAAGTATTAAGAAGTTCACCATTATTAGAATCTTATAATAAAAACAATATTGAAGTTTTAATTTTAGATGATAAAGAAATTGATGAAATTATCACTCCAACAATTGGTGCTTATAAAGAATGGGAATTCAAAGATATTACATCTTGTGAGCCTCCAAAAGTAGAGCAATCTGATGAAGCAAAAAAAGAAGTAGAAGAAAAATTTGAATCAATCCTTTCAAAAATCAAAGATAAATTAGGTGATGCTGTTAAAGATGTAAAAATTACAAACAGATTAAGTGAATCTCCATCTTGTGTAGTAAAAGATGTTGCTGATGCACAAATGGCTCAAATGATGCAAATGATGAGAGCAATGGGGCAAGAAATGCCAGCATCTGCACCAATTCTAGAAATCAATCCAGAGCATGAAATCGTAAAAAAATTAAACGGTTGCCCAGATGATTCTACTATTGAAGATGTATCTTGGATTTTACTAGACCAAGCAAAACTATCTGAAGGTATGGAAATCACAGATACTGTGGCATTTGCAAAAAGACTTTCAAGAATAACTGCTAAAGCTTTATAAAAATATAAACTATTTGCGCGTATTTTACGTTGCAAATAGTTTTCTCTTTTTCCCTTTAAATCAGCTTAATTTATAAATTTATACATAAAAATAATATAAAAAAAGATATTTTAGTTATAATGCGAATAAAATTAAACTACATTTGGAGTAACATAAAATGAAAGGCATAATTCTAGCCGGAGGAAGCGGAACAAGACTATATCCTCTTACTAAAGGTATTAGTAAGCAATTAGTACCAATCTATGATAAACCAATGATCTATTACCCATTGTCAGTTTTAATGCTATCAGGTATTAAAGAAGTACTAATTATTTCAACTCCACATGATTTACCAAGATTTGAAGAACTTTTAGGTGATGGTTCTGATTTAGGAATGAAGTTTTCTTATGTTGTTCAACCTTCTCCAGATGGTTTAGCTCAAGCTTTTATTTTAGGTGAAGAATTTCTAGATGGAGATGATGCTTGTTTAGTTTTAGGTGATAATATCTTCTACGGTCATGGATTAACTAACCTTCTTGCTCAAAGTATTAAAAATGTAAAAGATGAGAATAAGGCAACGGTGTTTGGATATTATGTAAAAGATCCAGAAAGATATGGTGTGGCTGAATTTGATGATAATGGTAATGTAACTTCTATTGAAGAAAAACCCAGTATTCCAAAATCAAACTATGCAGTAGTAGGATTATATTTTTATCCATCAGATGTAGTAAAAAAAGCAAAAGCTGTAAAACCTAGTCATAGAGGTGAATTAGAAATCACAACTTTAAATCAAGAATACCTAAATGAAAGTAGATTAAAAGTAGAGTTAATGGGAAGAGGATATGCTTGGCTTGATACTGGAACTCATGAAAGTTTACTGGAAGCATCTTCTTTTATTCAAACTATTGAAAATAGACAAAGTCTAAAAGTGGCATGTCTAGAAGAAATAGCATATGAAATGGGATATATCTCAAAAGAAAAACTTCTTGAACTTGCAGAACCATTGAAAAAGAATCAATATGGTCAGTATTTAATTGCACGTGCAAACCAAGTTAAAAGAGTAATATAATATGCAATTTGTAAGAACAAACATTCCGGATGTAATTATTATAGAGCCAACTGTTCATGGTGATCATAGAGGTTATTTTGTTGAAACTTTTAGAGCTGATAAGCTTGAAGAATTTCTTGGGTTTAAATTAAATTTTGGACAAGATAATGAATCAAAATCTTCAAAAGGAGTTCTAAGAGGTCTTCATTATCAACTTCCACCCCATGCACAAACAAAACTAGTACGTGTAATACAAGGCAAAGTTTTAGATGTAGCCGTTGATATTAGACGTAATTCTGCAACATTTGGGCAATATGTAGCCGTTGAATTATCTGCTGATAATAAAAAACAAATGTTAGTTCCAAGAGGTTTTGCCCATGGATTTGTAGTTTTAGAAGATGATACAATTTTTGCATATAAAGTTGATAATTATTATTCTCCCCAATGTGATAGAGGAATAGCTTTCGATGATCCTGCTTTAAATATAGATTGGATATTAAAAACTGAAGAATTAAAACTATCAGCAAAAGATACAACTCAAACAAAATTAAATGAAGCAAAAGATTTGTTTGAATTTGGAGTAGATTATTATGCTTAATATATTAGTAACAGGAAGTACTGGACAATTAGGTTCTGAAATAAAAGAATTATCAAAAGATTATTCTTATAATTTTTTTTTCACAGATAGAAAAATATTAGATATTACAAATAAAGATGATATTAAAAACTTTGTTGAATCAAAAAATATAAATATTATTATAAATTGTGCTGCATATACAGCAGTTGATAAGGCAGAATCAGATATTGAAAATGTTGATTTAGTAAATAGAAAAGCAGTAAAAAAATTAGCAAAAATATCTAAAGAATTAAATATAAAACTAATTCATATTTCAACTGATTATGTATTTGATGGTAAAAATTTTAGACCATATTGCGAAGAGTATCAAACAAACCCAAAAGGAGTTTATAGTAAAAGTAAACTTGATGGTGAAAATGAAATGATAAAGATAAATCCAAAAAATTCTGTAATTATTAGAACTTCTTGGCTTTACTCTTTTTATGGTAATAACTTTGTAAAAACAATGCTACGTCTTGGACGTGAAAGAGAATCTTTAGGCGTAATATTTGATCAAGTAGGAACTCCTACTTATGCTGCACATTTAGCTAAATTAATCTTAGATATTTTACCTCAAATAAAAAATGATAAAGTAGAAATATATAACTACTCAAATGAAGGTGTACTTTCATGGTATGATTTTGCGAAAGAGATTATGAAAATGGCAAAATTGAATTGTAAAATAAATCCAATAGAAACATTTCAATATCCAACACCTGCAATTCGTCCACATTTTTCACTTTTAAATAAAGCAAAAATAAAAAATACATTCAATATAGAAATTCCTTACTGGAAAGATGGCTTAGATGATTGTTTAAAAAGATTAGGTGAAAGAAAATAAAGGATAAAATATATGCAAACAAAAGAGATAAAAAAAAACATCTTAGTAACAGGAACAGCAGGATTTATAGGATCAAATTTTGTACCGTATTTCTTAGATAAATATCCAGATTATAATCTAATAAACCTAGACTTATTAACTTACGCAGGTAATCTAGATAACCTAAAAGAGTGTGAAAATAATCCAAGAT
>JAHIWE010000131.1 GCA_018816105.1 bacterium | reverse complement strand
TAATTTAGTTATTGCAACAGATGCATCAAATTCAGGAAAATTAGTATTTGAAGGAAGCTCTGAAGTAACAGGAGAAGTTGGAACTTCTACTAATAATTTATCTAATATTACAGCAGGTGTTACAAATGAAACTGTTGTATTTAATGATATGGTTCATGCATTAAATTTATTTTATACTGGAAATGGTACAGTTGAATTAAAAGGTGATAATAGTTCTAATGGAAATATTGAAGGTATTATTGGAACTGTAGATTTGAATGCTAATAATGCAAGCTTAAAAATAGGTGATGATGTAAATATTACAATAGGAATATCAGGAACTCAATTTGCAAATGCAAATAGTGCAACCCTTACTTTTGATGGAAACTCAACTGTTACAGGTGTTTTAGGTGGGAATACAACTGGTAATAGTACTTTTGAAAAAATTAATGCGGGAGCTGATGGGAAAATTGTTACATTTAAAAATGATGTTTATGTAAAAGAGAGTAGTGGTACAACTTTTCATGTAAGTGGAACGGGAACTGTAAATTTTGAAGGTAATTTAAATGGAGATTTAGTATTTGATAATGATGGAACAGTAAATATTGCAAATAGCAAATCTGTAATAGTTTCTACTGTTCCTCTTGCAATAAGAACTGAAAATGATGATTTTGGAACATTAAATTTTGAAGGAAATACAACTTTATATACAGATATTGGAAGCTCAAGTAATAAACTTAAAAATGTAACTTTTGCTTCAACTGGAACTTCATCAAATACTTATAATCAAAATATAAATAAAAATATATATGCTCAAAATACTTATATTGGAAATGGTTCAAATAAAACAAATGCAAATATTACAGAAGATATTACTTTTGGTGGGAATCTTGATTTAAGAAGTAATTCAAGTATAAATGTTAATGATTTTGATGTTAATGTAGTTGATAATTTAACTATAGCTAATAATGCGACTCTTAGTTTTAAAGTTTATACTACTGATATAAGTGCAGGTGCTGCTGTTGAAAACCCAAGGTCTGGAAGTATAACTGCAAATACACTTACAATGGCAAATGATACAAAGATTAATATAAATTATGATGGTAGTTGGTATGGTGCAGGAAAATATAATTTAATTAATGCAACAAGTGCAACAACTGATTATTATGGAACAGAATTAAATGGTTTAGTAAGTGATAATAGTATTATTGATTCAGTAATTAAAAAAGATGGGAATAATCTTACTTTATTTGCTGATAGAACAGGAGAAGGTTCTTATGATCCAAAAGATTTATATATTGTAAAATCAGAAATTGGAAATGACTATTCAAATGCTGCTTCTAATTCATTAGCTAATTATGCAAATAAAGCACAAAGAGCTGGTGCCTTATCTGAAATAATAAGACGAATGGAAGAATTAGAAGGGGGTCTTGTTCTAAGTGAATCTAAAAAAGATGAAATGATAAATAATCAAAGATTATTAACTCCAATTGCAAATAGTTCAAATATTCAATCTTCTATTACTAGCTCAAATTTAGCTCTTAAAACAATCAGTGGAAGATTATCTGATGTTCGAGCAGTTCCAAATAATAATTTTAGTTCAAATGATAATGAAATGATAGGTTTTTCTTCTGGTGATGATACTTTAGATAGTACTTTATGGCTAAAAGCAATAGGTTCAAAAACAAATCAAGCAAATGTAGAAAATTATACAGGATTTGATACAAGTACCTATGGATTTGTTGGGGGAATTGATAAAATATTAAAAAATGATGCTCTTATTGGATTAGCATTTGCTTATTCAAATACCAAAACAGATCAAAATAATGCAGCATCTGATAGTTCAGATACAAAAAGTTTACAAGCTACATTATATGGTTCAAAAGAGATAGGGAATACTTATATAGATACTTTCTTATCATATTCAAAACATTCAACAGATGGTATTAGAACTGCAAATTCAGGAGAATTATCATACGACGTTGATGCTGAGCAGATATCTGCAAAAATTGAATCAGGATATAAATTTAAAATAGATAAAAATACTTCTTTAACACCATTTGGTTCTTTAGAATATAGTTTTATTAATCAAAAAGCTTATACAGAAAAAGGAAGTTCATACCAAAATGATGCTTTAGTAGTTGATAGTTTAAATTTGAATCGAGCTACAGTTGAAGTTGGGGCTAAACTAAAAACAGATATACAATTAGAAAATGCTTTAATTAGCCCACAATTATCTGCTAGTGTTTATAGCTCATTTGGAGATAATAAATCAGATATTAAAGCACAATTTATTGGTGGTGGAGATAAATTTGTAACTCCTGTTCAAGAATTAAATAAAACTATGTATAACGTAGGATTTGGTCTTGAAACAAAACTATCAGAAAATACAAGTTTAAATTTAGATATTGATTATGATAGAAGTACAAATGGTGATTTTGAAGGTTATTCAGGAAGTTTAACATTTGGTGTTAAGTTCTAATTTTTTAATTGTTTTAAGGAGAGAAAGTGATAAAAACTATTGTTTTATTTTTGTTTAGTGTTTCTGTATGTATAAATTTAAATGCAGCAGAAAATGAAGTGATTTCTTACTCTGCACTAAAGTATAAAATAGATTTTGATAAACAAGATTCCCAATTAAAAGATTCTTTAAATCAAGAGTATAGTAGGGTAAAAAAAATCGCTTTAATATTAGAGTCTAATATTATGAAAAATGATATAGATTTAGAAGTAGCAAAAAATGTTGCAACAGTTGATATTTGGACAAATAAATTTATACAAAATTATAAACCCACTGATGTTGAATTAAAAGAGTTATATAAACTTGAAAAACCAAGAGTTGTTGCAAAATATGAATTAAGAAATATTCTAGTTGCTTATGAAGAAAATGCAGATAGAATAATTAATATGTTAAATTCAACACAAAATAAAAAAGAGACTTTTATAAAATATGTAAGATCTGTATCAAATGATGTTGCATCAAAACAAAACAATGGACTAACTGAATTAGTAGATGAAAATAAATTAAATCCTCAAATTAAAGAAGCTTTAAAAGCTAAAAAAGAAGGTGATATAGTAAAAATAAATTTGAAAGATATAGGTACTCAAATTATTCTTATTGAAAAGTATATTCCTGAAAAAGATGCTACATTTGATGAAGCGAAAGAGGCTTTAGAAAATCTAGCAAAAAGAAAAGCATTAACAAAAGAGATTGAATTATTACTAAAATAGCAATGAAAAATTCATTTCTTTTATTAACAATTTCTTTTATTTTTAGTGCTTGTATTGGATCTGTTCCAACTCCTGAAAAAAGAAAAGAGAATGCACTAGCTTTAGTAGAAAACAAAGGTTTTAGTGAAGTTGATATTAAAACATCAACTTTTTCTTTATTTTCACTGCAAAACAATCAAATTGATTGTAAAAGTAAGAATCTAAAAGTTTATATAGAAGGTGATGGATTAGCTTGGATTACAAGAAATACTATATCTGAAAATCCAAGCCCTATAAATGCAACTGCTATAAAATTAATGAATCAAGATAGCGATAAATGTAAAGTCTATTTAGCAAGGCCTTGCCAATTTATCACATCAAATAAATGTGATAAAAAATATTGGACTAGTCATAGATTTAGTTCTGAAGTATTAAAAAGTTATGAAGAGAGTTTAGATTATCTTAAAAGTAAATATGGGAATAAAAGCTTTACACTTATTGGATACTCTGGAGGAGGGGCAATTGCTACTCTTTTAGCTTCAAAAACAGATAATATAAAAATGCTTATTACAATTGCAGGAAATTTAGATACTGATAAATGGACTTCATATCATAAGATAACAAAACTAGATGGTTCTTTAAATCCTTCTTCTTATTTAAATAAACTTGAGAATATTGAACAATATCATCTAATAGGAAAAAAGGATGACATTATTCCTAAAGAAATCTTTTTATCATATTTATCAAAATTTGATAAAAAAGATAAGATAAATCATAGGTTTTTTAATACAGATCATAATTGTTGTTGGGAAAAATCATATAAAATCTTTTTAGATGACTTGAAATAATTTATCATAGTCATAAAAAAATTTTATATTTTTTATATTTATTTCGCTTCTATTTTCATTCTAAAATATCTAGGAAAATTCTCTTTTAAAGAATCATCTATTTTTACTGGGAAAACTTTATAGATTGAAGGTTTGATTAAGTCAAAGTACTCTTTATTTCCATCCATTAATGTTAATTGTTCATATCTTCCATCTTTTAATATGGTAACTCTTATATTTATATATTCACCATTATTAATAGGTGTTGTTTCAATATTTTTGTATATGTTTTCTCTAATAGCTTCAAAAAATATTTCCAAATTATCTTTTACTACAATCTGCATTGATTTAGTTTTTTCAAGTTCTTTTGGCTGAGGGTTTTCAACTTTTGCTTCTTGTTTTAAAGTATTTTCTTTATTTTTTTCTACTTCTTCAGTTTTTGTTTCATTTTGTATTTTTTCTTCAATTATAAGTTTTTCATCTTTTTTCTCATCTTCAAGAATTGATTCATCACTTTTTATCTCATCACTTACATTTTCTTTTGCGGTTGGTTCCTCTATGCTCTTTTCAATTGTAGTTATATTTTCATTTACTTGATTTTCTTCATCAGAAGAAAAAAAGAAACTATAAATCCCATATATTAAAATTCCAATAACTAAAAGTATAAAAGTATCTTCTAAAAAAGATTTATTTTTTCCTCTCAATCTTATCTCCTTTTTTATTTTTCAGGTGTGTAAATTTCATCTAATAAACTATCAACAAAATCATCTGGACTAAACTCTATTAAATCATCTTGTTTTTCTCCAACTCCCACATAAAAAATAGGAAGTTCAAGTTGATTTGAAATAGAAAATAGTGCTCCACCTTTTGCTGTTCCATCAAGTTTAGTTACTATTATACCATCAATTCCAACCATTTCATTAAATGCTCGTGCTTGTGCAATTGCTGTGTTTCCTTGCGTTCCATCTAAAATCATTAGTTTTTGATGAGGAGCTCCTAGCATCGCTTTTTCACATACTTTTACAATTTTTTTTAGTTCATTATTTAAGTTTGTTTGTGTTTGTAATCTTCCTGCTGTATCAATAATAGCATTATCAATATCTCTAGCAATTGCAGCACTTATAGTATCATATGCAACAGCACTTGCATCATGCCCTTGTTTTGTTTTTATAATTGGAACATCAAGCTTTGAAGCCCAAGTTGAAAGTTGTTCAATTGCAGCTGCTCTAAATGTATCTCCTGCTCCTAAAATTACAGATTTTCCATTTTTCTTAGAAATATTTGCTAATTTTGCAATAGTTGTCGTTTTTCCAGCTCCATTTACTCCAATAATTAATCTTACAAATGGTTTTGGCAAACTTGATAAATCAACTTTTGGTGCATGTTCAAAAAGCATAACTAATCTGTGTCTTAATTGTTTTCTTGTAATCTCAGATGGAAGTCCATTCATAGCTTTTTCTATGATTTCATATTCAACATCAGCTTCTATTAAAAGCTCTTCAATATCATCAAATGTAATTTTTTCTTGTTTTTGTGGAACAACTGTTTTTATACTTGCAAAAGTTTTTTCTAAGGCTCTTGAAAAAAAACCTTTTTTCTCTTCTTTAGGTTCTTCTTTTTCAATATTTTGCGTTTTTTCTATGATTTCTTCTGAAGCTATTTTCTCTTGATCTTCTATTTCAACTGGATCTGCATAAGCTTCTTGTTCTTGATTTTCTTCAACTTTTACACTATCTTCTTTTTTCTTTTTAAAAAAACTAAACATTGAATTACCTTTATTTTTCTAATACTTTTTTGATATCAATTTCCATCATTTCATTTGGAACTATTCCAACATATTTTTGGAATATTGTACTTTCTTTATTGATTAAGTACATTGTTGGAATAGATTTAACTCCGCCTAAACCTTTTGCTAAATCATAACCCTCAGGACCATTTATAACACTATAATTTATATCATACTGTTTTATAAATGCTAAAATTTCTTCATTTGTTTTCATCTCTTCTAAAAGAACTGAAATTACCACTAAATCATTTCTATAATTTTCTTGTAAATTTATCAAATTTGGTATTTCAACTTTACAAGGAGGGCACCATGTTGCAAAAAAGTTTAATAAGACGATTTTACCTGGATGTTCCATTACTATGATTTTATTATCCTCTAATTTGATATTAACTATTGAATTATCAGTAGTTTTTAATTGAAATTCTGTTTTCTTTTCTACTTTTTCTATTTTTACTTCATTATTTTCTTCAGTTTTCTCTTTAGAATCACACCCTGTAAAAAATAAAATAGATAAAATAGATAAAAATGCTAAAGTTTTAAACTGCATTTTAATTCCTTTGGGTAAAATTATTTGTTGGGTAGGAATTTTACCCAAGTGAGGCTTAAATATGAAAAACTATCACAAAAGTGATTTTAGAAAATCGTGTTTAAAAAGATTAGAATTTACAAGCCTTTTTTTAAAGTATTATAAAAATAAAATTATTGTTAGAGAATTAAAAAACTTTATAAAACAAGATGGTGCAAAAAATATTTTATTATATATCCCTTTGGGTATTGAAGTAGATGTAAAGCCATTAATCGTGAGTTTAAGAAAGTCAAAAAATATAAATGTATATGTGCCTTATATGCAAGGGGATAGTTTTAAAATTGTGAAATATAGATTACCCTTGTATACTAAAAAATTTGGAATTAAAGAGCCAAATAATTCTTTTGTCAAGACTGCGAAAATTGACCTTGCAATAATTCCTGTAGTTGGAGTTGATGCATTGTATAAAAGAATAGGATATGGAAAAGGTATGTATGACAGATTTTTTGATAGATTAACTTATAAACCAACAATGATCTTTACTCAATTAGTACTTTGTAAAAGTGAACAAGTTCTATCAGATAATTACGATATTCAAGCTGATTATATAATTACAAATTAAGGTTTTTGAATATGGAATACATAATTGTTAGTGTTATTGTTGGACTGGCTAGTTCAGCACTAAGTATATTTGTTGTAAAAAAATTAGATAAGGCTAAATTTCAAGTTTTTATTGAACAAGCAAAAGCTAAAGCAAAAGTAATAGAGCATGAAGCGGAAGTTTCTTTAAAAGATGCTCAATTAAGAGCAAAGTTTGAATGTGACAAAGAGTTTAAACATGCACGTCGTGAATATGACATAATGCTTTCTAAGATAGAAAAAAAAGAGAGAGAATTAAACGAACATTTAGAATCAGAATTAAAGGCTATTCGTCTTGAAAAAGAAGATATAGTTGAGAAAAATAGAAAAATCACTGCTTTAAAAGATGGAATAGAACAACAAAAAAAGACTTATGAAGAAAAAACATTAGAAGCTATAAAAATACTTGAAAATGCCTCTGGACTTACATTAATTGAAGCAAAAGATTTAATGCTTAAAAAAGTAAAAGAAGATTCACGTGCTGAAATATCTTCAATATTTAGAAAAAAATATAAAATTGCAGAACAAAATACTAAAAATGAAATCAATAATATGTTTTCAATGGCAGTTACTAGATATGCAGGTGAGTTTGCTGCTGAGAGACTTATTAATAATGTACCAATTAATGACGAAGAGACAAAAGGTAAAATTATTGGTAAAGAAGGGCGAAATATAAAAGCTCTTGAAATGCTTTTAGGTGTGGATATTATTATTGATGATACTCCCAATACTATTACAATTTCATCATTCAATTTATTCAGACGTGCGGTTGCTACTAAAACTATTCAAGAGTTACTTGAAGATGGAAGAATTCAACCAGCTAGGATTGAAGAAATTTATAAAAAAGTTAAATCAGAATTTGATAAAAACATCCAAAAAGAGGGTGAAGATGTTGTTTTAGAACTTGGTATTAAATCAATGCATCCTGAACTTATCAAACTTGTTGGAAGGCTAAGATATAGAGCATCTTATGGTCAAAATGCATTAGCTCATACATTAGAAGTTGCACATTTAGCAGGCTTAATGGCAGCCCAAATGGGTGGTGATGCAATACTTGCTAGACGTGCTGGACTTTTACATGATATTGGAAAAGCTTTAACCCATGAAATGCCAGGATCTCATGTACATTTAGGTGCTGATATTTGTAGAAGATATGATGAGTGCGATACTGTAATAAATGCGATTTATGCTCATCATGGACATGAAGAACCTATAAATGTAGAATCAGCGGCTGTTTGTGCAGCCGATGCTTTAAGCGCTGCTCGTCCAGGTGCTAGACGTGAAGTATTAGAAAGCTTCTTAAAAAGAGTAGAAGAGGTT
>JAHIWE010000130.1 GCA_018816105.1 bacterium | reverse complement strand
CTCAACTTGTTCAAGGTCTATTTTCTGGAACTGCATTACTTTTAAAACACTCTCATCCTGCAATTATAAAAGATTCAGTTATGAGTCCAGGAGGAACAACAGCTGCTGGTTATGCACAACTTGAAGAAGCTGGAGTTAGAAATGCTATGATTAAAGCCGTTGAAGGTGCTTATAATAAAGCAGTCGAGCTTGGTAAAAAATAGTTTTACTCTTCTTGAAACTTTAATTAGTATTACACTATTAATAATCGTAATAAGTGGATTTTCTTACTCCTCTTATTATGATGAAAAAAACAATAAAAACTTCATGATATTGAATGATTTAGAAAATAAATTTTCTACTCAAAACTACAATAATCTTACAAAAATATCTACTCAAATACAACTAGTAAAAAACACAGAAACTAGTGAATATATAAGTGTTTCAAAATATACATTTGAAAATGATGATATAAAGATTTTTAAGTATGAAAAATAGTTTTTCACTTCTTGAAATAATCCTAACTTTAATTCTTTCAACAATTGTAATAATATATTCAACACTATTTACAAAAGAGCTTTTTTTTGTAAATAAGAATAATCAAAATATTGAAATTGCTAAAATAAATATCCAATCAACAAAGATATTTTTTGAAAAGCATAAAAATGAATTAGAGTTTATGAAATATGAAAATGAAAATCTATATTTTAAAGATAGTTTATTACTAGAAAATGTAAAAAGTTTTACTTTAAATAAAAATAGTGAAGATATAAAAATCACTATAAATTTTGATGATAAGATAAAACAAACTTGGGAATTTAAACTATGAAAAAATCTTATACTTTACTAATAAGTATAGTTTTAATAACTATTTTTTCCTATTTTGCAATTTCTATTTTGGAAACAAAATCACTAAGAAGTACAAACTTATCAAATCAATATTTATATATTCAAGGAAAAAATCATTTAGATTTTTTTAAATCATATATAAATAGTATAGACTTAACAGATATTTCACATCTTGAAATAAAAGATGATTTTTTTGATATTTATGCAAAAATAGAGAAAAAAGACTCTATTTTTACTATTGAAGTTTTTGTAAAAGCAAAAGATTATGATATTTCACTTTTTGAAAAATTTACTTTAGGATAACATCCAATACTTTCATTGCTAGATTTAAAGCTTTTGTTCTATGAGAAAACTCTTTTTTTGCTTCATATCCCAACTCTCCTAAAGTTTTATCAAAACCTGTTGGAATAAACATAGGGTCATATCCAAATCCACCCTCACCTAGCTCTTTATTTATTACATTTCCATGCATCCAACCATGCACTGTATAAACCTCACCTTGATAAACAATAGCAATACAAGCTGTATAAAAAGCTGGTGTTATTTCTAAATTTTTAGCATTTAGATTTGTTATTAATTTTGCATTATTTTGCTTATCACTTGAACCCTCACCCGCATATCGTGCTGAATAAATTCCTGGTTCATTATTAAGTGCAGGAACTGTAATTCCTGAATCATCTGAAATTACTACAACATCTTTTTGCCCAATCTTAACAAGTTCATCATATATTGTTTGTGCTTTTTTTATAGCATTACCTTTGAAGGTATCTTTATCTTCAATTATTTCAATCTCACCTAATATCTCACTAAAGGCAATTACTTCGTCATTTGCCATTAATTTTTGAAATTCTGCTATTTTTCCTTTGTTTGCTGATGCTAATACTATCTTCACTTTTATCCTTTTCAACCTATTATTAACTATTATTGACTATAATCACGACAAATTATGTTTTATTTAGGATTATATATGATTAAATCTGTTTTACCTCTTAGTTTGATTATCGCTCTAAGATTTTTCGGTCTATTTTTAGTTTTACCAATTATTTCAGTATATGCTATGAATTTAGAAGGCTCAACTCCAACACTAGTTGGAATTGTAATAGGTGGGTATGCCCTAACTCAAATGATATTCCAAGTTCCATTTGGAATGATCAGTGATAAACTAGGAAGAAAGAAAACTATTATTATTGGATTATTGCTTTTTGCAGCTGGTTCTTTAATTTGTGCACTTTCTTCTGATATTTATTCTTTATTATTCGGTCGTTTACTACAAGGTGCAGGAGCAATTGGTGCTGTTGTAACTGCCACAATTAGTGACTTAGTAAAAGAAGAACAAAGAGCAAAAGCAATGGCAACAATGGGTATGTTCATAGGTGTTGCATTTGCAGCGTCAATGGCAGCAGGACCTACTCTTGGTGCATCTTTTGGTATTCATACACTATTTTATATTACTATGATTATAGCAATTGGTTCTATTTTTGTTTTAATTAAAATGGTTCCAAATCCTCCACACATAACTCATACTTATAATAAAAAAGTTGAACTTGGTGCAGTTTTAGGAAATGTTAATTTAATAAAAATGAATATTACAAACTTTTTACAAAAAGGTTTAATGACATTTGCTTTTATGATTATTCCAATTGTTTTAACAAAAACTTATGGTTGGCAACTAACTGACTTATGGCAAGTATATATGCCTGCTATGGTTTTTGGTTTTATTGCTATGGCACCTGCTGCTATTATTGCAGAAAAAAAAGGTAAGTTTAGAGAAATTTTGATTATTGGAATTGTATTTTTTGCTGTTTCTTATTTAATTATTGGATTTAGTACAAGTTCTACTATATTTGTAATCGGTGTTGTTATATTCTTTATTGGATTTAATATGCACGAACCAATTATGCAATCACTTGCTTCAAAATTTGCAAAAGTTCACCAAAGAGGTTTAGTTTTAGGAATCTTTAACTCAGCGGGTTATTTAGGAACTTTCTTAGGTGGTCTAATTGGTGGTATGTTTTATGAAAGCGTAACACTTACTACATTAGTTGTGGTAATTGCAGTTATTTGTGCTTTATGGGCTGTTTTAATTATTACTATGGCAAATCCATCTAAAAAGAAATTTGCTTATTTATCTTTAAATGAATTCCATTTAGAAAATAGTGGAAATTTAACTCATAATGCTATTGATGAGTGGTATGTAAACAATACTGAAAATGTTATCGCAATTAAATATGATAATGAACAAATAACAGAAGATGAAATAAAAAATCTATTAAGATAATTTTTCACTTTTAATAAATATTAGATATCATATAAATAAAAAAGGAGATAAGTTGAAAAAAATATTACTAATATCTTTTACTCTTATCTGCTTTCTTTCTGTCTTTTTAACCGCTGCAAAAACCTATAATATAAGTGAATCTCAAGTAAATGCCATTGCAAATAAATATGGTTCAAGAGCAAAAGCTAGAGTTGAAGAATGGGACTCCATGATTCAAACCTCAAAAAATGAACCACTCTTAAATCAAATCAAAAATGTAAACGACTTTTTCAACCAACTAACATACAAAACAGATATTGCTCATTGGAAGAAAAAAGATTATTGGGCTACACCTTTTGAGTTTATGGGTACAGGAGCTGGAGATTGTGAAGATTATGCTATTGGGAAATACTTCTCTTTAATAAAGTTAGGAATTCCTGAAGATAAATTGAGAATCACTTATGTTATTTACAAAAAAGCAAATAGTAGATTTGAACAAGCACACATGGTATTAACTTATTATCATAAAACAGGAGCAGAGCCTGTTATTTTAGATAATATTGACAGAAGATTACAATTGGCTTCAAAAAGAAACGACTTAAAACCAGTTTATAGTTTCAATGCTTCTGGATTATGGCAAGCAAAAACAAAAGGTGAAACTAGAGTTGGAAATAATAACCTTAAATCTTGGAAAGATTTAATGACTAGATTTTAAAAAAGGAAGAAAAATGTCTTTATCTAAACAGCTATATATAATCATATCAATAATATTTCTTATGATTTTTGCAGGTAATTTTATAATTAGTGTAAAAAACACTAAAGAGTATTTAGAAATTGAATCTATAACAAAAGCACAAGATACAGCTACATCTTTGGGAATGAGTCTTAAGACAATTCTAAAAGACAAATATAACCCTGAAGTTGAATCAATAATAAACGCTATTGCAAATAGAGGTTTTTATAAGGAAATTAGACTTGAGAATGCTTTTTTTAGTATTAAACAAAGTGATTTAATCAAAGCTTCTAAAGATTTGGATAATTCAAAATGGGATATATCAAATATTTCTATTGATGAAAGATTAGGAAAAGTTGAACTAATTAATACAAATAGTTTTGAAAAAGAATTACTAGCACTTGAAAATGATACTTCTAAAGAAACAAACATTGAATCTTCTGTTTCATCGGATGAAAACACTTATGACTTTATTCCAAGTGAACAATATAAAAATATAAAAGAAGTAACTTTTACATTTACAGCTACCAATGAAAATGGAAAAACTGTTAATACAAAAGCTGTTTTAAATGTAAATAAAACTCTAGTTCAAGTTACAAGAGATGTTAAGTTTGATTATATTCCTGCATGGTTTATAAAAATGATTCCAATTGAACTAGAAGAACAATCAAGTGAAATTAGTAATGGATGGCAAACAACTGCAATTATTTATGTAAGTGCAAATGCTGGTGATGCTTATGCCAAACTTTATGAGCAAGCTAAAAATGCAATTATTTATACAATTATTGCTTTTATTGTTTCTATGATAATTTTATTTATATTTGTACAATATCTTTTAAAACCTCTTAAAAAAATAGAAAAATTAGCAAATAGTATTGCTGTTGGAAAATTTGAAACTATTCAAGAACTCCCTTGGACAACGGAAATAAAAACTGTTGCACTTGCAATGAATGATATGTCAAGAAAAATAGAAGCAATCATAAACAAACTAAATAATAATTTAGAAAATATTACTAAAAAACTATCTCGTGATGATTTAACTCAACTTAATTTAAAACAAAATTTTGAAACAGATATGAAAGATATGTTTATAAATAAAAACAATGGCTATGTTTTTATGATAAAAATATTTGAATTAGCTAACTTTGCAAAAAATCACACAAATGATGAAATAAGCGAGTTTATCAAAAAATTTGCAACTATTTTATCTACTACAAAAACGAAAGATAATTGTAAAGCTACTGCATATAGATTTTTTGGTTCGGAATTTGCAATTATTGGAAAAAACTTCACATATGAAGATGCAAAAGAGTTCTCATTAAAACTACAAAAACAGTTTGAAGAATTAGGAAATGAATATCTAAAAAAAGATATTGTTCACATAGGAGCAACTCCTTTTAATCCAATTGGAACTACACCTCAAATCTTACAAGCAGCAATAGAAACATATGAAAAAGCCACATTAATAGGTCAAAATGAGATCTTTATTACAGATACAATTGCCTTATCTAGAAATATGGATGAATGGAGAGATTTAATTTTTGATATTGTTGATAATTCTAAGTTTGAGTTAAAATATATTGGAAATGCATATGCTTTAGATGATTCAACAGCTGATATTATAATGCAAGAGGCATTTGCTACAATAAAAGATAAAGATCATTTAGAAATTCCAATTGGAACTTTTGTATCAATTGCAGAAAGATATGAAAAAATAATTGATTTTGATAAAAAAATCATAACTAAAGTAATCAATAATATCTTAATCAATAAAGTTAAACATACTATTTCTATAAATTTATCTTTAGAATCAATTTCTAATACACCATTTATTTTATGGTTAGAAAAAACTATTTTAGAGCATAGATCAATTGCTTCTCAATTAGCCTTTTCAATTACAGCTTATGCCGTTGCTAAAGATGTAGATAAGTTTAAATTTTTTGCAGATGAAATGCATCAATGTGGTGCAAAAGTTATTATAAAAAGATTTGAAAGTAAATTTATTCCACTTAATAATATAAAAGATTTCAACCTTGATTATATTAGACTTGCAAGAGAATATACTCATAACGTTGCAAATGACAGCTCAAAACAAAGTTTTATAGAAGCAATTGTTGAATTAACTAATTTACTTAATATCAAATTATTTGCAGAAAATGTGCAAGATGATAAAGATTTAGAAACTATTAAAAACCTAGAAGTTTACGCAGCAAGCAGATAGCTTGTTTCGTAAGTATTTTCCCCTTAAAATGCTTAAACATTAATATTTTATTAATAATTATAAATTATAATACTCCTTTAATTTAAAGGTTATAAATGTTTGAAAAAATTTTGAGATTTTTCGTAGAAAATTCTCGTATGAACTACACCTTATTTCTTTTAGTTTTTGCTATTGGTATTTGGTCATTTACAAAAACTCCAAAAGAAATCTTTCCTAATTTTGAACTTGATATGATTTCGATCAAAGGCTCTTACTCAGGAGCAAGTGTTGATATCCTAGATAAAATGGCTGTAACTGAAATTGAAGATAATATAAAAAATATTGATTCAGTTGATACTATGTCAACAATAGTTAGTCCTGGAAAATTTACAATTGTTCTTGAATTAAAAAAAGGTTATAACAAATACGTAGAAGCAGATAAAATAAAAGATGCTGTTACGCTTATGAAATCAAATCTTCCTTCTGATATGGATGAACCTTCTGTTAATACACTTGATAGAGCAAGGGCATTAGTAAGTATTTCTGTTACATCTAAAAAACAAAATACAGATCAATTAAAACCTTTTGCTGATGATTTAAAAAGTAAGATTTTAACTGTAAATGGAATAAATGAAATTACAATTTTTGGAGATTCTGATAAATATTTTGAAGTTTTATTGGATGAGCGAAAAATTGATGCATTAGAGTTAAATAAAAGTGATGTATTTGCTGTTATTGGAAATTTATCATATATATTCCCAATAGGAAAAATTGAAGATCCTAAAAAACACTATTATATTTCCACAAATAATGGAGCAAAAAATGCAGAGGATTTTGGAAATACCTTAATAAAAGTTTCTGGTAAAACTGTATATGTAAAAGATATAGCAGTAATTGCAAAAAAATATGAAGACTCTTCAACGTTATACTCTTTTAATGGTCAAAATGCTTTGTCTTTAGAAGTTGTTCAATCAGACACAGCAGATGCAATAAAAATAGTAAATGAAATAAAAAAAATACTTCCTGATATTAGAAAAAACAATCCAGATATAAATATCTCAATTACAGATGATAACAGTGAAAGAATCGTAGATAGATTAAATGTTGTAACATCAAATATATTATTAGGAATTATTCTAATTACTATTTTAGTTGCCCTTTTAATAAATGCAAGAATGTCACTAATAATTGCTCTTGGAATTCCAACTTCATTTGTAATTGCAGCTGTTTATATGTATCTATCAGGTTACACAATAAATATGATTTCCCTTGTTGGTGTTTTAATAGCCATAGGTATTGTTGTAGATGATGCAATTGTTGTTAGTGAAAATATACAACAACACATAGAAGAAGGGCACAGTCCAAAAGAAGCTGCCATTATGGGTGCAAAAGAGATGGTTAAACCAGTAACCGTAGCTTCTCTTACTACATTATTCTCTTTTTTACCAATTTTAATGATTAGTGGAACAATGGGTGAAGTTATGAAACTAATTCCAATAGCTCTTAGTGCCTTGGTTGTTGCTTCATTGATAGAGTCATTTATTTTCCTTCCAATTCATGCAGCACACACTTTAAAAAGTGGAGCAAAAGTTACTTCATGGGAAAAAGCAAATGCTGTTTACAATAAGATTATTCATTTCTTTATGAACTGGAAAAAAACATTTATTACAATTTTTATAATAATTGTTCCTATTTTAACATTCAAATTTGTAAGTGATTCAAAATTTCAAATGTTCCCCAAATTTGACGCAACAGATGTAAAAATAACACTTAAAGCAAATGCAAATACGACACTTGAAGAAAGCTTTAAGATAGTAAGTTCAATTGAATCTGATTTATTAGAAAAAACTGATGAATTTTATATTAGAAATATAAGCTCAGTTGCTGGATATAGAAAAGATGTTGGAAGCAATACAGAAAATTTTCCATATGCTATGTATATGACAGTTGAGCTTCAAAAACTAAAAGCAATGAACTTTTTAGATAAGTATATAACTCCATATTTAAGTTTTCAATATGATGAAGAAGGAAGAACAAGAGAGATTACATCCGATAATGTATCTGAAAAATTAAAAGAATTTTTAAATGAAAAAGATTATAAAAATAAATTTAAACTAGATGAAATAGAAGTATTAGAAAAAAAAGTAGGTCCTATTAAAGCTGATATTAAAATAGGAATTGTTACACCAAGTAATCAAAAAGCAATAGCTGCAGTTGAAAGATTAGATGCCGAATTAAAAAATATGAAAGGCATCAAATCAGCATCAAATTCATTAAAATTTGGAATAGATGAAATAAAGATAAAAGTAAATCCTTATGGTGAACAATTAGGACTTACAGAATCATTTATAGGAAACTACTTATCAAATCTATATCTTCTAAAGAAAAAAGCTGTTTCGTTTGATGAAAAAGAGATGTTAGATATAAAAATAAAATCTCAAAATAAAGATGATTATGAAAGTTTCAAAAATACAAAGATTCCTCTTACAAATGGTTCATTTGTAACTTTATATGAAGTTGTTGAGTTAAACACTCTAAAAGCCTTTGAACAGCTTTTAAAAGATGAAGGAATAAAAAACTTTTATGTTTTTGCAAATGTTAACCCAGATGTAATAACATCAGATGAAGTAATAATAAAACTTAAACCAATTCTTGATGAATTAGAAAAAGATGGTATTAAACTTATGTTAAAAGGTGAAGCTGAAAAAAAAGCTGAACTAAAAAAAGATATGCTTCTTGCTACTGCTTTGGCATTAGTTTTAATCATGCTTTCGATGCTTTATTTATTTAATTCATTTAGAGAAACATTTATTGTAATGAGTGTTATTCCTTTTTCTATTTTAGGGGTTTTAATAGGTCATCAAGTAATGGGGTTAAATCTATCAATGCCTTCAATGATTGGAGCATTAGGACTTGCAGGTGTTGTTATAAACGATGGAATTATTATGATGACATATCTAAAAAAAGCAAAAACTATTGAAGAAATATTTGCAAGGGCGACAAAAAGATTTAGACCTATTATTATTACAACTGTAACAACAATAGTAGGAATGATGTCACTTATTTTATTCCCTAGTGGAGAAGCTGTTATTTTCCAACCAATTGCAATTGCACTTGGATTTGGACTTGCATGGGGAACAGTTTTAAATCTGATTTATTTACCTGTATTATTTACACTAACTCACAAATTAAGAAAAGTACCTAAGATATAAACTTAGATGCTTTTTTATTAAAGTACAAAAATAAAGTTTTTAAGTGTTGAAAATCCCATTTCAAAAGGTTCAACATTTATTTTCTTTAAAGTATGCTCTACATTTACAATAATTTTAGAAAGAACAATTTCAAAAGAGAAATTTGAATAATCATATATACTCTCTTTTTCTAATTTAATATATTCTAAATCATTAATAATATTATAGTCACCCATATATTTTTTTTCTAGCTCAATCTGCCAATTGTTCTGCCAAGTATTAAATAAGTATTCCCCCCTAATATTTTTTGCAGTTTTAATTTTCCATCTTATAATCTGTAAATATTTATGTAAATTCTGCATTTCCTCTCTATCATATGAAAATGACACAAATTGATGTTCTCTTTCCATTGCATAAGCTTTGAAAATAAGTTTATATAATCCAATTATCAATAAATCATTTCTATTACTCACATCTCTGTCTAAAAATGCATAATAAAAATAATCATCATAACTTTCTAGTTTAACCCCATCTTGTATTAGATGAATATAATCTTGATTTGTTGTTATCTCATCTATAATACTATCTTTTATATCACTATTAAATGCACTAGGATTTCTTAAATCTAATTTATTTTTATAATTAATTAAAGATTCTAATATCTCAACTTTATACTCTTCGATTTGAGAAGCTGCGCTACTTTGAGCAAGGCTTTTTAAATTACTTTTATTGAAAGCACAAGCTTGAAAAAATATGGAGATAAAAACCAAAAAGATGATTTGAGATGACTTTAATTTCATGTGCTTCCTTTATTATTTAAATTTTATTTAGTATACAATAAAAAACTTCATCTGTTTACTTGATACTCTTATTTGATATTTTATTTTAAATACTATATAGTTCATAAAACAAAACAAGGGGTAATATGCCTATAGAAATAAATCAAACCGTTAAAATATTGTTTGAAGTACGTGTAGATGGAGTTGTAGTTGATGGAAGTAGAAGTAATAAGCCTTTTGAATTTCAATTTGGTGTAGGCCAAGTAATACATGGACTTGAAAAAAGAATAATAAATATGAAAGCTGGAGAAGCAGCAGATATATTAGTTCCAGCTGCTGAAGCTTATGGAGTATATGATCCAAATGGTGTACAAACACTTCCAATAGAGCAATTTGCAGGAATAGAAGATTTAAAAATTGGAATGCAAATTCAAGGCCAAGATGAAAATGATCAACCTATTCAATTTATTGTAAAAGAAATTTCTGAAAATGAAGT
>JAHIWE010000129.1 GCA_018816105.1 bacterium | reverse complement strand
GTTTCTCTTACCTTTCCACTAACATATTTCCATTTTATTAATCCACCAAAATATGTTTTTCTACAATATATTTGTAGTTGCTCTCCATTTTCCATACCACCCCCAAATGCTGTAAACATTTGTGAAACTTTTGCGGAAAAAAATATTGGTTCACAATCTTCTCCTATTTTACATTTTGCTGATGGGTTATACCTCCCATCATATCTAAGACCTATATTAGCATCTTCATCACATGAAGCTAATATTTCTTCTGATTTTGGTGAATTTTCTTTATCGCCAAATGTTATTATTATTCCGTTTTCCCCAAACGATGTATCAGAATAAGAAGTTACTCCACTTATTTGCTCACATTCTATTCTGCCTCCTAAAGGTATTAAAATTAATCCATTTTGTTTTTTTTCTGAACATGCTGATGTTGTAGCAAATTTATACCCACCCGTAAGATAATACGAACCCCCAATAACACCAACAAACAATATTGATAATATAATATATAGTATAGTTTTATTCATTTTATCCACCTTTTTTAGCTTTTGTAAATACCAGTTTTTTATTAATTCTATCTAAATATACTTTATAAAAATGAGACATTCCATATTCGTTAGTAACCTTAAAACTAACAAAATCAATTCTTTTTGTTTTAAAATATTCGTTAGAAAATTTTGTAACTAACTGTTTTGGAGAGTCACCTTTAACGTTTTCATCAAAAGTTTTTTCCCCGTTTATGTATGTTTTTACGTTGTATATCATTTTACCCTTTTAATATTTTTTTCCATATACTCTTTCCACTAATACCCAATATTAATATCAAACTGATACCTACCAACAACACTAATATATTTTGTGTATATTCGCTTTCACAAAATCCCTGACTTAAAAATGGGATATTATTACAAAGTATTTTTATAGCATCTGCTGAACCTGTATAAATTAAATTATAAAAAGCCCAACTAATAACTCCTATCAATATTAATGTTATTGATGCTATTATTGTATTTTTCTTCCAGCCCATTATTGACTCCTCTTAGTTATATCCCAAATACCTTTTACATTTTTAATATTATCATACTCACCTAATAAATTTTTATAATCCATAAAATGTATTCGTTCAAGTAAATAATAACCTCCACTTCTTGGTTCATATTCCTCTCCCATCCAATTGCTGTCAATTTTCTTCCAAATTCTTATTTCTCCTCCTCGTTCAATACCATAAACAGCTTCTAAAATATAAGTTGATATTTTTTTCTTTTTATATCTTGCGTCTGTATAATTCCATTTTTCGCCAAGTTGTGTCATTAAAATTCACCTTCTATATCTTCTTCCATGTTTTTTTACGTTGTATATCATTTTTGTTTTTAATATTTCTCCACCTCGTTATTGCTTTGGCTAAAGGAGAGCTCATACCCAAACCTGTAATTATGTGGTTTTGAAACTCTACTTTGGTAGGGCCCCTTTCAAATTCTTCATATGCTTCACCTTCAAAATCTCTCCATAATCTTTTATCGTTTATTGCTTTTTTATAAAATTTTTTTAATTGCTCATCAGTATATTTTTCTCTATAATCATATCCTATATCGCTTAAATATCCGTCTATTAAATCCTGTGTATCATCCGACCACATCTCTTTTCTTCCAACTCTCATCGTTCCCATTTTTACACCCCTATAAAATTAATTATTTTCATATTTTCATAATCTGTACCACACATCATGCCCAGTCACTGGACTTGATACAACAAAATATGTTTTACCTCCTATTTCCATTTGTAAAATAGTGTTTTCGTTTTTATCAGGAGAACTAAACACTAAAGTTTTTGGATAACCAGGGTCATCAATTTCAGGATAATCTCTGTATAGTTTTTTGACTTGGTTTGTCGTAAGTAGTTTTTTATCACTTACAAAACTTTTAATTTTATTTGAAAATTTCATTTTATATTTACCTTTTATATGGTCTCAACTTTCCTTACATAAGCATAATAACCATAATGTCCTTGTGACCAAGGGTTTCTCTTTGAATCTACTGTCAATAATAAATTTAATTTTTTATCAATAATTGTCATTGTTTCTCCTTCTCCGTAGTATGGTGCAGGTCTTCCAGATTTTATTATAAACCTATTACCAACTCTGTTGCCCCTCTTTAAAAAACCGGCTAATGACTTTTCCAGTTTTTGTTGTTCATAATAATCTAATTCCATTTTATCAACATCGATTATATCATAGTCGTATATAAACATTGTTATATAAAAAAATATAACTTATTAATTATATATTATTAGTCATATAAATGTTTATAAATGAACGTGTTGTTAATATTTTGTAATTAAGGAACGATATGAAAAAAGAAATATTTAAATTCTGGATTAATAGTATGGTATATGTTGGTTATATTGTTGGCCAAAATGACACTCACTGGTTTGTTAAAGATAAAAAATATTCTAAACCGATAGAATTACCAAAAGGTAATACTGTTAAAATTTCTATGGAAGAATTTATAGAGGTTTCTCAATGACAGATTATCTACAAAACTATATAAAAACTTGTATTGCAAGAACTGATTATTATTGGGAATATACTGATGGTGTTCCTTATTGTAAGCATAAAAAATTAGAAAGAGAAACTATACAAAAACTTATTGATGGTAAAATAATTCTTGGGTTGAGCCCATTTATAGATAAAGAAAATGTATTGTTTGGAGCTATAGATTTTGATGTGCATAGTAGTAGTAAACCTGAACAAAAATTATTTGAAAAAATAAACGACAAAATATTAACCAGTATTTGTAAAGAATTAGATAAATTAAAATATTTATATTTTGTAAACAGTTCTGGAAGTAAAGGCAAACATTTAAGAGTATATAATAGGGGGCCTATCAACGCTAAAATTATGAGATATTTTCTTATAGATTTATATAAAAAATGTAGTAATCAAATTCCACAAGAGGTTTTTCCAAAACAAGAAAGGTTAGATGATAAAACCCCTTACGGAAATCAAATTAAAGCTGTTTTAGCTATCCACCCAAAAACAAAACAAAGGGCAAATATTATCCAAGATGGAAAAATATTGTCTCTTGAACAAAGCTTAATTTTTTTAGCTGATTTTTCTGAAAAAATGGATAAAGCCAATTCTATAGGTTTTGAAATTACAGAAAAAATGGAAAAAGAATACGGTAAAAGTTTTGATTTTGATAATATAGAAGAACAACCAGTCCCTAAATATTGTGAGTTTATAGAAGGGGTTGCTTGTCAACAAGAACTGACAAGTGGAAAAGCCACAAGACATGATTATTTAGACGCCAATGTTGCTGTATATTGTACTAATAACCAGAAACCAGAAATTATGGATTCTTATATGGTTATCCAAAATAGAAACTCTACTGCTTTTAACGGATTTGAAAACTGGAAATTTAGTTGTGATACGATAAGAAAATATTGTAAAATGAACGATTTAAAAGACTGTATATGTAGTAAATATCAAAAAACTAAAAAGAAGGAACAGATAAAACCTCAAATAGAAATACCACGAATTGGGATTTCTTATACAAGGTTTATCATTTCTTTAGGTGATATTTTAAAAAATAAAGATATATTTTATAAACCTGATATAGATTCTGTTGTCTCCCCCATGAAAATAGATTATACAGATGCTAATAATAACCACGTTAAGGTTTTTGGTTTAAAAGAAATGAACTCTGCAAGGATGATAACTTATGTGGAAAAAATATGTATGCCTGTTGTTACTAAACTTGTTAAAAGGAAAGGTGTAGAGTTTTTTTCTGTAGAAGAAAAAAGCCTGAATGAATCTCAAACAAGGGTTATATTAAAAAGTGATTATATAAAACAGACAATAAGACCAATAACAAAGGTTCTAAACTGCCCAATTCCGTTTATAAAAGACAACTATTTATGTTTACCAAAAAGAGGTTATAATCATGATTTAGGGTTGTTTGTAGGGTATTCTTCACCGCAAATTGAAAATTTAGATATGGACATAAATGAAGCTAAAAAAATATTATTCAATATTTTTGAAGAGTTTTGTTTTAAAAATGATTCTGATATAGGTAAAGCTGTATTGGCTTTTTTAACCCCCTTCTGTAGGGGGTTATATAAAGAATGGGGAACGTTAACACCTATTTTTATTTATATCGCAAACACCCCCAGAGCTGGTAAAGATTGTTGTGCTAAAACCAGATTAAACCTGTATGAAGGGCAGGCGGTAGTAGACCCGCCCATATCTACAGATGATAAAAATAATAATAATAATGAAGAATGGGGTAAAAGAATATTTGCTAAATTAAGAAACGCCGAAAGGTTTCTACATAGTGAAAATAATAAAGGCCGTATTAATTCTGCTGTCTTAGAACAGATATCAACCTGCCATAAATATTCTGGAAGAATATTGGGTAAAAGTGAACAAAAAGAAGTAGAAAACCATATGGAAATATCCTTATCCGCAAACATCCCTTTTACATTAACCCAAGATTTATCTAATCGTTCTATACAAATCAATTTACATTTTGCTGGAGAAGACCCAACCCAAAGAGTTTTTAAAAAAGACCTTGAAGAATATATAAGAAATAATAGAGAAAAAATCTTAGCGGCTCTTTATGCTTTAGTAAAAAATTGGTTTAAAAAAGGTTCACCAAAATCAACTGCCGTTTTTACAAGTTATCCTGAATGGGCTTCTGTTTGTGGAGGTATATTAGAAGCAAATGATATTATAAACCCTTTACATAATAGAATTGTAGATTTTGAAAATAATTTTATTACTACAGATTCCGAAACCCAAGAAATTAAAAAATTATTTGAACTTATTTATAATAAAAAACCAGACCAATGGATAAAGAAAAAAGCCATAAAAAAGATTATAAGGCAAAAAGAAACCGTAGATATTGAAAATAAAAATGATAATCTATTAGTAGAAGATTTAGAAGATTATATAGATTATCCGTTTGGATATTTAGATTTAGATGAAAAAAGCGATTATATAAAATTCGGGCAAATATTAAAAAAGTATATTGATAGAGAATTTTCAGAAATTACAATGATAGAAGATAAATCAATCAAAACCGGTTCTTATAGACCCCTTATGTTTACTAAAAAGAAAACCAAAACAAGCCTACTTTTTGACGATATTTTAGGTATGAAAAAATTATAATTCTGTCGGATTTTATAAAGGTTTATATTCCAAAAAGTTTATATACTACAAGTTTATAATATATATATTATATCATATATATTTTTATATATGTTCTTTAATATGTTATATTAAGTATTATATTTTATAT
>JAHIWE010000128.1 GCA_018816105.1 bacterium | reverse complement strand
TGCAGAAGCTGAACGTTTGTTTTCTCTTTTCGAAAAGTCTTGCAACTGTTTGAGTAAATAAATATGCTGGGAGCATATTTATTTACGAGTTTTGCAAGACAGAAAAGATAAAACAATAAGTGAAGGAACCCAAAGGGCTTCGAAGCCGTTGGTGGTTTTGCTTACTTTGTCCATACAAAGTGAGAAAAGTAAAAAGCTTTAATCTTCAATTATTTTTATTATATTTGATTCAAGAGATCTAATTTTTTAGAAGATTCTATTATTAAATTATATGATTTCGTACCATGGTAAACCTTGCCAACCTTTTGGATGATTTATTGCGCAATTTATGTTATTACCATTAATTTCAAACCATGGAAGTCCCGACCAACCATCAGGATGGCTAACTGTTGGATAGATTTTGTTATCTTTTATTTCATACCAAGGTAAGCCATTAAATCCTGCTGGATGGGAAACCGTAGTATAAATTTTATTATCTTTAATTTCGTACCATGGCAAACCTTGAAAACCATCTGGATGACTCACTGTTGTTCTTATTTGTGCCATAATCTAATTCCTTTGATTAATTATTTATTCAATATTCTATATAAATTACTCTTAAAAGAATAAGATAATTAAAATATTTTGAATATATAAAAATTTTAACAAAACATAACAATCTGTAATATTTTAAACCCAAAATTATCTTTTACGATATAGTTCAAAATCAATTAATTTCAAAAGGTATTTTATGAATAATATATCTAATATTGTAGTTTATAATGATGGTGAACTAGAACTAAAAGTTTCTGTAAATGAAGAAACAATTTGGCTTAATCAATCTCAAATGTCTGAATTATTTGACACAAGTACAGATAATGTTGGATTGCATTTAAAAAACATATATAAGGAAAAAGAATTAAATGAAAATTCAACTACCGAGAATTACTCGGTAGTTCGTCAAGAAGGAAATAGAAAAGTAACTCGTGTTATTAAACACTATAATTTAGATGCAATTATTTGTGTTGGGTATAGAGTAAGTTCTTCAAAAGCCACAAAATTCCGTCAATGGGCAACATCAATTCTAAAAAATTATATTCAAAATGGATATGTAATAAATAGCGATAAAATCACAAATGAAAGATTTGTTTCTTTAGAAAAAGATGTGAATATTTTGAAAAATAAAATTGATAATATCTCAGCTAAATTTGAAGATAATAGTTTGAAAATCAAACAAGGTATATTTTTTGATGGGCAAGTTTATGATGCTTATAGTTTTGTATCTGATTTGATAAGAACAGCAAAAGATGAAATAATATTAATTGATAATTACATAGATGATTCTGTTTTAACTCTATTTTCAAAAATACCAAATATAAAAATAACTATTTATACTAATACTATTTCAAAACAACTTAAACTTGATTTTGAGAAATACTCAGAACAGTATGATAATATCACTTTAAAAACTTTCAAAAATTCCCATGATAGATTTTTGATTATTGATAATTATGAAGTTTATCATATAGGGGCAAGTTTAAAAGACCTTGGTAAAAAGTGGTTTGCATTTTCTAAGATAGATATAAGTGCAAATGATTTAATATCCAAACTAATTTAAAAAAGAGAAAACATGGCAGAAGAACTAAAAAACGTATATACAGAAGATTATATAAAAAATCTTGCTTTTAAGATAAAAGAAAATTACAAAGAGTTTGATACAAATAGTTTTATAAACTCTATTTTTGACAAAAGTTGGGAAAACTTAGAACTAAAAGCTCGTATGCGTCATATTGCTATAACTATACATAAATATCTTCCTTTATCTTATGAAAAACAACTAGAAGTTTTAAAACCTGTTTCGAAAGATTTTACTTCATTTGAAGCTATGTTTTTTCAAGATTTTGTTGAGGTTTATGGGCTTGATGATTTTGAGTCTTCTATGAAAGCTTTAGAGGTTTTCACACAAGATTCTAGTAGTGAGTTTGCAATTAGACAATTTATTTTAAAGTATGAAGATAAAACTATGAATCAGATGAAGCTTTGGAGTCAAAGTTCAAATGAACACTTAAGAAGACTCTCATCAGAAGGGTGTCGTCCAAGGCTTCCTTGGGCTATTGCACTTCCTTTGTTTAAAAAAGACCCAACAAAAGTTTTAGAAATAATAGAACTTCTAAAAAATGACAAAAGTTTGTATGTGAGAAAATCTGTTGCAAATAATCTAAATGATATTTCAAAAGACAATCCAGAACTTGTAATAGAGTTTGTAAAAGTAAATCTTGGAAGCTCAAAAGAGCTGGATTGGATTTGTAAACATGCATCTCGAACACTTCTGAAAAAAGGCAATAAGCAGATTTTAGACTTGTTTGATTTTTCTAAATCAAATCATATAAATCTCATAGATTTTTGTTATGATAAAAGTGTAAATGTAGATGAAAATTTGACTTTTTCCTTTGAGATAAATTCAAGTGAAAGTATTGGAAATATCAGAGTTGAATACGCTATTGATTATTTAAAATCAAACAAAACTCACAATAGAAAAATCTTTATGATAAGTCAAAATGAGATAAAATCATCTTCAAAAAAGTTTACAAAAAAACAGAGTTTTAAAAATATGACAACACGAAAACACTATTTAGGAAAACATTTTATTGCAATTTTGATAAATGGTGAAGAGATTTTAAAAGAGGAATTTTACTTAAATGACACCTGCAATTAATTTACTTAAAAAAAATAAATGTGACTTTAAAGTACATAAATATGATCATGATCCAGCTTGTACAAATTTTGGTGATGAAGCAGTAGTTAAATTAGGATTAGATGCAAATCAGGTTTATAAAACTTTATTAGTAGAACTAAGTCCAAAAGAGTTGGTGGTTTGTGTATTACCTGTTTCAAATCAGCTGAGTTTAAAAGATGTAGCATCTGCTTTTGGTGTAAAAAAAGCTGTGATGGCAAATAAAGATGAAGCACAAAAAGTAACAGGATATTTACTTGGTGGAATATCACCTTTAGGGCAAAAAAAACTTTTAAAAACAGTTCTTGATGAGAGTGTAAATAAATTTGAAACTATTTTTATAAGTGGTGGAAAACGTGGACTTGATATAGAAGTAAAACCAAAAGATTTACAAAAATTACTAAACTCCAAAATATGTGAAATTACAGCAGAATAAGAAATAAAAAACTAATTAAATAAGCAATTTTTTAATGATTCTTAAGATATAAAGAGTAGTATAATATTCTATACAATATTTTAAGGACTTAAATATGGCTACACATGATATTAATGCGATTTGCTCACAGATTTTGACAAGTGATGATTTAAATATTGATGAAAAACTTTTTAATGAAGTTTTAGGAAATAGGATTGTTACAAAAATATTAGATAGTAAAGATAGTAAATATATTAAAATTTTTTCAAAAGAACAAATCTTTTTATCACATATAACACCACTATTACATAATATTGGATTTGAAATAATCGATGAGGTGACTTATAATGTTGCCCATGAAAAAGATTTGATTTTTATTTCAAGATTTAATCTAAATATTTCTGATTTAAAAAAACTTGAAATTGCAAAAGATAATATTGAAATAATTATCACGCAATCACTACAAGATCCAACAGTAAAACATTCAAAGGCTTTTTCTTTAGTTTATGAACAAAACTTAAATTTTAGAAAGATAATGATTTTAAGAGGATTTATTGAATATATAGATCAAGCTGTTTTAACAATAAATTCCGCTGCAATTTTAAATACACTAACAACACATCATAGTATTACAGCATTATTTGTTGAATATTTTCTTACGAAATTTGATCCAAAAATCAAAAATAAAAAAGAGTTATTAGCTCAATTTGAAAATAGTATAAAAGAAAAAATTAAACAAGTGCCTCAAATTTTAGATGATAAAATATTAAATATTACAATGTCATTTTTAAAATCACTTTTAAGAACAAACTACTTTTTAAATAAAGAAACTATTTCTTTTAAAATAGATACAAAAACATTTTCAAAAGATTTAAAAGGTTTACAACCAAATTTGGAAAACTTTATTTATCATAGGGATTTTTATGGTGTTCATTTAAGAATGTCAAAGATTTCAAGAGGAGGATTGAGATGGTCTGATAGGCATGATGACTATCGTCAAGAAGTAAAATCTCTTATGATTACACAAGAGGGTAAAAACTCTATCATTATTCCAGATGGTGCAAAAGGAGGCTTTGTAATAAACAAAGATTCAAGCGAAATTTCAAAAGAATTTTTTAATGAAATTTACTCACTATTTATAAATGCAAATTTAGATTTAGTTGATAATATGATTGATGGAAAGATTGTAAAAAATCCTGATGTTGTTTGTTATGATGAAGATGATGCTTATTTCGTTGTTGCTGCTGATAAGGGAACAGCTGCTATGAGTGATGTGGCTAATGCTATTGCTATACAAAGAAATTACTGGTTGGGTGATGCCTTTGCTAGTGGTGGAAGTAATGGTTTTGGACATAAAGATTTAGGAATCACAGCTCGAGGTGCGATGGTTTCAACTCAAAGATTTTTTATTGAAGAGGGTATTGATATTCATAAAAAGGAAATCTCAGTAGTTGGAATTGGTTCTATGAGTGGAGATGTTTTTGGAAATGGGATGATGGAATCAGAAAAATTCAGACTTCTTGCAGCAATTTCTCAAAGAGAAATTTTTATTGATCCAAATCCTGATATTAAAACTTCATACGCTGAGAGAAAAAGACTCTTTGAATCAAAAAATGGTGGTTGGGATAACTATAATACAAAACTAATCTCAAAAGGTGGTGGAGTATTTAAAAGAAATGATAAACAAATAGAATTAAGTGATGAGATAAAAAAACTTATAAAATCTTCTAAAAAAACTATTTCAGGTGAAGAGTTATGTAAAAAACTTCTAACCCTTGATGTGGATTTATTATTCAATGGTGGAGTTGGAACCTATGTAAAAGCTAGTGATGAGAATAATCTTGATTTAGGTGATAAACAAAATGAAGCAGTAAGAGTTGATGCTAGTGAATTAAAAGCAAAAATTGTATGTGAGGGTGGAAATTTAGGTTTTACTCAAAAAGCAAGAATTGAATTTGCTTTAAATGGTGGAAGAATCAATCAAGATGCTATTGATAACTCTGCAGGTGTAAATACCTCAGATCATGAAGTAAACTTAAAAATTTTATTAAATATAATAAAAAATCAGGGTATATTAACTGAGCAACAAACACGAGATACATTACAATCTTTAACCCAACCTGTTGTTGAATTGGTTCTTAGAAATAGTTATGACCAAGCTTGTGCTATTTCTATTGATGAACAATTCTCAAGAAAATATCCAAATGATTATTTAAAATCTATTGAAATCTTAGAAAGTAAAGTTGAAGCATTTAATAGAAGAGATTTTTACATTCCTAAAAATGAAAATTTAAGTGATATAGTTGATATAAATGGCTCTATTGTAAGACCAGTATTAGGTTCACTATTGTCATATTGTAAAATATTTATTAAAAAAATATTGTTAGAATCAACATTAATTGATGAGCCATTTTGTGAACAATATTTATATAGATATTTTCCAAGATCATTTGTTGGAGCATATGAACAACAAATAGCAAAACATCCTTTAAAAAGAGAAATAATTGCAACTTTAATGGCAGATATCGTGTTAAATCATCAAGGAATCACTTTTATCTCTGATTATAAAAAACTTGGGAATGAGAAGTTTTTATTAAAAATTAAATCATATTTAGTTGTAAAATTATTGTTTGGTTCAAGAGAAATTAGAGAAAAAATTTATGCTCAAGATGCAAATATGCCAATAGAAAAACAGTATAAATTAATAAATAAATTAGAATATATTTTATATGCAAGTACTAAATGGATGGTTAAATATCTTCAAAAAAATCAGTTAGATTCTGTGCATATTCTTGATCATAAAGCAGAGTTGTTTGATCTTTTATCTCAAGTCCATAATCAAAAAGTTGAAGTTATAATTGAAGGAGATACTGATTTTAATACATTCTATAGTGTGATAGATTATCTAAGATTTGCAATTGCAGCTATTATTATTAAAGAGAATACTCCACATTCATTCAAAGATGTAATTATATTATTTTACTCATTAATTCATGAGTTTAATATCTTAGATATTATTTTTGCATTAAATAGAGCAAAAATTACAAGTCCTAGTGATATGGCACTTAGAAATCAAGTTTTACAGTTTATTGAATATATTGTTGTTCATTACACTAAAAAAATACTAGAATTCCAAAGGGTAAATGAAGCGCCTGATGTAGCTTTTTCAAATTTTATTGCAAATCAAAAAGATACATTTTACAAAATAAGAGATCACTTAGATACATTTATGGCAAAAGATACAAAAGATATTAAAGATATAGCAGTTACTGTAAATCAACTAATGGTTTCTTTAATATAACTTTATCTTATAATAAATAGTATAAGTTTTTATTAGCTATACTTATGAAAATACAAAAAGGAGATATTATGAGTAATTTTGACAATGAACCAAGTTTAAATAAAATTGATGATTATAATGGAAAAGAATCAAAACAAAAAAGAAATACAGTTAGATTAATAGTGCTTTTTTGTTTAGCTGTTGGAGCTATATTTGCTTATTTAAAAACAACGTCTCTTCCAAGTGATTATGTAGGAACACCTGAACAGCCAGGTATTAGTACAAGTAAAAAATAAATATTAAAAATAGTACTAGTTTTCTAGTACTATTTTATAAGTTTAAAAACCTTAAAAATCTTCAAAACAATTATTAAGTTTATGTGATATATACTGCCAAAAATCAAACAATCAAAAAAAATTAAAAGGGAAGAATATAATGAAAAAAAGATTATTAGCTATTTCTTTAATAGCTGGCTTTACATCATTTTTAAGTGCAACAGGCTTTGATACAAAAGTATCTCTTGGCGCTAGTTCTGCAAAAATCGATGGTGAATCTTACACTCAATTTGGTGGGGGTTATACTTCAAATAAACGTTTAGATAATGGAATAATTCTAGGATTTGGAAATAGTATTTATTATGGAAATGTAACAAGTGATGTTGAAGTAACAACTGTTGATATGGATTTAAGAGCAGGTTATGAAATAATAAAAAATTTAACAGGATATGCTTTAGGAACAGGTGTTTATCAATATCTTGATGATAATTCAGCAACTGGTCTTGGGTATGGTGCTTCACTTGAGTACAAAATTACTGATAATGTAGCACTTGAAGGAAGTTATAAAACAACTAATATGAGATATTCAACAAATGATTATGATTATAGCACATCAAATTTTGCTGTAAAGTTCAACTATTAAGTTGAACTTTTAAGCTCATTATTTATATTTAATGGGCTATTTAAGTATGACTACGCTTTAATACTAAATTATAACAAATAAAATTTAGGATTAAAATGTTAATAAATTTAAACAAATATCACCAAAATACAAAACATTCTTATATGTCTATTCGAACAAATCCAAATAGAGTAGATTGGAATAACCCGCCAAATAAGTTTAAAAACTATTCAAAAGATTACAAAAGAGTTCAACTTTTAAGTGAAAATCCAAACTATAATTTTTTATATTTATTAGCTGGAATTAGTGCAAAAAAAACTTATCCAAATGCAGAATATTATCTTCGAGTGAATCCAAGTGCTGGAGCTTTATATCCAAATGAGATATATTTTCAAGTAAGAAATACAGATGGCTTTGAAGATGGTATTTATCATTTAGAAGTAGCAAGTTCAAGTGCTGTATTATTAAAAAAACTAGAAGATACTGAAGGAATAGAGAATCTTTTAGGTTTAGATTGCAGTGTTGATGGTTTTATATTTTTTATATCATCTTTATATTTTAGATCATCATGGAAGTATAAAAATAGAGCATTTAGGTATTGTTTATTGGATGCTGGACATTATATTGGATCTATTGAAGCTAGTGCTTATTTATTCGATAAAAATTTTGAGATTGTATATGATTTTTCAAAAGAAAAATTAAATGAGTTTTTTTCATTTGATGAGAAAGAGTTTTTTACTTCAATTGTAATTTGTGGTAATAAAAAAGATAGTAAAAAAGACCCTTTTTTACTTGATATACCTACACTTGATGGATCAAGTTATGAAAAAGGTGCTATTAGTTTTTTTTATGCAAATGAAATGGTAGAAGGTGCATATAAAGAGACTTTACAAATAATAAATAAGAAGCCCCAAGAAAATAAGGCAATATTTAATTTTCAAAAAAATAGATTTCAAGATACGATTTTTCAAAGAAGATCAATTCGAGAATTTTCAAATCAAAGTATTTCTAAAGTTCAGTTTGAATCAATTTTTAATATTTTAAATCAAGCAATAACAAGTGATTGTGATGAAAATATTGATATTTTTTACACTATAAATAGAGTTGAAGGTTTAGCAATTGGTTTATATAAAAATGGTGAACTTATTAAAAATGGAGATTTTTGTACTAAAGCTGGATATTTATGTCTAGAGCAAGATTTGGGAAAATCAAGTGCGGTTACATTTTTTTTAGGAAGTACTAGTTCTAATTATCAAGAGGTTTATCAAAAAGCTGGAATTATAGGCCATAGATTATATTTAGCTTCAAATTATCTTGGAATTGGATGTAGTGGAATAGGGGCTTATTATGATGATGAAGTTTGTGAGTTTGTGGGTGAAACCTCTATGATTTTATATGCTCTTGCTATTGGAAACTAAGAAAATTTATCTCTTATTTTAAAGAGATAAATTTATTTATTGGTTTCCCAATATGATAACCTTGGTAATAGTCTATTTCTAAAAGATCTAATACTTCAACTATTTCTTGGCTTTCTACAAATTCGGCAATGATTTTGATATTTAGCTCTTTAGCTAGTGTTACTATACTGTTTACAAAGGCTCTATCTTTTATATCTTTATCGATATTTATAATAAAATCACCATCTATTTTGATGTAATCAATTGGAAATTTTTTAATATAGTGGAAAGATGAAAATCCTGAACCAAAATCATCAATAGCAAATTTATAACCCTCAGCTTTTAAAGCATGGACAAATTTTTCTAATAATGAAAAGTTTTTTACAGTTTCTCTTTCTGTTATTTCAAATACTATACGTTCTTTTACAATTCCATAAGTAATTACAAAATTATTTATTTTATTAATAAAATCTCCCATAATTAAAGACTTAGGTGATAAGTTTATAAATAAAATACCTTCATAGTTTGTTTCTTTTATTTTTCTAAAGGCTTTTTCAATAACCATTAAATCCATAGTATTTATTAATCCTCTAGCTTCTGCGATTTCTATAAACTCATAAGCTGAAACAATTCTACCATCTTGGTTTATCCTCATTAAAAGCTCATGAATCACTAAATCATTATTTACTAAAGATGGTCTTATTGGTTGAAAATATGCTTCTATTTGATCATTTTCAATTGCCTTAATCAATAAAGAAGATTTCTCCTGATTAGTTTTTAGAATTTGAGATATATCTTTTTGATCAGGAATTTTAATTGAGTTTTTACCTTCTTCTTTTGCTTGATACATCATAGCATCTGCAATTATAAACATATCTGTTTGTGATGTGGTATGTTGTGGATATACACAAATTCCTGTTGAAATAGTAAGACCAACTTTTGTATCATCAGGAGCTATAAGTTTTTCATTTGCTATTCTTTCTGCTATTCTTTTTGCAACTGTTAATGCACCATTCTCATCACATTCAGGAAGAATAATAGTAAATTCATCTCCCCCATATCTAGCAGCAACATCTTCAGGTCTTTTTTCTTGTTCTAAAATATCAGCTATTGTTTGTAAAAATTTATCACCAAAGGCATGTCCAAAGTTATCATTAATAGGTTTAAAATTATCACAATCTATAACCATTAAAGCAAATGAATACTCATGTCTATCTGCTCTTTTTATTTCATAACTCATCATATCATTAAATACTCTTTGATTAAATAAATCAGTCAAAGGATCACGTGCAGCGTAATATTCTAAGTCTTGAGTATATTTATTAATAGCTTTTACTGAACCCACTAGATTTGCCATAGTTGTTAAGATTGAATCTATAACTATATATCTAACAGGGTCATTTGAAAATGCTGATTGTAATCCAATTCCTACAATTCCACCAATTTTTGGACTATCTAAAAATAAAGATTTAGAACGATATTCTATCTCTTCTTCTTTTACTCCACTTAAACATTTATTTCTATCGGCAACTATATGTTTAATTGTAAAATCACTCATCCCTTGGAAATATTCTGAGTCTTTAATTGTTTTATCTATGTATTTTTCAAAAACATTTTTTTGTTCTTCTTTTGGCATTCCTAACCAAAAAATATCAACTTCAAACTGATCATCTCCTACTCTAAAAATAGTCATTAAAGTATATGTTTCCATGATCTTGTTAATTTCAATTAATAATTCACTAATATACTCTTTCCAATCTTTTACAACATCTGATGTAATAATAAATTTATCTAGAAGTCTTATTTCAAACTCTAATAATTCTTTATCAACAGCAATTACTTTTAATTTTTCTGCCATTAAATCTACATTATTAATAATTTCATTAAACTCTTTAAAGTGTAAATCAATATTTTTTGAATCAAACTCTTTAAAATCTTGAACAGAATTTATATTTTTAACTTTATTATTAAATAAAGTTAAACTATCAACTATTTGTTTACTTGTATATCTTGAAGATAAAAATGCAGAAAGGTAAAATAAAGGAATGATTATTAAAAAAAATGCAATAAATTGATATTTTGATTCATGAAAAACATCATTTAAATCTTGTTTTACTTCTAATACACCTAAAACATCACCTTCAATAGTATTTACATGACATGAAATACAATCTGTTTTTACTCTTAGGGGTATTATTGTTCTTACTATATTATTTTCAAAACTCTCAAAGTTTTCAATCTTTCCATTTAGTACATCAATTAATGTTATATCTTTTTGTTTTTCTTGTATTTCACCAAAAATTTCTTTTACTTTTTGAGCTCTATATATATTTATTTCATAATTGCTACTTACAAAATTATCTTCTAATGATTTTGTAAACATTTTAACATCATCTTTACTCCATCCTTTTTTCATAACTTGATACATTGAAGAAAAGATTTGATTTGATATGGATTGGGAGTGTTTTAATGCTTCTTGTTTTGTAAGCGTTGTATGTAAATAAGTACTAAATATAAAGCATATTAAAAAAATTATTGAAACGAGAATAATTTGTCCTGAAAAAATATAATTTTTAAAAGTTTTTGGCATAATTGATCCTAATAAAAAATAACTTTATTATCATATCAAAAAAACATTTATTTTGGTATATTTTTTGTAAAAATATTATTAAATCAGAAAGTATATCGGTAAATAGAGGATAAATAATATTATTTAATAAAAATGGGCGAGCCCATTTTATTATTTTCCAGGAGTATTCATCATCCAAATAGAAAAAATATCAAGATAATTCCAGAAAGATTCTTTTAAATCATCTGGCATATCAAGAGGCGTTAAAACCATGATATAAGATTCAAGCCATATTCTTCTAGCTTCTGGTGTAATAGCAAAAGGTTGATGACGTGAAGCCATCATTGGAGCACCTCTATTTTCATTGAAGTATGGATGTCCTCCACAAATTTGAATAAAAAAATCAGCTGAATGTTGTTTTGCTAATTCAAACCCTTCATCTGTTGGTGGAAATAGTCCTTTTATATTACTTTGTCTTAAAATATCATAGTGATCAGAAATTAATTTTCTCATTCCTTTTTCTCCTAAAAATTCTAAAACTTTTGGACTTGGTTTTACTACAGGAGGTCTTGTTCCTAGTTGTGCTTGTGATATTGTAAATTGCATTTTTATTAACCTTTAAAATATATTATATTATTTGCATAAAAGCAAATAACATAATACAATATGTTTGATTTTAAACACTTTTATAATCAAAAAAAATGTTTACTATGTTAGAATACCGAGATTTTTAAATTAGGATTTTGATGCATAAAAATATTAATACAATTGTAGAATGTTACAGTTGTGGATTATTTATAAAAAAAGAGTTAAATACAAAATTAGTACAGAAATGTCCTAGATGTAATAGTAAACTTTCAACTAATAAAAAACACTCAAATGACTCATTATATTTTGCAATATCTTCACTTTTATTATTTGGACTTTTGAATATTTATCCTATTATTTCATTAAATATAAATAATACAGAATTAAAAGCTACATTAATCGGTACGGTTATAATTTTACTTGAGCAGAATTTCTTTTTTGTGGCACTTATTGTTTTTTTTACTATTATTCTAGCTCCAATATTAAACTCATTAGTAATTATTTTTTCTTTTATTCAAGCAAAAACTAAAATAAAGTTTTTTACTAAAACCTTACTACATGATAGTTTTCATTTTTTTAAAGAATGGGGGTTTATTGAAGTATTTATTATAAGTATAATTGTTACATATATTAAACTTATAGGAATGGTAAGCTCTACAAAATTTGATGTAGGCTTTTATATTATGTTAGTTTATGTTTTTTGTTTTTATATGTCAAATAAAAGATTTGAAGGGAAGAGTGTATTTGGAGAATAGATGGTTTTAATATCTTGTAAAAATTGTCATAAAATGTATGAAAAAGAAAATTATGATGATTTTGTATGTACACGATGTAAGCATAAAGTAAGACATAGAATACAAAACTCTTTACAAGTATCCCTTGCCCTTACTATTTGTGCAATTTTATTATATATCCCTGCAATGCTTTATCCTATGATGGAAGTTACAAAGCTTGGAGTTAATATTGAAAGTACTATTTTAGAAGGTGTTATTAGCTTTTTGGATATGGAGAGTTATTTTATTGCTATTGTTGTATTTGTAGCAAGTGTTGTAATTCCTATGATAAAGTTAATAGGTTTACTTTTTATATTTATTTCATTAAAAATAAATGTAAAAATGCAAAATAAAACAAAAAATTTAATATTTAAGTTTGTTGAGGCTATTGGAAAATGGTCAATGATTGATATTTATGTAGTTGCAATACTGGCTTCAGTGGTACAACTTGATGAGATATTTAATATTAAAGGAGGAATCGCTGCTACCTCTTTTGCTTTAATGGTAATATTAACAATGATAGCAGCACACAGATTTGATACAAGGATTATTTGGGATGAGTGAAATAGTAAAACAAGAGTTAGAGCAAATAGTTTATAAACCAAAAATTGAGCAAAAAAAAGCTGTATCTTTTATTTGGCTTTTACCTTTGATTATCT
>JAHIWE010000127.1 GCA_018816105.1 bacterium | reverse complement strand
ATAATTGATTTTGGTCCATCTGAAAGAATTATGATGGTATCTCAACCTGAGACATTGATGTATTGTATTAAAATATTATTAAAAGTTAATTGAAATGGTAAAAAAAAATTAACCAATAATACTTTTAAAAAACTTTGAAATATATTCTCTTTAAAGTATAATAAGCAATATGAAAAACCTACCAATACATGATCTCTTAGAAGATATTAAAACCACACTTACTAATAACTCAATGCTTATCCTTCAAGCACCACCAGGTACTGGGAAAAGTACAGTAGTTCCTATTTCATTACTAAACGAATCTTGGCTTGAAGATAAAATGATAATAATGCTAGAACCAAGAAGAGTAGCTGCTCGTATGGTGGCTGTGCAAATGGCAAAACTTCTGGGTGAAGAAGTAGGGCAAAGTGTAGGTTATCAAGTAAAAATGGATAGCTGTTACTCAAAACAAACAAAACTACTTGTTGTAACAGAAGCAATACTAGTGAGAAAACTGCAAAGTGATCAAGCTTTGGAAGATGTGGCAATGGTAATCTTTGATGAATTCCATGAACGAAGTATCCATACTGATTTATCTCTTGCTCTTTGTGTTCAAGTGCAAGAACTTTTAAGAGCTGATTTAAAACTATTGATTATGTCTGCAACACTTGATTCAGGTGAACTAAGAAACCTTTTAGGTGAAGTTCCAGTTATTACTTCAAAAGGTAAAATATATGATGTTGAAAATATATATCTTGAAACAAATATAAAACAACCAGATAGTAAAAGTATAAATACACTGCTTTTAAATACAACACTGAAAGCTATAAAAGAGGATGAGGGTGATATCTTAGTTTTTTTAGCAGGCTCAAGAGAGATACAAAGACTTCAAGCTTCACTGGAAGAGAGTTTACAAAGCAAAGACATAGAAGTACTTCCTTTATACGCAACACTAAGTAAAGAAAAACAAGACAAAGCAATAAGTAAATCAAACAAAAGAAAGATAATCCTCTCTACAAATATCGCACAAACCTCTTTGACAATAGAGGGTGTAAAAGTTGTGATTGATTCAGGCTTGGAAAAAGTATCACGATATAACTACTCAAATGGTATGAATCACTTAGAACTATCATTTATTTCAAATGATTCAGCAATACAAAGAGCAGGGCGAGCAGGAAGATTAAGCAATGGAAAGTGCTATAAACTTTGGTATAAAAGTAAGATATTAGAAAAGTCAAGTAAAGCAGAAATATTAAGAACTGATTTGAGTTCATTTTTTTTAGATTTATCTTTATGGGGTTATGAAGATATAAAAGAGTTTAAGTTTTTGGATTATCCTATTGAAGCTGTACAAAATAGCACGAAGCTAATACTTAAAGAACTTCAAATGCTAAATGAAGAAAATCAAATAACAAACTTTGGTAAAAAAGCCTTAAGTTTAGGTGTTCATCCAAGATTTGCTTTTATGATATTAAAAGCTAATGACTTAGGCTTTGCCTATGAAGCTTCTCTTTTAAGTGCAATGTTGAGTGAAAAAGATATATTTAAAAATATGAGTTTTAACTGTGATATATATTCAAGATTTTTACATCTGTATGAAAAAGATTTCAATAGTGCATATATAAGTTCACACAACGCAAGAGCTGTTTTAAAACAAGCAGAGTTTTTTTATAATAAATTAAAAAGTATTGAATGCATAAATAAAAACACAAGAAAAATAGATGAAGAAAATCTAAGCATTTTACTTCTTTTAGCATATCCAGATAGACTGGCAAAACAAAGAGGAAAAAATGACAACAAATATAAACTAAACAATGGGAAAGGCGCAATTCTAAATATAGAAGATTCACTATTTAATGAAGATTTTTTAGTAATAGCAAATCTAAATGCACAAACAAAAGACTCATATATAAACCAAGCCCTAAAGATATCTTTGCAAACAATAGAAAAAGAGTTTGAATCATATATTCAAAAAAAAGAATCAATTACTTACAATAAGGAAAATAAAAAATTTGATATAAAAGAACACTACTATTTCTATGAATTAGAGTTATATTCAAGAGCAATATTCTTTGACGCTAAACATGACTTTTCAAAGCTTCTTTTAGACTTGATAAAAAAAGAGGGATTAGACCTACTAACTTGGAGTTTAAAAGCAATAGAGCTACAAAATAGGGTGAACTTTATAAATGAAAATATGAATAATGAATTTCCACTATTCACAAACGATGCCTTATCAGAAACACTAGATTTTTGGCTAGAACCATATCTTCAAAATATCACAACAGTAAAAGAACTAGAAGCCTTAGATATGTACTCTATTTTACTAGGAATAATCCCTTGGGATAAACAAGAACTTTTAGATACTTTGGCTCCAAATAGTATAAAAGTTCCAAGTGGCTCAAATATAAAAATAGATTATTCAAATGCAAATAATCCCATCTTAGCAGTAAAAATACAAGAGATGTTTGGACTAAGCGTTACTCCAAAAATACTAAACAACACCATAGCCTTACAAATACATCTTCTAAGCCCAGCACTAAGACCAATACAAATAACAAGTGATTTAAAAAGCTTCTGGGAAAATTCATACGATGAGGTAAGAAAAGAGTTATTTCCAAAGTATAAAAGACATTATTGGCCTACAAATCCTTTTGAGGCTGTTGCTACTAGTAGGACTAAGAAGCATATGATGAGTGGTGTTTAAATTCTAGGAAGTGATATTTCTTTTTTTTTAAGATAAAATATACATCATTTTAATAAAATAATATATGTTTAAAATATTGGATTTAGAAATGGAAAAAAGAGACAGCCAACTTTAAATTAATAAAAAAGTTGCCTGTCCATGTCCCCTTTTAAAGTAAAGGGAGTAGGTACTGATAAAATTACTTCAGATGCATCAGTCATTCCTTAAATAAATCTTCTAAATTATTAATTAGAGTAACAACTGCAAATAATGTAGTCATTCTATTTGGATCTGTTATTTTTGTTATGTTATCAGGAGACTTTTCCTTTTGTATTTCAATTTTTGTAATTGTTGGAGCTGAAAATTGAGAAAAACTAGAAATATTCTTTTTATTATTATAATCTAATTGTAAACTCAATTCATCAAGTTTTTTTATTTCTGTACTAAAATCTTGTAAATTTGTAGTTTTTAGTAATAAACCTAAATCTAAAGAACTATCTTGATCATTTACAAATACAAAATCCTTTACTTTTAAGGCATATGAAACTATTCCAACTTTAGATCCCCAAAATCTATTAGAGTTAAATTTTTCATTTAATTCTTTTGCAAGATTTTTATTTAATATTAGTTTTTCTATCGTTACGCCAGAGGCAATAACATAACCACTAAGATTTTTACTACCACTCCCTCCCATATTTCCAAAAGCTGAGGCGTCAGCTTTAGCAGAAGACTCTGAATTTTTTGTCCATTTAAAAACAAGTATATTTTTATAATTTTTTTCTAAATATGTATTTAGTAAGCTATTGTATTCACTTGTTAAAGTTGATAATTCACCTTCTAAAGCTGTTAATGTCCCAGTTGGTTTTACTAATAAAGCTGAGTACTTTTTTTCTAACTCTATTTTTTTAGTAGATAATTCTTCTCCTTTATATTGTTCATTTAAAGCTTTTAATTTAAAGCCAAATTCATTTTGATTTTTTTCTACATTAGAATCTTTCAATTTAAATGAAGATATTTCTACTCTTTTACTTAAAATTTCATCAGATTTTTTTTGTAATTTTTGGATATTAGCCTTTAAAGTAATCAGCTCGCTTAGATTGACACTATTATCTGGTTCATATTTTATAATAGTTTTTTTTAGTTTTACATCTCCCTTATCATAGTCAAATTCTAATTCTATAGCAGATTGAGAACCTCTTATTGGATGAAGAAAATATACTTCTCCTACTTCATGAAGAGGAGATAGACCATTTATTGAAAGCATTCGTATTTGGCTTGTTGGAGAAAAGGGGGAACCATCAACATCATATTCATTATTTAAATCAAATAATGACGTAGTTGCAGTTTTTGAAGAACAGCCTAAAAACATAAAAACGGAAATAATTAATACACTATATATACGTAACATAATAAACTCCTTTTTTCTTATTTATAAATTATATGATTTTAAAGCTTATTTAGTAATGAACTAATTTATATAGTTATTATATAAAAAGCTCAGCTCATGAATTGCCACTTTATAAAATAAAAAGAGAAAATATTTATAAATATAAATATCAAAGAAGAAATAAAGGAAATAAAGGGGACAGGCAACTTTAAATTAATAAAAAATTTGCCTGTCTCCTTTCCCTCCTTTCCCACTTTTGGTTTATCTTTTTAATACCAAATTAAATCTAAATTTAGTACAATATATTATCTTAATTAAAAAGGTAAATTCATGCATTTAAGTCAAGATATAAAACCAATTAGTTATTTAAAAGCAAAAACAGCTGATGTAATAAATAGTGTAAATGAAAATCAAAGAACGATAATCATCACACAAAATGGTGAAGCAAAAGCTGTTATTCAAGATATTAAAACATATGAAAATTTACAAAATTCTTTGAATTTATTAAAATTAATTGTTCAAAGTGAAAATGATATTGAAAATAATGAAGTTATAGAGCAAGACAAAATGTTTGAAAATCTTGAACAAAAATTATTTGGATAATCTCAAATGAAAAAATTTGAAGTTATTTGGACAAAAAATGCACAATTTGATTTGGAATCAATTATCGAATATGTCAAGATAGATAGTGTAAATATAGCAAAAAAGATATTTCTTGAAATCAAAAATGAGTGTGTTAATTTACACTATTTCCCCCAAAGAAAAAGAGTTGTACCTGAATTACAACAAATTGGTATTTTAAAATATAGAGAAATTATTCTTGAAAGATGGAGAATAATTTTTAAAATTGATAATACAAAAGTTTATGTTTTGTTAGTAGTTGATTCACGAAGAAATTTAGAAGATATATTATTTCAAAGATTAATTGACAAAAAATGATAACAATTCATAACAAATTAGAAATAGAAGCGACCTTTTATCAAAGAAGAAATAGTTAAATACTGAATCAAGACTATTTATGTGACAATACAAAATCAAAAAATATATTAGCAAATATAAATACTAAGGAAATATTAAAATGGAAACAATTTATTCAAAAAAAAATCATCTAGAAATTAACACTAGTGTTTTATTTAAATCTTCTGAATTTAAAGAAAGTGTAATGAAGGAATCTGCAGAAAAATTTGCACTTATCTCAGGTACAACAAGATATATGCCAGAAATAGTTCTCAAAGGGAATTCTACTAATATAATTGCTTTTTTTGACAAAATGAAAGAACTATACCTAAATGAAGATTCTCTTAAAAATTTAACTGATATGTCATCAATTTCGTCTTTTTTCAACACAGAAACTCAAGAATTTAACCTTGAGGTGGCAGAAAAAGAGATTAAAAAATCAGATAAGTTTTCAAGCATAGAAGATATATTTAAAGCGTGGGAAGAGTACCCTGTAAATCTAGTTTCATTTTTAACTCCTCTTTATCATATGGGTTATTTTTTAGTTTTAGCAGAGATTTCAAATAACAAAGATTTAAAAAATAAACTTAAAAATAGAGCTTCAATTTTTTTAAGATCTTACTATCAATTAGAAGAATATAAAGCTATCATTGTCCATAATGATGATACAAAAGTAAATATAAAATCTTTAACTTTTACAGAGCTAATAGCCCAATGGATGTCTTTTATTAATTCATTTTTAAGTGATTTTTCTGTTTATTTAATTAAATCTAATCAAAAAATTACTTTCCAAAATAAAGATGAAGTAGTGTTAAATTTTAAAAATTTAATGAAAGATATTAAACCAAAATCACTTAATATTAATGCAGAGATTTTGACTTACTTAAAATAGAAAATAATGAAAATAATGGGACAGGCAACTTTAAACTACTGTCCTTTTTACTTTTATTAGTGACAATAAGGACAATTATAATCTGTATTTTCAGGTTTTTTTGGGTGTGTTTTATTATCTATTTTATTTTTATCAAAAGCATGATAGTTTTTACACTCTTTAAGAAAAGCACTTTTAGGGCTTGAAGCATAGAAAAATTTAAATCTTTTATATTTACCAATCCAATTTTTAATTTCTGAATTTAAATCAGTATCGCAACGACCATAATTTTGAACTACAAATAGTCCACTTTGACTTTCAAATCCTAAAGCAAAGTTGCCAGCTGATATTTTTGTTATTTCAGAATCTATACTTTGAGCTGTTAAAGCATAAGAACTTTTCATTCCAATAGATCTTTTCATTTATTTTTTTACCTTGATTTTCTTAATTTATCAGACAGTATACTAAACTAATTACAATTTAAAATAAAAGGAATATAATTCCACAACAAAAGCCTATCTTCAATACCTCCAAGGACATCTTTAATGCCAAACACTACTCAACCCAATCTAATAGAACATTCTGTTTTAGAGCAAAATCACAAACACTTCAAAATATTTAAACCATATGGTTTTTTAAGTCAGTTTGTACCAGAAACACGAAAGAAGAAAAAGTTATTGGGTGAGTTATTTCCGTTCCCTGATAATACTATGGCAATTGGCAGACTTGATCACGATTCAGAAGGATTATTGTTACTTACAACTGATGGTATGAAAAGCTTTCAAGTAAGAGATAAAGGTATAGAAAAAGAGTATTATGTACAAGTTGATGGAGAGATTACAAAAGAGGCTATATCACAGCTGCAAAATGGTGTTAATATTAGTGTTAATGGGACTAATTATCTGACACTTCCTTGTAAGGCATTCGTGCTTGAAAAAGAGCCTGAACTTCCCGCTCGTGGTTTTAAAATTCGTGATGCAAGGCATGGACCTACTAGCTGGATTTCTATCACAATTTGTGAAGGGAAAAATCGCCAGATTAGAAAAATGACTGCTGCTGTTGGTTTTGCCACATTAAGACTAGTAAGAGTTCGTATAGGTGATATTCATATTGATAGTATGACTGCAGGGGAGGTTGTTTTTTTAGCTAATTTTAATGATGTACTTAATGGTTAAAAATTTCTAAAATTTTTAGGGATAATTAATTTTATTAAATCCAAATAGTTATGTAAATTGTCCTCTTTCTTTTCCTGTCTAAAGTTAAAATCTAAAAATTCTGATAGAATGGAGTTTATAAGCCCATTTTAAAAATAATCTACAAAGATAAATTCTTTGACTTATTAATGAATAAACAGCTTATTATCGGGGAAATATATAAAATATAAAATTAAGAGGATAGCAAATGGCTAAAATAAATTACAATTACGAAAAACGAGCAAGAGAGATAGAAAAAGAGAAAAAGAAAGAAGAGAAATTAAAGAAAAAAGAAGCCTTAAATAATAGTAAAAAAGCAGAAGAAGTTCCTTCATCTACTGATGAAAAATCTAAGGAATAGTTCCTTTTAAATAAAGGGCAGGTAATGTTATTCTTTAATTTGAACTTGTAAGAATTTTCTATTTGTTGTATATCAAATAGCACAATTTACAAGGTGAAATTTTCTGCCATTTTCTACATCTACAAAATATCTCAAAACAATTTACCTTAATAATTTAGTTCTTTGGATGTTGAATTAAATTCCAATATCTTCCATATTAAAGGATGTAAGTCAAATTTCATTAGAATACGAATAATATTTAAAGGATTTAAATGAAAAAAGAATTTGACAAGTTTAAACAATGGCTTGCTCACAACTATAGTGATGGTTTATTAGATTTAAATCCTCCTGCAACAAATGATGAAATAGAAGAACTAATACGTACTTTGGGTGTTACTTTACCTGATGATTTCATAAGTGTATTAAAAATACATAATGGTCAAAAAGGTGAGGCTGCTTGGCTTTTTGATTCTCAGGAATTTTTATCAACTAAGCGTATTATTGAAGAGTTTAATATTTGGAAAAACTTATTAGAAACAAAACTTCAAGGAAAAGTATCAACTCCTAATGATGGAGTTAAGAGTGATTGGTGGAATATAAACTGGATTCCATTTACAAGTGACGGATGTGGAGATCATTATTGTCTTGATTTAAGTCCAACAGAAAGTGGAATCAAAGGTCAGGTTATCACATTGTGGTATGAGTTAGCCCAGAGAGAAATCGTATCTCAAAGTTTTTCTTTATGGTTTAAAGAGTATGTTGAACAGTTAAACTCTGGAGAGCTTATTTATTCAGAAGAATATAACTCTATAGTTTATAAAGATGAATTATAAAAGGAAAAATTTATGAATGACAATATTATTTATGCGTTTATCGCATTAGCAGCTTATGTAGCTTATAAAAAATATACTCAATATAAGGTATTAAAACTAGTTCCAGACTTGCTTTCTCAAGGTGGCCAAATTATTGATGTTAGAAGTGTAGCAGAATTCAATATGTCAAATAAAAAAGGAAGTATTAATATTCCATTAGGTTCACTTAACAGTAGAATGAATGAATTAGATAATACTAAGCCTATAATTCTTTGTTGTGCATCAGGAAGCAGAAGTGCAATGGCAAAACGTACTTTACTTTCAAAGGGATTTGAAAATGTTCATAATGCAGGAACATGGAGATCTCTTACAAAGTTTTAGTAAAGAGGAAGCTAATTAACTTCCTTTTTTTAATTGATAAATCGTACTTTTGTTTTGTAATAACCGGTAAATTTTTTCTTTTCTATTATTTCTTTAATCTCAGCTGGATCTTTTAGTTTTTCATCACTTATAATTTTAACAGCATGTTCTTTTTTTCTAGTTGGTTTTCTTTTCATTTTAGAGCCTTTAGTTCATCTAAGATAAAATCTTAGTTTTTGTTTTACTTTTGAATAGGGAATATAACATATAAATGAAGAAAATAGTTAGAAAATACAGATTTATTTAAAAAATAATAAACAACTCATACACAAAATATCAGTACAATAAAACAAAAAGGAATAACATGAATAAATATATATTAACTATTGCTCTTGGAATATTTGCCTTTATAACAAGTGGTTTTAGTAAGGATATACCAGAACCAATAGCTAAAAATATTGATTATACAAACACTAAAAAAGCTCACTTTGCAGGTGGATGTTTTTGGGGAGTGGAGCATTTGTTTGAAAAGCAAAAAGGTGTAAAGGATGTAATTAGTGGATTTATGGGCGGACATGTAGAAAATCCTTCTTATAGAGCTGTTATCAAAGGTGATACAGGTCATGTTGAAACTGTGGAAGTTGTTTATAATCCTGATGAAATATCATACGAAAGTTTAGCAAAACTATTTTTTGAAATACATGACTCAACTCAAAAAAACGGACAAGGTCCAGATATTGGAAGTCAATATTTATCAGTAGTATTTTATGAAAATGAAGAAGAAAAGAAAATAAGTGAAAAACTTATAGAGATTTTAAAAACAAAAGGTTATGATGTTGCAACAACACTAAAACCAAGTACTCCTTTTTATGCAGCGCAAGGGTATCATCAAGATTATTATGTAAGAACAGGCAAAAGTCCATATTGTCATGTTTATAAAAAAATATTTGATTAATGTAAAAGCTAATCAAATTAAATTCAAAGGAAGTTATTATGAATGATTATGTTTGTACGGTTCGTGGTTATATTTATATGCCAAAACTTGGTGATCCTGATGCTGGAATTAGACCTGGAACTGCATTCAAAGATATTCCCGAAGATTGGGAATGCCCTGATTGTGGATCACCTAAAGAGGATTTTGAAGAATTAGTAGATTAAGTATAAATTATATACTTTCTACTTTTAAAAGTTTTGTTTTTCCAACCATTAATTCTACGCTCATTTTCATTCTTTTAAAAACATTTTCTTGTCTATATTCTAAATTATGTTTTACACATAATTCTTTCATTAAAGGCTGAATCTTTTGATATTGACTTAAAGGTAGATTTGGGAAAAGATGATGCTCAATTTGATAATTTAACCAACCATGTGAGAAATCAATTATATTTGTGCCTGTTGTATAATTTACACTTCCCATGATTTGTCGTAAATAAAATTCACCTTGAGATTTATGTGGAGTATCAAATCTATAAATATCCTCTGCTGAATGATTAGGAACAATCACTAAAAAAGAGTGAAGATTTGCTATATATTCAGCTATCAATGTAATAATAAAAGCATTAAATACAGCTTCCAATCCTAAAGGAATAAAAAGAAAAGGAATAAGAACAAATCTCATACAAAAGTATGGAAGAATATACTCTTTCCATAAAATAGCTCCATTTCTTTTAAAAGGACTCCAATCATAACTTGTTGCTTGTGGCATCTTTAGCTTACGACGTTTTTTATTTTCTAAGATTTTAAGAGTATTAGGTGCATAATAAGTTAATTTCCAAGTCCCAGCAAAAGCATACACAAATAAATATCTAGCCCACATTGGTGTTTTTGAACGAATAAGCCATTGTAAGTTATTTTCTACATTATCAGGGTCTGTATCTTCTCCTAAATGATAATGATGCATTATGTTATGTTCATAAATCCAAGCTTCAGGGTTAATCCAATCTAACCAATCTAAATATCTTCTACTACCTTTTTTTGCAAAGCCAGCTTTTGTATATCTCTTTGGTACATTAGGTACTCTATCATAAGCTCCATGAAGTATAGGATGAGCAACATTTGCCCATCTTGAAACATTTCCTACACCTAAAAGTGTAGCAGCAAGAAGAGCTAAAGTCCAAAAACTAAAACCTCCTAAAGCATAAGAAGTGATTTCTAAGAAACTTATTATAAATATAATAAAATATCCACTAAAAGTTGAGCTTCTTCCCCATCTTTCTAATTTT
>JAHIWE010000126.1 GCA_018816105.1 bacterium | reverse complement strand
TGGCAAGTGGAAATTATCCTTATGGTTCTAGTACTCCTGCTGAGATTATAGTTGATAAAATTGTGGATGAAGATTTATTAAATAATTCTCATATTTCTTATGCGGGTGTTGAAAAAATTGATGATAAATTAATGGCAACGGGTGGAAGAGTATTAGTTTGTGTAGGATTTGGTAAAAGTATAAAAGAAGCAAGAGATAGAGCTTATGCATTATGTGGTCAAGTACATTTTGCAGGCAAAAAATGTAGATCTGATATTGCTTATCAAGCCCTAAAGTAAAAATTAATGCAAAATAATGGTACTAATCTTCAACTAGCATCAATGCGTTCAAGAGCATTTGCTTTTGTAATTGATGATTTACTAGTAACTGCGATAATTATGATAATATTTTGGGAAAGTATCCTTGCACTTAGTAATGATATGGAAGCTATGATGTTTTTAATGAAAACAGAATTAGTAATGCCTTTAATTGCATTGAAAGTTGCTTATCATACTTTTTTTGTTTGGAATTATGGTGCAACTATAGGCAAAATTATAGCAAAAATTAGAATTATTGATGTCAATTCATGGGGAAGAGTATCTTTATTTTCATCATTTTTAAGAGCAACTGGTAGAATATTTTCTGAAATGTTTTTTTATGCTGGTTTCTTAATTGGTTTTTTTAATGATGGTAGAAAAACTTTTCATGATATAACAGGAAGAACGTTGGTAGTTAATGTATAAAAAAATTGTAGCTTCATTAGTAATTACATCGTCGTTACTTTATTCGCAAGAAATAACAAATGAAAAATTTCAGTTAATAGCAAAAGATATAAACTCAAAAGAAAATATAATAATAGCAACAGGAAGTGTTGTTATATTCTCCCCTACATATTATTTAAGTGCTGATAAAATTATACATAATAAACAGGATGATACATTTGAATTATTTGGTAATGTTTTAATAATTAAAGATAATAATATTCAAACACAAAGTGATTATGCTTTTGTTGATTTAAAAAAAGATTTTTTTAATCAAAGTCCACTGTTTTTATATGAGAATAGTAATAGAATTTGGGTAAATTCCCAATCATCTACAAAAGAAAAAGATTTAATTGAATTAAATAGTTCTATTATCTCATCTTGTGATTGCTTGGATCCAATATGGAGTATTAGAGCTTCTAGTGCTGATTATGATACTGAAGAAAAATGGATGAATGCATACAATACAAGATTATATATTAAAAGTGTTCCTGTATTTTATAGTCCATATTTTGGTTTTCCAACTGATAATACTAGAAGGACTGGGCTTTTATTTCCAACAGTAGGTTTTTCAAGTGGTGAAGGTCTGTATTATTCTCAACCTATTTTTTATGCACCTGCTTTAAACTATGATTTGGAACTTGTACCCCAAATTAGAACAAATAGAGGATATGGATCTTATTTATATTATAGATATGCTGATTCAATTAACTCAACACTGGAAATGAAAACAGGATTTTTTAAAGAACAAGATGATTATGTTGAAGAGAATAGTTTAGATAATAATCTGCACTATGGTTTGGATATTGAGTATAAGAAAAGAGATATCTTCTCAAATAGCAAAAATGATGATGGTTTATATGCATCTATTAATTATCTAAATGATGTTGAATATATAACATTAGAAAATGAAGATGAAACTGTTTCAACTGATAAAAAAGTTGAATCAAAAATAAATTATTTTTATAATACTCCTGATTACTATACAGGAACATATGCAAGATATTATATAGATACCTCAGAAGATTCTAATACTGGCACATTACAAGAACTTCCTCAAGTACAGTTTCATGCATATAATAAAGAGTCATTTATTGATAATTTAGTATATTCGGCTGATACAAAAGTTATGAATTATACAAGACAAGAGGGTATTACAACAACTGTTTATGAAATGAGTGTACCTCTTAGTTATAGTAAATATTTCTTTGATGATTATATGTATTTAACTTTAGAAAATAAAACAATAGTAAGTAAATATGATTATGATAATTTTGGAAGTGATGGTTATGAAGATGGGACATTACTTCAAAATAAAACTTCTATTGCTATTGGAAGTGATTTAATCAAACCTTATAAAGATTATTTACATACAGTAAATTTAAATGCTGAGTATTCTCTTCCAAAAAATCTTAAAGAAGATGGAGATTTATACGCTATAACTACAGTAAGTGGTTCTGATAAAGAAACACAATTAAAAGCATTTCCTATTAATCAAGAAGATAAAGAAATTACTCTATCTTTAAATCAATCTATATATGGAAAACGTAGTTTAAAACAGTTTATAAATCACAAGCTTTCTCAATCTATTCTTTATGATGAATTAGATAGTCCAGAATTACAGAATTTAGAAAATTATGTAAAAGTAAATCATGATTATGGTAGTGTTTCTGGAAAAGTTGTTTATAATGTTCAAGATGACGAATTTATTAAAAATACAGCAAATACCACTTTTACTTATGATAATTTATCTTTAAGTTTAGGTTACTATAAATCAAAAAATACAGAAAATTCAGATTATGAAGATTTAGAGTCATATAGTGTTAGCACTTCTTATAAATTAGCAAAAGATTATAGTGTTTCTTATTATGAAAATTATAATATTCTTGATAATATTAGAAGTAAACAAGGTATTAGTCTTAATATAAATGATAATTGTTGGAATTTAGATTTAAAATATGAAAACGAAATAGTTCCATCTTCATCATCGAGTGAGGATGATGGTATTGATCAAAGAATAGTTTTTGTTAATTTAATACTAAAACCTCTTGGTGGAATTAAACAAAAATATAAAATGGAAGAAAATAATTAATGAATCCTGATAAAATCTATTTTAAAAATAGAGAAGTAGCTGCTTATAGATTATTAGATATTTTACCAATTGATAGTATGAAATTAGAAGATTGGACTGTAATTGCAAGCTCTTACGGTGGTTTTGAAATTGCAAAAATAATAGCAAATACATTAAATGGAAAATTTGATATTATGTTTTCAGAAAAAATATTTGCACCAAATAATGAAGATTGTGAAATCGCAGTAGTAACAGAGCACGAAGAAGTTTTAATACATGAAGAATTAGTTAAAGCTTTTGATATAAGTTTAGATTACGTTTACTCAAAATCTAAACAAGTTTTTGATGAATCTATTACTAGAAAAGTAAATAGATTCAGACATGGTGAAAAGATTGAAAAATTAGAAAATAAAAATGTATTAATAGTTGATGAAGGTATTAATACAGGATTAACAATGATGGCT
>JAHIWE010000125.1 GCA_018816105.1 bacterium | reverse complement strand
CTTCCTCTTTTTTCTTATATTTGTTATTGTTTCACCAGCTATTGCATAATTATCAGTAGAGATTTCATCTATTACAACAACTGCACTTTTAGCACCTCTCCCATCAAACACTTTTGCAAAAAGTTCTGTTATACCTTTTGCTAGTTTTTCTTTTTGTTCTTTAGTAGCTCCACCATCTTCATGGGTCATTTTTATATTTATTATTGGCATTTTTTCTCCTTAAATTTATCTATTCTTTTACAATATTTAATTTTTTTGCTAAAGCTAATATAAATACTCCAAATAAAACAATTATTGCTGTTAGATATAAAGAGTAATCATATGAATTATACTTTTCGTAAAAAGCTACACAATAAAGTGGAGCTAATATCATTCCTAAACTATAAGCACTGGTAATTGCTCCCATTAGTACTATAGGATTAGAACCAGAAAGCTTCCCTCCTAAATTCATAAACAAAGCAACTAAGCCTATAAATGTACTACCATATAAACCTCCTGATAAAATATTTAATATTACATTATTTGTAAATGTAGGGATCAAAATACCTATAACTTGAATTAACATTGCTAAGATAATCATATTTATGCTTCCATATTTATGTGCTAATCTCATCCAAATTATACTTGAGGGGATACCTGTAATTCCCACAAAAAGCCAAGTTAAACCACCATACCCTTCTAAACCTTCCAAATTGTCAATTATATTTGGTAAAAATGTAGCTTGAACTACAAAACCTACACCTTCACAAAAATATGCAACAACTACAATAAATACAAAAGGAGTAAAAATTCTTTTATCAAAAGAGATTTTTATATTTGAATTTTTAACTTTTTTATCAAATGATAAAACTACCCAAGGGTATATAAATAATACAATCGAGAAAAGTGTTAAAAAAAGCCATGACATTTGCCATAAATTAGCATTAATATTTATACTCTTAACAATAATATCTGTAACTACAATTGAAAAACCAACTCCTGAAAAGTATATACCCATTATTTTTGTTTTATTCTCAATTTTTAGTTTACTCATTATTAGAGATGAGCAGACTACTAAGCACATTGCTGTACCAAATCCTGCAAAGAATCTTGAAATTATCCATAATCTCTCATCTATACTTATTCCTAAAATTAATGTTGATATTATTGATATTATTAAACCTGCTCTAAAAAAAATTACTTTAGTATTAATTTTTTTTATAAAAATTGCAGCAACAGATCCAATAAAATAGCCTATATAGTTAATCGAAGCTAAAAATCCAGCAAATTTAATACTTAGATTATCTTCTAACATAAAAGGCAGTAATGAAGTAAAAGAAAATCTAGCAATACCAACACCAATAATCAAAGATAATATACCTGCAACAATTATTGAAAAAGAGGAGTCTTTATCTAAAAAGATAGCTTTCATTAAGTTCCTTTATTTTTTTGACATAGTATCACTAAAAATGATATACTGTCAAATATATAATCAAGATAACAGATATAGGGAAAACTGATATGGATACAAATCTTTTAAAATATTTTGTGACAGTTGCAGATAAAAAGAGTATTTCAAAAGCTGCTAAAAAATTAAAGTCAGCCCAATCAAATACTACAGCTAAGATTCAACAATTAGAGAAAAATTTAGATTGTAAACTCTTTCATAGAGTACCTTCTGGAGTTATGCTAACTAAAGAAGGAACTAAATTATATGTACATGCATCTGAGATTTTAAAACGAATAGAAATAGCTACTTTAGATATGAAAAATAGTTTAATTGAACAAGAACTTACTATTGGTTCAACAGAAGCAAATGCCGTAACTAAAATAGTAGATTTTTTAGTGAAAATACACAATGATTTTCCAAACATTAAGTTAGAACTTATAACAAACACAACGCAAGAAGTTAAAAATCTATTACTAAATTATAAAATTGATTTAGGCTTTATAAGCGGTATTCCAAGTGAAGAAGAATTTGAAATTCTAAATAAAATAGATGAAACACTTGTAATAGTAGAACCAAAACAACCAGAAGTACCTGAAGTATTTATTAGTTTCAAGAAAGGTTGTGCTTATAGTAGTTTTGCAGAAAAATATTTTTATGAAGAAAATCAAAAAGAATATAAAAAACTTGAATTTGCTAGTTATGAAACTATTTTAGGATGTATTGAAGCTGGAATGGGAAAATCAATATTACCCATAAGTATCGTTCAAAAGTTTAATTATGAAAATAAAGTAAATATACAACATCTACCAAAGAAAATCTCAAATATGCCTACATGTTTAATATGTAGAAAAGATAATATTCCAAAAATAGAAAGATATTTAAGAGATATTTAACGTCTCTATAATATCTTTATTTTAGAGTCTAAATTAATTAATTTAGACTCTACATCAAAATACATGATTTCTATCCTAAATAAAGAATTTTTATTTATTATATACTATCAATTTAAAATTTACTTTTACCTTTTTTTATTTACTTAAATCTTTCACACATCTTATATAAAATTTATCTACCATTAATTCTCTATTAAAAGCTCCTGATAAAAAGTTCACAACAAAAGCTTCCCCACTTACTCCATGTCCAAAAGTTTTACTTGACCAATAATTATCAGATACAAAATATTTAAACTCTTTTGGCAATGTTGGATTATAAGATTTTGTGTCTACAATAGAAAATAATTCTAAAAAATTTGGCATTTGCCAATTTTTGTACCCATCAAGTTCAAGATTTTGACAATAATTTTGCGCTTCTAAAAAATCTCTTCTTATTATCGTACCTTCTTTTGTATCCTGCCATAACAAGTTTGTTTTTGAATCTTTTAAAGTAGATTCGCTTTGTTTTACCATTTGCGCATTTAAGCAAGTAAGTAAACTAACAAAAATTATAATTTTCAATATCTTCATAAAATAACCTTATAATAAAAATTTGAATTTATTATAACCTACTTGATTTCAAATAATATTGATTATAATCAAAGAATGAAATATGTACTTAGAATTTTATTTTATATAATTCAATGATTTCTTTTTGAGTTAATTCTTGTTTTTTTTCATCAGAAACTTTTTTTATTACTTTTCCAAATTCTATCTCTTCTTCTTTTGTCATCTTCACACCAAAGAACTCACTTATGATAAAACTCACTCCACCTTTTCCTGATTGAGAATTTATTCTAATTACTTTTTCATAATCTCTATTTATATCTTTAGGGTCAATTAATAAATATGGCACATTCCATTCTTTACAATCTTCAGTTCTATAAAAATCCATTCCTTTTTTAATAGCATCTTGATGACCTCCACTAAATGCTGTAAATATCATCTCTCCCACATATGGATGTCTTATATGAGTTTTTATATTTGTTGTTTTTTCAAAAAAATCTTTTACTTCATCTATGAAAGTTAAATTCAAATCTGGATTGATTCCTTGAGAATAGATATTAAAAGCAAAAGTAATTAAATCCAAATTCCCAGCTCTCTCCCCATTTCCAAATAAAGTTCCCTCTACTCTATTTGCACCTGCTAAAATTGCCATTTCAGCTGAGGCGATCGCTGTTCCTCTATCATTGTGAGGATGAACACTAACTATCAAAGATTCTCTATTATTTAAATTATTACACATCCACTCTATTCTATCTGCATAAATATTTGGCATACAAGCTTCTAAAGTATTTGGTAAATTTATTATCATTTTATTTTTTGTATTTGGATTTACTACTTTTATAACTTCATTACAAATTTTAACTGCAAAGTCTAAATTAGTTTGAGAAAAACTTTCAGGCGTATACTCATATATAATTTCACCCTCAAAATCTTTTGTTAATTCTTTTAAATACTTCATTCCATCAACAGCCATAGCAATAATCTCTTCATCACTTTTTTGAAAAACTACTTTTTTTTGAAACTCATTTGTCGGATTATATAAATGAAAGATTCCTTTCTTTACTCCTATCATAGCCTCAACACTTTTTTTAATCCACTCTTTTTTTGCTGGAATTAAAACTTGAATAAAAACATCATCTGGAACTAAGTTTTCCTCTATTAATTTTCTAGTAAAATTAAAATCTGTATCACTTGCACTTGGGTAACTAACTTCTATATTTTTAAATCCCATTTTAACAAGCTGATTAAAATACTCTATTTTTTGCTTTACTGTCAAAGGATTTACTAAGGCTTGATTTCCATCTCTTAAATCTACACTACAATAAATTGGTGCTTTTGATATAGTATTATTTGGCCAGCTTCTATTCATATTTTCGACAATAGGATATTGTCTATATTTTTTAAAACTCATGTTTTATTCTCCATATATATTATTGGTAAAATTGTTTAAAACCTATTTAGTTTTATATCTTTAGTATTGAAATTGTATTAAATTGAAAGAATTAGAGAAGAGGAAGTAAAGAATTTAAAGTAATTTTTTCATTTGTTATATATGTATCTATCATTTGATTCTCCTGTTAAATTTGTTGAAGTATAACAAGATTAAAATATTAAATCTTGTACAAAATTAACATTTAGAAAAAATATGTTTTTGATACTCTTTTGGTGTGATTTGAAAGATTCTTTTGAAACTTCTATTTAGATGGCTTTGATCAAAAAAACCACTATTTTGAGCTATTTGAATAATAGGCATATTAAAAGATAATAACTCTTTAGCTTTTTGCACTTTTTTATTTAAAATATAAGAATGAATAGGTAAACCAAACTCTTTTTTAAAAACTCGAATTAAATGAACAACTGTTAAATCAAATTTCAAAGCTAAATCATTTAAGATAAGTTCTTCGAGGTAATTTTCATCTAAGTATTTTTTAATATCTAAAGCCAATAATGATTCTTTTTCTATATTTATTTGCTTTGCTTCAAAAGAAAAAAAAGCTAAACAAAAAGAATAAAACATTTCCTCTTTTTCAAGTAAAGATACTTTTTTATCCAATAAACAATCACATATTTTTATAAAATTTTTATAGATATTTTTATCTTTAATTATTTCATAAGAGCTAGTAAAATTAAAATCTATATTCTTTAAATACTCTTTTTTTAGATAAATAATATAGCCATTTTTTGATTCTTTATTTAAAGATGCTAAATGTGGAATATGATTGTTTATAATAACTATTTCATTTGGTAAAAACTCAAATGAACTTTCATTAAAAATCAAATTTAATGAACCTTTTTTAATAGCAAATATTGTTAATTCTTCATGGGTATGAGTTTTAGAACAAGGAGTTACATCCTCTAAGTACAGTAGTTCTATAAAGTCTAATTTATCATTTTTAAAAATATCTGATTTCATATATTAATAAAAAGAGTATGAAAATACATACTCTTTTCTTTTTCTATCCTAAATTTGCTTCTACATAATCCCAATTTACAAGTTTCCAGAAGTTTTCCAAGTAAGCAGGTCTTGCATTTCTAACATCTATATAATAAGCATGTTCCCATACATCACATACTAAAAGAGGTTTTAAATTATCAGCTAATGGTGTTTGTGCATTAGAAGTTGTTACAATTTTTAGTTTATGAGCATTGTCTTGAACCAACCAAGCCCAACCTGAACCAAAATGTCCAATTGCTTTTGCTGTAAATTCTTTTTTAAATTCTTCAATAGAACCAAAACCTTCAACTAAAGCTTCTTCTAGTTTTTGTGAAATTGCACCTTGAGTAGGAGTTAAACCTTTCCAAAAGAAATCATGATTATAAACTTGTGCAGCATTATTAAAAACAGCACCTTCTGAGTCATAAACTATTTCAAGTAAGCTCATATCTTGGTATTTTGTATCTACTATTAATTCATTTAATTTGTTAACATATGTTTGATGATGTTTTCCATAGTGAAACTCTAAAGTTTCCTTTGACATAGTTGGTGCTAAAGCATCTAAAGCATAAGGTAAAGTCATTAATTCATGTTTCATTTTATATCCTTTTTTTAATAAATTTTATTTTTTACTTTGCAAATTAATTATAGTCTAATTTTATTACATTATAGAAATAAATAAGCTTATTATTTGCTAATAAGTATTAACTTCCCAGTTTTGGGGTCTTTATAAACTTGGCCTAAAGCCTCATAGCCATTTGTTCCATCTATTTTATCTTTTAAATTTTCAGGCATTTTTGCTAATTCTTTTCCTGAAGTCACAACAGGAGTTTGCTTTGATACTTTAAAATGCTCTTGAAGATTTGGACTAAGTGCCACAAGAGCAGCTATTAATCCACAAGCAAATACCAAAATAATATCAACTAAATTTGCCAAAGGCCCAAGAGGCTCATCTTCTTCTTTTGAAAAGTGCTCACTTGAAAATCTACTTTTCATTTTCTACCTTTTTTTCTTCCATTAAACTAAGAGCCTTGTCATACCATCTTCTTCGTAATCTACTTATTACAAAACCTGTCATTCCAGAAAGAAGTCCTAAAACAGTTGTGTCAAAAGCCACACTCATTGCAGTACTTAATATTTTCACATCACCATCACCAAGAGCAGCCAAACCAGGGCCTAAAGGAATCAATGTTCCCATAAGTCCTAACATTGGGGCAAGTCTTGTGATAAAGTCTGCTCTTTCTATTCTTTTTTTTGCTATATTTAAAACTAAAGTTGTGTTATTTGTTTTTATCAATCTTTTGATTTCAACACTTCCCTCTCCTATTATGATACCTATTTCATATATTGAAAAAATCACAAAAAACAATAAAGCCCAAGAAACTGGTTCTAAAAGTAATGACGATATTTGGTGCATTAACCCCACTGATATTGATGAAAACATTATTGTCCTTTTATTTTATTAAAAAATGTAGATTTAATTATACCAATCAATAAAACCAAAATAGCAAATGCTATAAGATATTTTATATATGATTCTTCTTGATTATTTGTTTGCTCTTTTGTATTTTTTAATTCTTGTTTTACTTGCTCTTTTTGTTCTTCTATTTGTTCATTTTGGTTTTTTAATTTTATTTCTTGTATTGATGAAATATTTTGCTTTTCTACAACTTTTTCTATTCTACTTTGAGATAAAATATTCTCAAGTTCAAGAGCAGTATCTTTATTGATTTTTGATTTTACAAAATCATAAATAGGATGATTTGCATGGGTATGTCCACTTCCTGGTATTCCATATTTTATGATATTTTTTGCAAACTTTTCTGCAAGTTGCTTTTGCGTTTCTTCATCTGCTTTCCAAAAATCTTTTTGAATAGCAACTAACATCACAGCTAACATATTTGATTGTACTTGTACTTGATGATTTGATGATAAAAATTCATCTAATTTTAGATTTAATTTATCATCCACATAAACAGCTTTTACCTCTTCCCAAACCCAATCTTTTATGATTTCAGGACTTGTAACTTGCCATCCCCAAAGATATTCTATAAATTCACTTCCCATTGTTCTAGCTCCACTATAACCTTCATTCATTAGTGGTTTAATCCATTGTGGATTTAAAAATCTTCCTCTTAATTCACTTAAAAGTGCAGTTTCTAATGAAGTAATTTTTAAATTATTTACATTTGAATGATCAATTACAAAACTATTTGGTTGTTTTGCTGTTACTTTCTCAATTGCTAAATTTAATCCACCAAGATAATCAAAAGTATCATTATTGTCAATCAACCCATAAAGATTACTAGCTCGTCCAAGGTATGTATTTTCTACTTTGGATAATTGTCTTTCAAAGCTTTTTATTGCCAATTCTCCTTGACTATCATTTGAGTATGAATATCCCATTCTTTTTATAAACACATCAGCTAATTCACTTCTATCTTCCCATGCACTTGAACGCTCAGCTAATCTATTTATTCCTGCACCATAAGATCCAGGAGCTGTTGCAAATACTCTCATGGTAGATATTTTTCCAAGTTCTTGTGTAGTTATATTAGGATTTGTTTTTAAAATTTCTCTAGCTTCTTCAACCCAGTTTAATGCAACACTATTTATTTGTATTGATTCATTTCCATCTTTTCTTAACTCACCCAAAGGTGTTAATGCAGAATTCAAAGCAAGAGTAAGTGCTGGATATTTACTAATAATATCGTTATACGAAGCATCTAAAGCCATTAAAACTGCTTTATCAAGAAGTGCTAGTTTTGAAGCATATAAATCTCTAAAAAGTCCAGAACCTGTAAAAACCACATCATATCTTCTAATTCTATTTTCATCTAGTGGTAAAAGCTCTAAACCTTGTAAAATTCCTCTACTATTCCAAACTGGTTTTAATCCCAATAAATCAAGACCAAAAGCTATCATAGCTCCTTCGTCTCGAACTGTATCAGAAGCCCAAAGAATAATTGCTTCTTTTTTTCTAATATCTTGGTTTTTATTTTCTCGTACTTTTTGTGCAAGTTTCACACCAATATCATATCCCACAATACTTGGAATTAAACTTCCGTCAAGTGCATAAAAGTTTCTTCCAGTAGGAAGTGCTTCTTTTGTTCTAATAGGGTCATTCCCTTTCCCTGCAACCACAAAACCACCATTTAAAGCATTTATTAATGAATTCATTTCATTTGAAGGTGATTTTATAAGATTAGATTTCACCTCTTCATTTTTCTCTTCATTCATAGATTTAAGCATAATATTTACAGCTTCTTCATTCCAGTCTTGTCCAAAAGTATGAAGTCCTAAAGGCATAAATTCTTCTTGAAGATGAGTTAAATAGTGTCCTACTTCATGAAGTAAAAATTCATCATCAACCTCATCAAAACCAATTCCTCTAACTTTTAGTTCTTCATCCATACTTTCAAGAATTTCATTTTTTAGATTTGCTTTTTCTATTGATTCTTTAATTTTTGTAATAGCATTTTTTCTGATAATATCATCATTTGCAGACTCTGCACTTTCAATTAATTGTCGTAAATGTAGTAAGTCATCATATAATTTTGTAATAGCCAAAGGGGGAGTTAAATGATCAATCATAATAGCCTGACCTCTTCTTTTTGCTTGTATTCCCTCACCTACTCCATCTACAATATACGGATAAATACTAGGTGTTTCTCCAATCATCAAATATGGATAATCTTTTGAAGTTAATCCTACACTTTTTCTTGGTAAAAATTCATAAGTAGAATGTCTTCCCACATGAATAAAAGCATCAGCTTTAAAAGCACTTTTTAAATAATGATAAAATGCTAAATACTGATGTGTTGGAGGAAATGATAAGTTTGCATGTAATAACTCTTCATTTAACTCCCAACCTCGCGGAGGTTGTGGAGCTAAAATGATATTTCCAAACTCAACACTTGGAAGTAATATTTTATTTTCATAAACCATTACATTTCCAGGTGCTTCGCCCCAACCTTTAATTCCTTCTATTTGAAGATTTATAATGGCCGTTTTTAAAGAATCCATAGTTTCAAATGAAAACTCTTTTTCACTTTGGGATAAGTTAAAAAGATATTCATACTCATTTTTTAGTTGCTCAAGTAAATTTATAGCTCTTTGTCTGCTATCACTTCTAACCCCATCTAAAGCATGGTGAAGATTATCCATAGTTTTATGCATGTAATCTTTTATTGCATCATAAGCTTTTGCTTTATTTTCAGAAGAAATATTTTTTAAATCATCTGTTAAAAAAGTTTTAATTTCCACATGTAAAGCAGCAAGAGGACCATATTTCATCTCTTCTTGAATAGTTGTTGGAAGAGTTTTAAACCATGATTCATACTTTTTAAAATCAACTTTATTAATCTTTGGACTCATTTGGCTTAATGCTTTTTTATCATTTGGAAGATTTACAGCTTTTTCTTGAAGAATATCTAATAGTTCTTCATCATCTTTGGGTAGCTCTCCCACCTTATAACCTTGTGCTTTTAGTTCAGTCAAGATTTTAAAAAGTGATTTTGGTACATTTAAATTATCAGCTCCAATATTATGCCTCCCAGGAGGATGGTTATAATAAATTATTGCAATTTTTTTATCTTTATTATCTTTTTTCTTTAGTTTAATCCAGTTATTTGCTTTTCCAATGATATTTTTAATTTCATCATCTAAGATTTTTACTGAAAAAAGATTTACACCTGTTTTTTCATCAACTTTAAAATCCTCATTTAATGACAAAATATGAACTTGCCCAATACCTTGAAGCTCAGGCATAGAGATTCTATAATGAATAGAGTTTTTAGCTAAACCCTCACTTGATAAATGATAGTTTAAATAGTTTAAATCCAAAACTCGCAAACCTTTTATAACAGGTACATTTAATTTTTCCAACACATCACTAACTTCATTTCGGGCAGTTCCTCCACCTATTACAAAATCATGTAAAGATATGATTGAAAAAGCTTGTGTTGAAGGAAGTTTTTGTACAAGTTTTTCAATACTAGCAACTGCATCAAAACTAGAGTTTCCCCAAGAAGATAAAATTGAAATCACTTGAAAAGATGAGTTTTTCACAAGCTCTTGATGTATTTTCCACTCATTTAAACTATCTGCTCTATCATTATCAAGTACAAATAAAATATCTTTTGATGGATTGATATTTTTAGATATTTCTTCAATATCAAAAAAAGTTTTTGACTCATTTGCATTTAAAAAATATCGAATAGATTTTAACTCAACAAGTTTTGGCCAAGTGTTTTTATCAGATGTAGCATTTAATAAAAATGAAAAAAGATTAGAGATATTTTGACTTCCTCTATTATCCCAATAAGCTCGTGCTTGAAGATAAAAAGAATAAGAGGGAAATTCAATTTGTTTTTTATGCAAGAAACTTAGATAACCTTTGTTTTCATCATCTTTTTTTAGTAATGCTTCAGGAATATTTATATAAGAGTTTCCTAATAAATCATTATTTAAAGTAAGTAATCTTCTATCTGCTTGAAGTGAAATTCTAAGCTGTGAATATGGATAATTTTTCAAAAGTAATCTATCTACAATTTCTCCAAAAACTCCACAAAAAAGTACAACATCTGATGTTTTTAGATACTTATCTAACTCATCTTCACTCATAAGCGAAATTTGACTTACAGTTTTAATAGTAATTTTCTCATTTGAATTTTTCAAATATGCATTTGCTCCTGTATTCAAAGTAGAAGCAGATCTATCTGAAACTATAGAGAAAATTGATTTACTTTCTTTTGCATAAAGATTTGTACAAAAAACAAAAGTAAGAAACAACACAATAAAATGTCGAAATAAAAGCATGAAACTTCCTATTAATAAAAATTAATACAAAAGTCATTTAGGGTTAGTAGAATAAAATAATAAATAAATTTATTGCTAATTTCAGGTCACCCCGCCTGATTTGCATATTTAATCTATTAAGCAGGTCTCCGGACTTAGCACACTTTCTCAAACCAAATCTTACCTTCCCATCTAAAAAGACAGTGGTTTTTAAGACTTGGCATAATAGAAAACTATTATATGTACATTACCGTTGCGGGGGCAGTATAGGAATCGCACCTATTTCCCATGAATTAAAATAAATTCACTTAATTGATTTTGAAATGGGATTTTATCTATTTTGGGCTTATTTGTAGATTTTGTTGGGATTTAAGAATAAGAATTAAATTTCTAAAAGTATTTTTTCTATTACTTTTTCAAATTCATCAAAATCTTCTCCTAAAGTATCCCATTAAACTTTGTCATCAAGTCCAAAATAATGATGAGTTAAAATATCTCTCATTTTAGCGATTTCACTCCATGGAATTTGAGTATAAGAAGTTGTTATCTCTTTTGGTATATTTTTTACAGCTTCGCCAATATTTTCAAAAGCTTTTGCAACGGCATACACTTTTTCTAAATTTTCTGTAAATTCTAAATAAGATACATCTTTTGTAAAAGTTCTAATGTTTTTACATTCTTTAGAAATATCTTGGATATAAAGTTTAAAATCTCTATTACTTTTAAACATATATCAAATCTTTTTCTATATAACTTTTAACTTGTGGTTTAACTGTATCATCTCGTACTAAATCTACTTTTCTATTAAAAAACTCTTCTAATAAACTATTTAATTTTAAGTATTTAAACATAGATAATTTTTTATTTTCTTCAAGATGATATAAAATATCTATATCACTAGAATCTTTTGCTTCATCTCGTGAAAAAGAGCCAAAAAGACCAATAAATTTGATAGCAAAATTATCATAAAAAAATTGCTGTTTTAATTTTAAATAAGCTAATATTTCTTCTTTTGTCATTTTTGCTCCTTTTATAATTTATTGTGATTGTATCAAAAATCTTCTAAATCACTATCATTCAACAACTCAGAAATAACACCTTCGTCTTTTTTATCTTTATTTTTTTCTAAGACTTCTTTTATATTTTCTTCCCATTTTTCTCGTGGGTTTGATGTGTTTTCTCTTTCAACAATTTTTGCAAAAATGGTATTTCTTGATACCAAAGTTCCTTCATTTTGTTCAACCACAATATAATCATTCTCTACATCATAAAAATAATGTGTAATGTAATGATTATCAAATTCTCGCAAATCCAAAGGAATTTTTGCATAAGGATTATGATGAACTTGTAATCCATCTAAAATCTCTTTATTGTAATCTAAATTTTTTACAATAACTAAATTCATCATATCTTTTATATCTTGTATTTCTTTGTATTTTGTTATTCTTACATCGCAATCTATATTTGTTTGAACTATAACTTTACTAATTGTTGCAGTAGTTGAAAAAATAATTGCACTTATATCTGAATATTTATCACTTCTAAATATTCCTAATTCTAATTTTGTGCCATCATTCTTTTCACAAAAAGGAAAATCTACATAATCCATTTTTTTAATATCAACTTCTTTAGCATATAAAACTCTATTTATTGCTACATTATTTTGAGTTGAAAACATAGATTGCTCAAAAGGAGCAACAGCAATAATATAAGGCTTTTTTTCAACATGTCCTAATTTACTATAGACTTTTTTATAATGTTCATTTTTTTTAGAAACTGCATCAAAAAGTCTAAATGTAGCGTAATTCATAAATTCTTCATGTGTTTTATGACTATCAAAACTTTCTTGTGTCCATTCTGGATTATCATCTTTTGCTTCATTTGCAGTTGTAGCTTCAATACACAATGTTGAATATGAAGTATAAGTAACAAAATCTGGACTACTTTTATCAAAATCAACTATATAATTTAATTTTTTTAAACATTTATATATATAAAGTTCCCAAAAAGAAGAGTTAAAAGTCTCTTGAAACTGTTTTACAAATTTATTATCTCTATCCTTAAATCCAATTGACCATTCAGATAAAACATCTCTTAATTTACTATTTTCATCTTTCAATAAATATTTAAAATGAGAATGTAATTTATTTTCATTTATAACTATTTTAAATAAATTTATATCTTTCTTTTCTTGTTTCTTTTTATTATCTTTATATTTACCAAGTTTAAAAAAAGCTATAATGTTTTCTACAACTGAAATTCTAAACATAATAGATAATTCTTTTCCTAATTGTTGCCTAACTGCTAAAGTAAATTCTAATAAATATTGCTGTGGACCCTCAGAACCATCTACAGCATCCCAACTTTTATTCATAGCACCTAAACATTTCTCTTTACTTATGCCACAATTTCTAACTCTATGCTCTAAAAATCCTAATCCATCAATTAATTCTTCTTCACTATCAATTACATAATAAGCAGCTTCTAATTCTTCATATATAAACTGATGAGCAACACTTAAACTATTTGGTTTTGAATTAATAATATCTATAATATCATTAGTAGCTTTATCAATAATCTTTTGCATTTATTTCCTATTATTCCAATAATACGGTTTCCTATTTAAGTGCATAACTGCAAGTATGATAATTTCATTATCTCTTTGATAATAAATTATTCCAAAGGGAAATCTATTTATTAAACATCGTCTTATATCAGAATCCAATATTTGCCATGCTTTTGGAAAAATTAAAATTCGTTGGATAGTTTGGTAAACTTCACTTGCAAATTCAAGTCCAAGATTAGTTTGACACTCTTCATAGTAGTCAATAGAGTCATTTAACTCTATTTGGGCTTCAGGATGAAAAAAATAAGTCATCTATTTTAATCTATTAGCAATTTTTTTAAAAACCTCATCACCTGAAACTAAAGTTACTTTTGATGATTCAATTTCATCTCTTCTTTTATTTACTTCTTTTATCCATAAATCATCTATTGATTTATCAATTGGGTTGATACTATTTAAGATTTTATCTACAATTTTTGTTTTCAAATCAATAGGTAAAACATCAATTTCATCAAATAATTGTTCTTGTTTTAAAGCTGTCATTTTAAACATCCTTTATAAAAATTACTTTTATTATAACTAATTTTAATAAAATTTTAAAATATGATATTTTAGATATAGTAGAGAAAAGATAGCTCATAAAAAAAGCTATCTTTTAAGTGTTACGCGAATGCAGGTTCTAAAAAAGGAATGATTTGTTTTTTTCTTGATAAACAACCATCTAACCAAACTTTACCATCTACTAGTTTTACGTTAAATGCTTTTTCAAAAATTGAAGCATCTTGCGAAGATACAAGTACTTCTGAACCTTCTTTCATAATGTCTGTTAATATTAAACAAGTTGTATGTAAGTTGTTTTCAATTCTTAATTTTTCTAGATCAGCTTGTAATTCATCTTTTACAGAATCAAAAATAGCTAAATCGATAACTTCAAGTTGTCCAATACCTACTTTTGTTCCATGCATATCAAATGGTTTGTAGTCTCTTAAAATCAATTCTCTAACAGGAACTCCTGAAACTGCTGATTTAACTTTGAACATTTCCATTCCAAGTGCTCCAAAATCTTCAACACCGCAAATAGTTGCTAATTCTCTAACAGCTTTAATATCAACTTCAGTACATGTTGGTGATTTGAAAATTACAGTATCAGATAAAATTGCACACATCATAATTCCAGCAATATTTGCAGGAATTTCAACTTTATGATAATCATACATTTCTTTTACGATTGTATTTGTACAACCAACTGGTCTAATCCAACACTCTAATGGAGTAGAAGTTGTAATATCACCTAATTTATGGTGATCTACGATACCCACAACTATTGCTTTATCAATATCAGCTGGTGCTTGACCTTTATCTGAATAATCTGTAATAAACAGTTCTTCACCTGCAAATTCAGTTTTTAATAATGGTGCTTCAAAACCAAATTTATCTAAAATAAATTGAGTCTCTGGACTTACAGGACCTTGTCTTGCTGGAATTGCTTCTCGTCCAATTTTATTTAATAAATATCCTAATGAAATCGCTGAACAGATAGAATCTGAATCAGGAGTTGTGTGTCCACATGTATAAATTGCCATATAAAGTCCTAATTTTTATTAATTTTTGCCATTTTATCTAAATTAAAGTTATGTTACTTTTAAATATCTATACTAATTTTTTATAATAAAATTTAAATACACTATAATTAATAAGTAAATTATAAAAAATAATTTTTTATTAAAAAATTCCTATGTAAGTATTTAATTAATTTAATAAAAATATTAAAAAATTAATAGGAAAATAATACTTTATTCTTTATAATAGATACAAAAATATGGGATTTCTAGTGAATAAAAATGATTTTTTAGTTTTTGCAGAAGAAGAAAATAATAATACTATTATTAATTCTTTAGAACCTTCATGGTCTATTCTAATTGTAGATGATGATGATGAAGTACATACTGTTACAAAACTAGCATTACATGATTTTACTTTTGATAATAAATCTCTAAATTTAGTTTCTGCATATAGTGAAAAAGAAGCAAAAGAAAAACTATTAGAGAATAATGATTTTGCGTTTATTTTACTTGATATTGTTATGGAATCAAATGATGCAGGATTAAAAATTATTGATTACATAAGAAATGAACTAAATAATCATTTAATTCGTATTATAATAAGAACAGGGCAGCCAGGATATGCTCCAGAATTAGAAATTATAAATCTTTATGATATCAATGATTATAAAGAAAAAACTGAATTAACTTCTACAAAATTATACACAACTACAAGAACAGCATTAAGTCAATATAAACAATTAAGTGAACTAGAGAATAAAAAAGATGAAATCTATCATAATTTAATCACTGATTCTATAACAAATTTATATTCAAGAGCTAAATTATACAATGATTTAAATGAGTTAGATAAAATTGGATTAATGTTAATTGATATAGATTCTTTTAGTACTATTAATAATGCTTATGGTTACTCAGTAGGAGATACTATACTTATAAGTATTGCAAATATATTAAAAAAAGAAATACCAGAAACAAGCTTTATATATAGAATTGAATCTGATAATTTTATTCTTTTATTTCAAAATAAAAATGATGAATATTTATTAGATATTGCTTTAAGAATCAAAAATATTTTAGTAAAAAATCCATTTAAAATAGAAGACTTAACTTTATTTATCAATATAAGTATTGGAATAGCAAATTATCCTAATGATCATTTATTACAAAAATCAGAAATGGCAATAAATGCATCTAGAGAAAAACAAGATAATAAAATCGAATTTTACTCTGAAAATCTTGATAGTATTAAAACCATAAATAACAATCTTTTTTGGTCAAAGAAATTAACAAAAGCTATAGATTCCAATAACATAGTTGCATATTTTCAACCTATAGTAGATTGTAAAACAAAAAAAATTGTAAAATATGAAACATTAGCAAGATTAATATTTGAAGATATTGTTTATACTCCTATACATTTTTTGGGCGCTGCTCGAAATGCTGGTTTGCTTACTAAAATTACAAAAATTGTATTTGAACAAGCCTGTAAGATTTTCTCGAAAAATGAATTAGAATTTTCAGTAAATATTACAGACCATGATTTAATGGACAAAAATTTTACACATACTTTAATGGAATATTGTGAAAAATATAAAATAAAAACAACTAGAGTTTCTCTTGAAATTTTAGAAGAAGCAAGTATTAGCAAAAATATTCAGGCAATAAATAGTTTAAAAGAGCTTAAAAAATTAGGTTTTTTACTTAGTATTGATGATTTTGGTGTTGAATATTCAAATTTTTCGCAATTAAAACATCTAGACATAGATATTGTTAAAATAGATGGTAGCTTTATAAAAGATATTAATACAAATAAAAATTCACAATATATAACTGAATCTATTCTTTTATATACAAAACATATTGAAGTGAAAACTATTGCAGAATTTGTTCATTCTGAAGAAATATTTAACGAAATAAATAACTTAGGAATTGATTATGCCCAAGGATATTTCTTTGGTAAACCAAAAATAAGTTTAGTAGAAAATGATTAATATATTAAAAAAAATCATTTTAATTCTACTTTTACTAAGTAGCTCTTTTAGTTCTGATTCTATTAAAATAACACTTATTGAAAAAATCTCTCAATTCATTCAATGGCCTAAATTAAATGAAGAATTTATTATTGGTGTATATAAAAACGAACAATTAAAAAATGAAATGATAGAAATATATAAAAATAAAACTATTCAAAAACTACCAATAAAAGTTTATAATATTCAAAGTGATAAAGATAATGAACTTAATAAATTAAATTTAATCTATTTTAATAAAGAGTTATCAACTGATATTGAAAAAATATTAAAGAAAATAAATAAATCTCCAGTTTTAATTATTACAGAATACCCAAATGATGTCTATGAAAATATGCATCTTGGTCTATATTATGAAAATCAAAAAATAAAATTTATAATAAATCAACAATCTTTAGAAAATGTAAATCTAAAAGCAAGTTATAAAATATTGAAACTAGCAAAATTAGTAAAAGTTGAGAAATAATAATGAAAAAAATCATATTATCAATTAAAACTCAACTTATCATCACATTTATTGCAATATCATCAATAATCATATTTGTTGTAACTTATTTCAACTTTATTTCAAACGTCGATCAAGAAAAAAATAGTTTTATACAAAATTCAATAATTCAAGCAAATTTATTAGCTGATTTTAGTGTTTCACCTCTTGTATTTTCTGATAAAGAAGGTGCCAAAGAAAATCTTGATAAGTTAAAAAATGATACAAATATACAAAGAGTAATAATATTTGATAATAATCAAAATATATTTGCACAATATAATCCTCACAAATTAGAAAACCCTTCAGATATTAAGTATCAAGAAATTTCTCTTGATGATAAAAATAATGGATTTTTAAGTTATGGGATTTTAAAAATAAGCGTTCCTTTAAAACACAAAGATGAAATTTATGGAATTTTATATTTAGAAAAATCTACAAAAATTATAACGAAATTGTTAAAAAAAGTTTTTAAAGATGTGATTGTATTTACTTTAATTTTATTAATAATAATTTATTTCATATGTATTTTTCTAAGTAATTATTTATTAAAACCTATTTTATTTTTAGCTAAAAGTGCAGAAGAAATAGCTACTACTCAAAATTATTCAACTAGAGTTGAATATAATTCTAGAAATGAAATTGGTTCACTATATAAAGCTTTTAATAAACTTCTAAAAGATACAGAAAGTTTAACCAACAACCTTGAAGAAAAAGTAAATATTAGAACTAAAGAATTAAATCTTAAAACTCAAGAATTAGAGCTTAGTTTAGATAATTTAAAAAAAACTCAACAACAATTAATTGAATCAGAAAAAATGTCAGCATTAGGAAATTTAGTTAGTGGAATTGCACATGAGGTTAATACACCCTTAGGAAATGCAATAACTAGTAGTTCAATAATAGAAAAAGAAACTTCTCTTTTAATTAAAGAATTTGAAAATGGTACACTTAAACGTTCTAGTATGGAAACAAAACTTGATATATTAAGTAAAAGTGCAAAACTATTGAATAAAACATTAAATTATGCTTCTGATCTTATAAAAAGTTTTAAACAAATTTCAATTGATCAAGTTACAAATGATATCCGTATATTCGAAATAAGCCATTATATTGAAGATGTCTTTTTAACAAATCATAATAAATTAAAACTAATCCCTGTAAAAGTCCAAATTGAATCTGAATCAGATATCATGATTAAAACCTCTCCTGGTGTTATTGCTCAAATATTTAATAATCTTATTCAAAATTCAATTATCCATGGATTTGAAAATTTAGAATATGATGCAAAAATATATGTATTTTTAAAAACACAAGAAGAGTATTTAATTATTGATTATATTGATAATGGAGTAGGAATAAATGAAGATATCAAGAAAAAGATATTTGAACCATTTGTAACTACAAAAAGAAATGCTGGAGGTACAGGACTTGGATTAAATATAGTTTATAATCTAATCTATCAAAAATTAAAAGGCTCAATAGACGTGATAAGTGAAAAAAATCTTGGAACAAAATTTACTATTAAAATACCTTTAATTTATTCTGCAGAGGGAAAAAAATGAAAAAAAACCTATCAATTTTACTACTATTAATAAATACAATTATTTTTGCTGATAATACAAATCAAGAAGAATCTTTAGATGATTTATCTCTAGAGGAATTAATGGATATAAAAGTATATTCAGCAACTAAAAGTTATCAAAGAATAGAAGAAATTCCTGCAAATATAACAATAATTACAAGAAAAGAAATAGAAAAATTCAATTATACAACTCTTGATGAGTTATTTAAACATGTTCCAGGTTTATTTATAATAGATGATACAGAACATTTCCAAATAGGTTCAAGAGGTAGCTTAGGATCATCATTTAAACTTATGATAAATAATAATCCTATTTCACCACAAAGAATTCCAAGAGGTGGAACTTCAAATAGAAACTTTTTTGCAACACCTATTCAATCAATAGATAGAATAGAAATCATTAAAGGACCACAAGCAGTTACCTATGGAAGTAACTCTATGTATGGTTCTATAAATATTATTACAAATGATTTTAATGAGAAAAATATAGCCTCAATGGGAATGGGGAATAATGGACAAAAACAAACTTTTGCAAGATTAAATCATAAAAATGAAAATGGTGGATTTACACTAAATACAAGTTTTTATAATACAGATGGTATTGATGGTGATTTAAAAGATGCATTTACAGAAGATTATTATAATAGTAGAGATACTAATGCTGTAAAAACCTTAAATGGCTTACTTAGAAATAAATACAAAACATTAGATTTTTCTCATAGATATAAAAATTTAACAACAGATATAACATATAATCAAACAAAATATGGTTTATATATAGAACCATCATATAGAAGAAATGAAGTTGAACAAACAGAAAAAGCAATAGCCTTAACTTATGAAGATGAAATAAATGATAAATTAGATTATAAAATTAATTTTATTAGTTCTATTAAAAACTATGATATTGATGATTTTGCACTTGAATATAATAATATAAATGGAACAAATAATTATGCAGAAGATAAGAGAAATCAAATAGATTTACATTTTAATTATAAATTTAATGATAAATTAAAAATGCTTCTAGGTACAACATATGAAAATATTGAACATAACTTAGATACAAAATATCTAAATACTATAAATGTAAAACGATTTTATGATTTTAATACCAAAGATATATATTCAAAATTACATTATTCTTTTTCTGATAAATTTGAATTTAATACTGGGATTAGATACAGTATTAGAGATACTTTTAATATACATTATTATCAAAATGATTATTATCAAATGGGAAATATTAATAATAAAATTAATTATCTTCCTGAAATTAGTGCTATTTATCACATAAATACAAATAATCATTTAAAGTTTTTATATGGTAAAGCATATCAGCAAACATATTATAGTTTAAATAAATATGAAGAAATAGAAAGTCATGAAATAAACTATATATATCTTTCTAATAAATATCAAATTAATTCATCTATTTTTTATAATAAATCATCAAATATAAGTTTATTTAAACAAGAAGGAACAACTTTTCCAACATCTGATAATAGTTCACAAGAAACAAAAGGATTTGAATTTGGAGTAACTTATAAACCAACTTACAATTTCCAAATAGCTTCTAGTTTAACATTACAAGATACGAAAAGTAAATATAATGATACTATTACTATAGAACCTGATTTTTCACCGACTGTTTTAGCAAAAGTAAATATGTCTTACTTATATGATAAAACAAGATACTCTTTACTGATTAGTTATGTTGATGAAATGAAAGCTGCAATGGATTACAATACACTAGAAAGATATGGAGTTAATAGCAAAGATAATATAGATTTAACTGTAAATTTACAACACAAATTTAATAAAAATCTATCTGTAAACTTACATATTTCAAATCTTCTTGATAAAGAAAATAAAGTACCTGCTGGTTCAGCACTAACGAGTTTTTACAATGGAACATTTACACAAGGAAGAGCAGGTATGCTTACAATGAATTATAATTTTTAAAAGATAAAGAATAAATTCTTTATCTTTTAAAATCCTGGACCTGGAACAAAAAATGCACTTAAATCTAAAATAGAAGAAGCAGCTGATTGTAATAGAGAAATTAATCCGTTCATAAAAGAATCCTTTTAGTTTTTTTACACAAAGATGTGTTTACAATATTATATACCTACAATATTAATTGATGCTTAATTTTACTTATAATAACTATACATTTTTTCAATTATTTATAAATAAAATTATAACTCAATATTAATTGGCAAACTAATAATAAACATAGCTCCGATAAGTCTTTTAGCTTCAAATTCATAATCTACATTTTGCACAGTTAACTCACCATCCATATGTTTTGTTATAATTTCTTCTGACATATAAAGACCTATTCCTGTTCCTTGACTTTGATGTTTAGTTGTAAAATAAGGTTCAAAAACACGTTCTATTATATCTTCTTTTATTCCACCTGCATTATCTTTTATTTCAATATATACTTTATCCTCTTTTCTAAAAATATCAATAAAGATATACTTTTCGCCTTCAAAATCATGTAGAGCATCTATTGCATTTTTTATTATATTTATTAAAACTTGTAATAATTCTCGTTCATAATTATTAATAGTTATCTCTTCTATATTTTTTACTATATGAATATTACTATCTTTAATTTGTGCGTATAAAAGTTTTAATACTTTTTGAATTATAATTTCCATAGAAAAAGATATTTTTTCTTTATCAGGTCTAAAGAAATCTCTAAAATCCTCAATCGTTTCAGATAAATGATTTGCTGTATATCCAATATTATCCAAAGAATCATATAAGAAATCATCATCTAAAGTATTCATCTGTTTTTTTAATTTAATTGAACTTGAGTAAGTTGTAATTAAAGACAAAGGTTGTCTCCATTGATGGGCAATATTTTGAATCATTTCTCCCATTGCTGAAAGTTTTGATTTTTGTGATAATAATTCATATTGTTTTTGGTTTTGAGTAATGTGATGTTCTATATCTAATTTATATTTTTTTAGTTTTTGCTCAATTATATACGAAATATAAGAAGATAAAATAAAAAGTATAAGTGTAGCTGAAATAGAAAATATAAATAAACTTCTAATTCTATCATTGTATTTATTATCTAATTTTTTCTTTTCTTCATTTATTAAAACATCAACATCATCTTTATAAAAACCTGTACTTATAGTCCAGTTCCAATTTGGTATATTTCTTAAATATATAATTTTTGATGATAAAATATCTGAATTTGGTTTATAAAAATCTAAATAAACATATCCTTTTTTTTCTTCCATAACTTTTTGTATTTGTGCTAAATTATTTCTATCACTTGTTGTTTGTATCTTTTCAAATGCATTTTTACCAATTAAATCTTTATTTATATGACTAATATAGTTATTATTTTTATCTGTAACAATAAAATAGCCATTTTGTCCAAATTTTAATTTATTTATTTGCACTAAAACTTTTTTTTGTATGTCTTGAGAGAAATCTTCTACATACTCACCTGTTCCAATAAACCAATCTAGTTCATAAATATTTTTTACAAATCCAATCTTTTTATATTCTGTTTCATCATTTTTATCTTTTCTCCAATACCATTCTTGATATGATTCATCTTGATTTTTTAATAAAGAAAGAGATTCTCTTAAAACGTAAGTTCCCTTTGTATCTTTATAGTCAATTAAACTTTTACCCTCTAAATGTGGCAATAAAGGATGAACTATATTTGTAGCTTCTTTATCATATATAAAAAAATAGCCTCTATTATTAAATCTAATGGATTTTATTGTTACGTTTATTAGTTCTGATAATTCTTTTTTATTATGAAAATTTTTATGTTCATTATAGATATTTGTGATTATTTTATGAGCTTCATTTACTCTCGAGATAAGAGATTGCTTTAAAGCCTCTTCTGTATCTTCTTGCTCTGAGATTATATAATTATAAAGATTATCTACTTGTTCTTTTATTAATCTTTTTTTACTGTTTATATACTTATCTTCAATATTTTCTTTAAATATTTCTAAATCATATTTTTTTTCAAAATAAAAAAAAGTAGTAATAACAATAGAAAGAAAAAATATAACTAATATTAAACTATAGCGAATTATAAATAATACTTGTTTTTCATTTTGTATATTCATATTAATTCTCCTAAAAATATTATACTTTATTTAGCAAATATTTGTATGAGAATTTAACATTTATTTCAAAATATGTTCTTCTACAACCCAGTTTGCAAAAGGAATTGATGATGTAAATGCTGGACTTACTGCATTTAATACATGAACAGAATTTTTATCAGATTCAACTACAAAATCTTGAACTAACTCTAATGTATTCTTATTTAAAAGCTGTGCTCTAATACCTGGAGTACTCCAAGAATCGTAACCTTTATGATCCATTTTTTGTGTTAGTTTTGTAGCTAGTCCTTTTAGATAATTAAGGTTATATTTTTTTATTTCACTAAAAGCTAAACTTCTAAAACCAAAAGCATTTGTGGCAAATAGTTTCATTTCATAAAAAGTTATTTGTAAAAACTCTTTTAAAGAAAAATTATCAAAACCTTTATAATTTTCTCTCCAAAAAGCTGGAATTGCTGTTGGACCTATTTTACTTTCATTATCTACTGTTAATGTATAATGAACTCCTAAAAATGGATTATCAAGATTTGGAACAGGATATACGTTTGTTGTAAGATTTGAAATATTTTTCTTATCTTTTAAATAAATTCCTTTAAAAGGAATAATCACAAAATCTTTTGAAAAACCAAAATCACGTGCTATATTATCAGCATATAATCCTGCACAATTTATAACTTTTTTAGCAGAAAAATCACCTTGTGAAGTTCTAACAATATTAGCTTTTGAACCAAGGTATTTACAATCAAGTATTAATTCTACACCTAATTCTTTAATTACTTTTGCAAACTCTTTTGTTACTTCTTTTGGATTTACCGTTGCTGTACTTGGACATAAAAGAGCTTTTTTATAAGTTTTAAGATTTGGATATAAATTCTCTAGTTGCTTTTCATCTAACCAATGAAGCTCAACTCCGTTTATATCCCCTCTTCTTTTTAGCTCTTCTAAACCTTCAACTTCTTTATCATCAAGAGCAACAACTACTTTTTGACATGGATTTATTTTTAGATTTCTTTGCTTACAAAACTCTTTTAAAGCAGCATTTCCTTCCTTTGTAAACTTTGCTTTTAAAGAGTTGGCTGTATAATAAAACCCAGCGTGTAATACACCTGAGTTTCTTCCACTACTATGCATAGCAACTTCTTTTTCTTTTTCCATTACTAAAATATCAGCCTTAGGAAATCTTTCTTTTAAATTTTTTGCAATATTTAGTCCAATAATTCCTGCACCTATCACCAAATAATCATACATTTTAGTATCCTAACTCTTCATTTATTAAAATAATTGTGATTCTATCTTTGTCATCTGCTTTTACCCAAGTAAATTTATTAGCAATATTATCAAGATTGTGTCTTGGTTCTTTTCCCATCTCAATGGCTTTTGAATTCATTCTATCAATATTTTTAATGGCTGCTACTTCCATTACTCTTTTGAAACCTGCTTCTAAATTTTCAACAATTTTATTTACACCAACAATTGCTAAAACTTTTTTAGGCCCATAACAAAAAGCAGCTACTCTATTTCCACTGCCATCTGCATTTACTATTTTTCCGTCTTTTGTCAAAGCGTTAATTCCAGTAACAAAAATATCAGAAACTAAACCTTGTCTTCTTCTTTCAATATTTTCATCCATTGTGATTCCAGCTTCATATTGATTATGTAAAGTAACATCTTTTTTGTTTGTCAAATAGTCTAATAGTCCAATTTGCCCAACTGTAACAGAGCCTCCAAGTCCTATACTCATTCCCGATTTTATAAATGTTTTTGCTAATTCAAAAGCTTCTTCTTTTGTTTGTACAAAGTGTGGATCATAACCACAAGACTTTAAAGTATTAATTAATTCCTGCATATTTTTTTCCTTCTTTAAATAACATCTTATGTAGAATCATAGAAACAGCAAATATTATGAATCCCATAATATGTGTTGTTTGAACTATACCAAAATATGACTCAATATGATATAACTCATCTTCTGTTAATAATAAAATTGTAGCGATTGAAAACATGATCCTTTCAAGTATTAACATCTTTTTATCCCAAAAACCTTCCATCACTATTGAAAAAGATAAAATTCCAAAAAATGCGAAAATAAATACTTCAAATCTTTCATACCAATCACCAGTTACAAGGGGTGTAAAGGCAAATAATAAAGGAATAATATACATTCCTTTTCCAATTTTCCATGAAACTAATCCTGTTTCCATCGGAGGTGTTTTGGCAATTGCAGCTGCTGCAAAAGCTGCTAAACATACAGGTGGTGTAAGATTTGAATCTTGAGATAACCAAAATATTATTAAGTGAGCCGATAATAAATACATTGTAACTTCAGGAAGTTGAATTCCAGCATTTACAAGTGCAGCCATTTCAGGACTTAACATCAAACCAACAAGTGCAGGAGCACTTAAAACTGATAATACAACATAAGATGCCGTTACAGGCAATCCCATTCCTAATATAAGTGAAGCAAGAGCAACTAAAACAATTGCAATAAATAAAGAATTCCCTGACCATTCCATAATAAGTTGAGAAAATGTAATTCCAATACCTGAGATATTTATAACTCCAACAATAACACCAACAGCTATTAATAAAACACCCGTTACTATCATATTTTGGCTTCCTAAAGCTAAGGCTTCTAAAATCTCTTTTATTCCCATTCTTTTATTTTTTGTTAAATATGAAGCTAAAACAATTGTAACAATTGCAATAGAAGCCGCATATGTAGGAGAATAACCATAAATCAAAAGTCCAACTAAAGTTGATAAAGGAATGATAAAATGAAACCCCTCTCTTAATAATGGAAGAACTTTTATATTACTTTCTTCACCTTTGATATTGTTCTCTTTTGCATGGATATGAATATAAAAAGAGATAGATGCAAAATATAAAATTGCTGGCAAAATAGAAACTGTTACAATAGTCACAAAAGGTATATTTGTAATTTGTGCCATAATAAAAGCCCCTGCTCCCATAATTGGAGGCATAATTTGTCCACCTGTACTTGCTGCTGCTTCAACTGCTGCGGCAAATGTTCCTTTGAAACCTGCTTTTTTCATCATAGGAATTGTAATAGATCCCGTTGAAACTGTATTTGCAACTGCACTTCCTGAGATTGTTCCCATTAAAGCTGATGAAAATACAGCCACATGTCCTGTTCCACCTGTATATTTCCCCGCAACTGCATTTGAAACATCTACGATAAAATCTCCTGCACCTGACTTTAATAAAAAAGCGGCAAATAAAATAAACATAAATACATAAGTAGATGAGATTGTAGCAATTGGCCCAAAGAGTCCCTCACTTGTATAAAACATTCTATATAAAAATCTTTCATAATCCATTCCAGCAAATGCAAAAATACCCTCAAAATATTGACCTAAAAACAAAATATATGAAATACATAAAATAATGATAATAGGAATAATATAACCCGTTGCTCGTCTTACCATCTCAATTGCAAGGGCAATTGTAAGACATGCAGCTATCACATCACTTGTTCTCATTTGGCCATTTGCAACATCGTATAAACTCTCTTCAAATAGAACCATATAAACAAAAGTACTTAGTGAAAGCAACGCAAAAATTATGTTAAATATGCTTATTTTATTATCATCATTACTAGATTCATAAGTCAAAAAACCAAGTGATGCTAAAAGGGCAAAGTGAGCAGAGTTAAACCATAAATCACTTATTCCTCCCCAAATATTCACATAAAAGTGAAAAAGTGAGATTAGTATTGCATATGCAAATGTTATCTCTTTAAAATATTTTATTTGTATCATGATGATAGTCCTTAATTTTTTATAAGCTACATAAATGATTTTAAATCACTTATTTACCATATAAATAAAGAGAGTTTTCTCCCTTTATTTTTAGTTATTGTCAATAAGTGAATCTGGTATTTTTATACCTTGTTCTCTATAATATTTAGCTGCACCTTTATGTAAAGGCATTGGTAAACCAACAATTGCTTTTTGTAGTGACATTACAAGTGTTGCTTTATGTACACTATTTAAAAATGGTAAATTTTCATAAATTGTTTTAGTTAAAAGATAAACTGTCTCTTCTGGTGTATCTTTTGTAACAACTAATAAGTTTGGTTGAGCGATTGTATTTATATCTTTATCTTGACCAGGATAAGTTCCTGCTTTTATTGTAAATGGATTCCATACAGGATAGTTATCATTTATTGCTTTTAAATCTTCTGCTGTAAAATTAAGTACTTTAATATTATCATTTCCAATTGAAGCAAAAGCATTTGTAACAGCTGATGTTGGAGTACCTGATGGAGTTGTCATACCTTGTACTTTTCCATCTTGAAGTGCAGTAGAACTTGGGCTATAACCTAAATATTCTAAATCCATTTTATTGTAATCAATTCCAAGTGAGCTAAAAATAGTTTCAGTTGAAACTCTAGAACCTGAACTTCTACCACTAATTGAGAATCTTTCACCATAAAGATTTTTCATATCTTTGATGTTACCAGTTTTTGCATATTTACTTTTAACAGTAATTTGCTCAACATTTTCCCAAAGCATTGTGATTGATCTTAGATTTTTTTGAGCTTTCCCTTCATATTGACCTTTTCCTTGCCAAGCCATAGAACCATAAAGACCTTGTAGAATTGCAAAGTTTACTTCACCTTTTCCTAACATATCAATATTTTCATTACTTCCAGCACTTGTAATTGCAGAGAAAGTCATTTTATTTTTTTCTGCTAGTTTTATTGAAGCAATAGTAGCAATTCCAACACCTACTGGATAATAAGTACCACCTGTACTTGCAGTTGCAATTACATACTTAGTTTCACTTGCTGCATTTGCAACACATAGCATTGAAACAGTCAGCGCTGTTGTTGCTAATATTTTTTTTAAGATTGAGTTTCCAAACATAATATTCTCCTTAGTTTTTAACTAAGAGAAGTATAACATTTTTTGAAACAAAATTGTTTCAAAATTGTTTTAAATTTTAAAATTTGTTTTTGAAGTCTTATTTTATAGGAGTTTTAAGAAGTGAGTGGAAATGATATTTTGAAACAAAAGCATATTGAATCATATAAATTTACTTTTTATTTTCATAAAAACCTAAAGGACTTTGCATCTCTTACTTTGTATGGACAAAGTAAGCCTTGTGCTTGCACTCTCTTTGAGAAAACCACCAACGGCTTCGAAGCCCTTTGGGTTCCTTCACTTATTGTTTTATCTTTTCTGTCTTGCCTGTGTTTACACTCTCTTTGAGAAAACTCATAAATAAATGTGCATTTAGCACATTTATTTACTCAAACAGTTGCAAGACTT